>LT629302.1:945000-1260000 GCA_900104375.1 Flavobacteriaceae bacterium MAR_2010_188
ACGGCTATAATCATCCCGATGATACCAAATAAAACACCTGCTATTATAATGACTAAAAAGATTTCAAGCGGATGTGATTTCACGCTCTTTGAAAAGATATAAGGCTGACTGAAGAAATTATCAATCAGCTGTCCAATCATAAATCCAATCATTACCCAAATGGTCTTCGGCAATATGATCGAACTAAAATCCTGACCGATATTACTTGTCATGGTCAATACAATCATAACTCCTGCACTAATGATGGGACCTAGATAAGGTACGATGTTAAGCAACGCACAAAGGAATGCTATTACAATAGCATTTGGGATACCCACGATAAGTAACACAATAGTGTAGATTACGAATAATATTGAAAGTTGTAGAATCAAACCAACAAAGTATCTAGACAACAAATTTTTAATGGTATTTATAGAACGTCTTACCCTGAATTCACTTTCATCTGGCACCAAGGATAAAATAATCGATTGAAACATATTACTATCCTTTAAAAAGAAAAAGGTAATGAACAAAACAGAAAATAGACCCATACTAAAGCTTCCCAAACCGCTAATAACCCCGTTTAAAAAATCAGGAATAAGGCCATAATCTACATTGTCGATAAGGTTAGACTCGAACATAGATTCTTGGAAGTTGAGCTGATCCAAGTTTAAATAGCTCATTACTTGCTCATAGATATATTGAATGTTTGCTTCAAGAGCGCGGATATCCAATAATGAGAGATTATGTCCTTGATCGATAATCAAAGGAATAAATAGCCCGATAATACCAACGAATACGGCAAGCATTAAAAGAATAGTAAGAATAACAGCTAAGAGTTTATTAAACTTTAATCGCCTCCGCAGAAACAATATGATTGGCCTACCTATAAGCGAAAGAACCGCGGCAATAGAGATGTATACGATTACGGAAGACAATTCCAGAATCACGTAAATGAGAATAAAAAGACCAAGGAGAATTGCAACCGCTCTTAATATTCCGTTGGCAATAATCTTTGAATTCATTTCGTAAATATATCCAATTTGGAATTATATATATGATAAGGTCTTAGAGTGAAACAAGATATTCTAAATTTTCTAAATATCTCGGGTAAGGCGCTTTACGATTTTATATTCAGATAAAAACTCTTTGGCGATTACCTTAATTGTAGTGTAGGCTGGGATTGCTAAAATCATACCTGCAATCCCAAAGATATAACCAGCAATAAGTATAACCAGAAAAATCTCTAATGGATGGGAGCGCACACTTGCTCCGAAAATAAATGGCTGGGAAATAAAATTATCTATTAATTGTGCGAGCGCATGGCCAATTAAAACAGTAATTATTAAAGGTAAAAGCTGATCAGAAAAATCTGCACCCAAATTGTTAGATACCACTACCAACACCATAATAGCACCGGCGATTAACGGGCCCAAATATGGTATAATGTTTAAAAATGCACAAATAAATGCGATTGCAATGGGGTTGTTTACATCGATGTAAAGCATCAATCCAGAGTAGAGGATCGCTAATACCGCAATTTGCAGTAAAAGACCAATAAAGTATCTAGAAAGTAAATTTTTCACTTTATCTAAAACCATTAAGAACCGTCTTTCTTTTCCAGGTTCGGCCAACGCCGTTACCGAACTAATTATTATCCGTTTATCCTTCAAAAGAAAAAACGCAATAAAGAGAACTGAAAATAGACCTACGATATAATTGCCAACGTTATTGATCAGTAAGTCAAAAATGTTTGGAAGTTCTTTTCGATTAAAGTTCCTAACGTAATCAGACTGCTTCATCGCTTCAATAAAATTGATTTGCTCAAAGCCCAAATATTCACTCGCTTGAATGTTTATTTCGTTTAGATCACGCTTAATGGATCGAATGTCTATCTCAGTAATACTTTTACTTTGGTCGATGATAATGGGGACGAAAATCCAGAGAATCGCACAAATAAATAAGATGAGCAGGGACAAGGTGGTTATTGCAGCAGCCGTATCTCCAAATTTTAAGTACTTCTTTAGGGCTAAAACTACGGGTCTACCAATTAATGAAACTATGGCGGCAATAAAAATATAAAGTACAAGGGATTTTATTTCGTATATGAAATAAAAGAATAAAATAATACCAACTATCACTGCGATAGTCTGTAAGAGGCCTCTTGTTATTTTATGGTAGTTCACTCAGCAAATATATGTTAATTTGAAACATAAAATTAATGCTGAAAAATTCTTTTAGAGGCCGATTCTTATTTGTTTAGTAAGCTCGTAGAGCATAATGGCAGCAGAACTTACGACATTCATACTACTATTATTTCCGAACATATTTATATGTACAATTTTCTCCGCTTGCTGAAGTGTTTCAGCGCTAACACCTTCTATTTCATTACCTATGATAATCGCAACTTTGTCATATTCTTTAAACTTCACAGTTTCTAAAGAGCTACTAGATGT
This sequence comes from Flavobacteriaceae bacterium MAR_2010_188, assembly GCA_900104375.1. Taxonomy (NCBI): domain Bacteria; kingdom Pseudomonadati; phylum Bacteroidota; class Flavobacteriia; order Flavobacteriales; family Flavobacteriaceae; species Flavobacteriaceae bacterium MAR_2010_188. The sequence continues at coordinate 947,436 of LT629302.1, forward strand.
GGTAAGTTCTAAGGCGAAGACTCGATACTGGTCCAATTTTAATTTTGAAATTAGATTGTTCATATCTTCAACAACCTCAAAGTCAACGTATTTTTCAGTAGCGCGGGAAGCTTTTTTCATTTTTCTGCCCATGGGAGTTAAGTTTCCAACGAAGTATATTTTTTCAATTCCAAAAGAATCAGCAATCCTTAAAATACCACCAACATTAGCAGCATTTGCTATGTTTTCGCAAATTAAAATGATTGGAAATTTACTCTTTGAAGGCTTATAATTTTGATGCTCTAACTGCAAATCGACCTAATTTTCGAAGGCATATTTTACAATATTAGCTCCCATTTTAAGAGCTTTCTCTCGCACATCCGCTGGATCGTTATGGACTTCTGGGTCTTCCCAACCATCACCAAGATCAGATTCAAACGTGAATAGAAGTACCAATCTGCTATTTTCGAAAATCCCGAAAGCCTGAGGGTTTTTCCCATCATGTTCATGGATTTTTGGTAGGCCTTGTGGGAATTTGTAAGAAATATTAAAGATAGGATGATCGTTAGGCAGCTCAACTAATTCCTTATCAGGAAATATTTTCTTCAACTCTTTTTCTAGATATGGCTTCAATCCATAATTATCATCAATATGAAGAAATCCGCCAGATAATATATATTCCCTTAGATTATCGGCATCGGCATCAGAAAAAAACACATTTCCGTGCCCGGTCATATGAACCATCGGAAATTGAAAAATATCGCTACTACCAGCCTCAACTGTTTGTGGTTTCGGATTCATGCTGGTCTGGATGTTAGAATTACAGAAAGCAATAAGGTTTTGAAGCGAGGTGGGATTGGCGTACCAATCGCCTCCGCCGCCATATTTTAAAACTGCCAAATCTTGCGAATGAGAATTTATACTTAATAGCATACAAATCCCTAATGACAAAAGGGTTTTAAACATGATAGTTTTTATCATAACATCCATAAGTCAAAAATACTAAAGTCTAGTGTCAAGAATGCTTGCTTTAACGTTCCTTATGAAATCACATCAACTTGAAAATATTATTGATTTACAAAAGCAACACTCTGACAAGCTACAATTGCTGCAGTTTCGGTCCTTAATCGGGTGTCTCCGAGTGATACCGGTATGAACTCCTTCGATAAAGCAAGTTTAATTTCATCTGGAGAAAAATCTCCTTCGGGTCCGATTAAAATGGTAACTTCTTCGTTTCTGTTAATAACGTCTTTTAAATTTTGCTTATTGGTTTCCTCACAATGTGCGATTAATAATCTTCCTTCAGAACGTTCATTCACAAAATCATTAAATGAAATTGCTTCATTAAGTTGTGGCATATAAGCCTGCAATGATTGTTTGACCGCCGATTGTATAATCCTTTCGAATCTGTCCGACTTTATCGACTTTCGCTCACTATTATCACAGAAAATAGGAGTAATGGAGTCAATTCCTATTTCGGTTGCCTTTTCTAGAAACCATTCGTAACGATCGTTCATTTTAGTAGGTGCTACCGCCAAATGCAATTTATAAGGATGATTTTCTTCAAACTTATGTGAAACGATTTCAACCTTGCATGCCTTGATAGTGTCTTCAATTATTTTCGCATCATAAATAAATCCTTTCCCATCGGTGATTTTAAGAATATCGCCGTTCTTCCTTCTCAGAACTTTCGAGATGTGACGACTTTCTTCCTTATCAAAACTTATGGTGGAAGTGTTTATCGATATTTCGGGATTATAGAATAGTTGCATTAATTAATTTCTTCAACCATTTTAAGAACTTTAAGTTCTTCGATTTGTTTAGGTGAATGCGTCTTTAATATTAGGAAGGTGAGTTTTTTAGATGGAATATCAATTGCTACAAATTCATCTTTAACTCCGTAACTATTAAAGATTTCATTTTCAACTTCATCAAAGAAGCTACCTTTAGTAACCCAACCAGAATCTCCGCCGGTGTAGGCAGAATTATCAATAGAGTACCGGCTGGCCAAATCTTCAAAGCGTTGTCCTCTTCTAAATTTAGACATTATTTTAAATTTAAGCGCTTCTGATTTTTCAAAAGAAAGTTCGCTGTTATCCAATAATATATAGCTCATTCTATAATGTTGGATTGATTGCTTGTCCAAAACCTTATAAAAGGTTTTATTAATGTCTGTTTCGTACACTTTCTTGCCGCCGACCGAAAGATCATACAGTTCGTTAGCGAGCCTAGTAAGGTGCTTTTCTGTGTTAAAGATGACTATTTTGCCTTTATTGGATTTGTATCTATCAATCATTTTCTCGGCATCTTGTTCTGATTGAATAGAATCTAGATCTAATTCAAAATTAGTCTGAGAATAGGAAATCGCCGTAATCGATAAGCACAGTAGAAGGAATAATCTTTTAATCATGATGTAGGTTTTTTGGGGTTTGCTTCAAAAATATCTTTTAGAAGTCCACTAAAACCTATGTGTCGATCAAGTTCTTAAGAAATCGCTGTTAATAACCTTGGCAATATCTACTTTATGGCAATCATACTTATTTCGACATTTACGTCTTTTGGCAACCGCGCAACCTGGACGGTTTCTCTAGCCGGTGCCGTGTCTGCATCGAAATAACTTCCATAAACTTCATTTATCTTTCCAAAGTTATCCATGTCACTAATAAAGATTGAAGTCTTTACCACATGTTCAAAGGTCATCCCAGCTTCATCTAGAACAGCTTTCATATTTGCCATGACCTGTTTAGTTTCTTCAGTAATTGACGATAATATCAGTTCTCCAGTCTTTGGGTCAAACGCAATTTGTCCAGAAGTATACAAAGTGTTACCGCTAAGAACCGCTTGATTATAAGGTCCAATAGGAGCAGGGGCTTTAGATGTATTTATTATTTTTTTCATTTTATAAAGTGTTTACTAGTATTAGAAATAGATTCAATTATAGTTGACGATCTCTTTGTTTACGTTTTTCGTATTTAAGATCTTTTAATAGATTCGAAGAAATTCCGATAAAGAAATTCCACTGACTATATCGTCCGAATGGCACCCAAGAAAAGTTCATATTCCAGGTCAGCAATTTTCTGGTGAACGTCATCTGGGTAAAGGTAAAACCATTATTTTGAATGTCGTATCCAGAATTTCCTGAAACTGACCAGTTTGGGGTAAGCTCAACATTTCCAGAAAACATTAAAGAATGGGATGAAACTGTGTTTTGCCTAATATTGTTGCTATAGTTTAGGGCGTAGGCCAATCTAAGGCTCCATGGGATTTCGAACTTATAAAATTCTGAATCGGTTTTAGAATCTTCGAGATTAGATTTTGCCCGCTCCCTTAAGGTCATTGGTTTGCCAAAAAGATCATCTGCGCGGCCACCACTTCTTATGGATTCTTCTGTGGCTTCTTCCTCTTCTTCGGTGTCCTTTTCAGCTTTAAAGGTATCGCTGCTCAATGAATAGCTAACGTTAAAATTGGCAGATGTTAATCTAAAGAAACTACCACCATTATCTACATTAAGCTTATCTACTCTGCGGTTATTGCTGTCTAAGGCGTATGGATCTAGAGAAGCCCCAAAATTAATGGCCATCTTATTATTAAGGATATTGGTTCCTCCAGAAACTCGGATTGGACTTAATTTAAGTGTGTCCGCCGCAAAATTATAGGAGGTCGAAAAATTAAGACTGTTCAAAATGGAAATCTTCTTAGGTTCTAAGGATGTGGAATCCTTCGAGCGTATCTTGGCTTCAATATTATTACCAACGGATAATCCCAATGAACTTGAAAACCTCTGATTTGGAGAGCCAAAAAGAGAACCTTCAAATCTTGAAAATTGAGTTTGGTTTAATTCAACATTGGTAAGTCCATCAGCATTTATTATTTCAACATTGTCATAATATTGGTCAAACGCTGGATTGATATTATAAGAAAGTGCAGGCCTTATGACATGACGTATTTCTTGAATCAACGGGTCTTTTCCTTCCTTAGTAAATGGAAATCTTCCGTAAATGGTAGTTCCTAAACTGGTGTTGAAATTGTATGTCCTATAGCTCTCAAAACCGGTGACATCTTCAGTTACAACCTGTCGTAAATCTGCATCGTAAAAGCGATTTATGGTGTTATAGGTCCAGTTCTCACTAAAGCTTGTACCAGCACTGAGGCTCAAATACTTAAATAACTTAAAATTTGTGGTTAGAGGAATAGTGTGCTGGGCGCCAATTCTAGCCTCGTCGAACATACCCTCAGTAAAAAATAAGGAGTCCGTAGTCTGGATTCTATTCTCTGCTCTAACCTGATAATTAAAATTTATATTTTGAATAATTCCTTTTTTTGAACCTGTACTTGGCGCAAATGGAAATATCCTATCCACACTTCCTTGAAACGTAGGCAGCGTCATATTAATGACTTGTGTATTTGTGTTTTGTTGATGGGTAGCCGTAATACTATATTGAATGGCCGGTTCTATAGGATAGGTCTTCGAGTAAGAAATTGAAGATGAAAGCGTATTATTCTGGGTGTTCGATAAGTTCTGTTGTCTAATTGAATTTTGATAATATCTACTACTACCCAAGTTTACAGAAGCATTGAATCTAGAATTAGGGCTCGCTTTGGTATCTTGGTTATGAGACCATCTTATATTGTAGAAACTTCGTTGACTGTAATCAGGAAATCCTCTTTCGCTAGTGATCTGTTTTTCATATTGAAATGAAACATTTCCCCTAAACTTATAACGTAAGGCATAACTGCTCTGTGCCCTAAATCCATAACTACCGTTGGTAAATATATCCGTATAAAGTGCCAAATCTACGTACTCACTAAATGCAAAATAATATCCTAAATCCTGAAGGTTGTAACCAGCATCATTATCCTCACCAAAACTAGGTAAGAGGATTCCAGAAGAACGACTATCGGTTAGAGGAAAATAAGCGAAAGGTAGCCAAACCGGAGTTGGCACTCCATAAATTTCCATATTGGTTGCACCAACAACAATTTTCTTATTGGGTACCAATTTTATCTTGGAGGCGATAAATTCATATTCAGGATCATCCAAATTCTCGGAAGTGGTGAATCGACCTTTTTCCAAAAAGTAAACCGAATCGTTTTCTTTCTTTGTCCTTGGGGCAATCACATTAAATTCGCTTTGCTTAGTCCGAGAATTAAAAACCAAGGCTTTTTTGCTTTCAGTATTAAAGATTATCGAATCTGGTTCCACAACATTTTCACCTTGGGTAAAAATCGGGTTTTGGGTATAAGTACCGGCAGAATCCTTTAAACGACCGGCATAAACTAAGTTTTTGGTATAATCTATTTCGATGACCCCAGCCTTAATGTTCATGTCGGTGTATTCTATCACCGCTTCATCATAAAGTCTTATCTTTTGCAAACGTTGGTTCATCGAAACGTAATCCTTTGCGCTGTAACTCACAATATCAGAGAGAAATTCCTTTTTTTTAGGAATGGAATCCTGCGAAATACTATCCTTTACAGTTTCACCGATGGTAGGGACTTTAAGTATGGTATCGGTCTTTACCCTAACCGTATCAGTTTCGGTCTTTGAGCGAATGCTATTTACTCTAACAGGAAGGTCTTGAGCGTAACTACTTATGTTGATAACCGATGTAAAACTTAGGGCAAAAAGTAGATTTTTGTAGTGGGTACGCAATGCTTTTCGATGTATTTTTGTAAAAGTATGGCTCGGTTTTTGAAAAGCCAAAATTACGTTTATTTTTTTGTATAGGTCAATCTATCGTTTAAAGTTTGACATGAAATAAACCCTCAAATAATGACGTTACACTAAGGATGAGAACGCAAGCTACTTATATATTTGTATTGGTTTTTTTTATATTTACCAGTATTTTAACATCTGAAAATAATCCCAAAAAAGCTAAAGACCAGTTTGTTGTAGTACTCGACGCTGGTCATGGTGGAAAGGACCCTGGCCGTCCTACTTCTAACGGTTATATTGAAAAAGATATTGCTTTAAAGATTACTTTGGCCGTTGGCAAGGAATTGGAAAAGATTCCAAACATTAAGGTTATCTACACTAGAAAAACCGATGTCTTCGTTGATTTATTTGTAAGAGGAAAAATTGCCAATGAGGCTGATGCCGACCTGTTTGTCTCTATTCATTGCAACGCCCATAATTCTCAGGCGTCTGGTACCGAAACCTTTGTGCTTGGAGTACATAGAAATAAAACCAACTTCGAAATTGCTAAGGCAGAGAATGAAGTAATTTATTTAGAGGACGATTATCATACCCGTTATAATGGGTTTGATCCAAATTCACCTGAATCTGTAATTGGTCTTACCTTGATGCAAGAAGAATATCTTGACCAAAGTATTATGCTGGCTAAGGAAATTGAAGATAATTTCTCTGAAAAGCTAAATAGAAAGAGTAGGGGCGTAAAATATGCGGGACTTATCGTTTTACACCAGACCTATATGCCAAGTGTTTTGGTAGAAACCGGTTTTATAACAAATACAAGTGAAGGCGCCTATCTCAATTCTAAAAGAGGACAAGAAGATTTATCCAAATCTATTTCTGGGTCTATCATGAATTATAAAAAACACCTAGACCAGTACGTTGGTCAAAATATTGGGCGCGAAAGAGAAAAGCTTCAGGCAGAGGGAGACCCCCAGATGTTCTCGGATATAGTGTTTAAAGTTCAAATTGCGGCTAGCGGTAAAAAACTTCAACCAGAATCTTATAATTTTAAGGGATTGGATCAAATATCTCGAGAAGAAAGCGATAATCTTTACCGATATTATTATGGTGAAACTTCAGATTATGAAAAAATCAAAGAAATGCAGAATAAAGCTCAGAAAATAGGATATAAATCCTGCTTTATCGTAGCTTATAAAAATGGTGTAAGAATAGACCTAGATGATGCATTAAAAACTACAGCAAATTAGCCACCATTTAATTTAAATATTATTAATTTTGCCCGCAAACAAATACATTGAATCTTGAAAATTTCTAAAGAAGTAAAAGCAGCAATCCTTGTCCTTTCAGGGATATTACTTTTTATATACCTATTCAATTATTTGAAAGGGGACAACCTATTAAACTCTTCTAGGGTTTACTATGCACTATATAATAATGTTGAAGGCCTTTCTTCCTCAACGCCAGTTACTGTAAACGGATTAAATGTAGGTCAAGTAAGAAAGATAACTTTTGATGAAGATGGTTCGGGTCGATTAAAAGTAGAAATGCTGATCGAGAACAATTTTGAATTTTCAAAAAACAGCAAGGCAGAACTTTACGAAGCAGGTTTAATTGGTGGTAAGGCCATCGCAATCATTCCTGCAAATGATGGGGCAGAAAAAGCTAAAAGCGGACAAATGTTAGATTCTGATATCAAAGCAGGTCTTTCAGAGTTGGTTAATAGAAGGCTTACTCCGCTTCAAGAGAAGATGGAATCAGTAATGGGAAGTGCCGATTCATTATTAAACAATGTTAATACTATTTTTGATGAAGAAACAAAAACGAATCTTAAAGATGCGGTTGCAGAATTAAGTGCCACTATTACCGCCTACAAAAGTACCTCTCAAGCTCTAAACGGTCTGATAGCATCAAACCAAGAAAAGCTTTCTGCAACATTAACGAATTTTGAAACTGCTTCTAGTAATCTGGCAAATATCACTGGGTCAATTTCCGATGCAGATCTGGCCAGCGCTGTCAATGATTTAAAGGATGTTATAACAAAATTTGATGGGATAGCCCAAGGAATCGACGATGGACAAGGTTCATTAGGAAAGTTGCTTAAGGATGAAGGTCTTTATCAAAATTTAGATGGTGCTACAAAACAGTTGGAAGCTTTACTTCAAGATTTCAAACTAAATCCTAAACGTTACTTTCACTTCTCTGTATTCGGAAAAAAACCCAAGCAGTACGATGCAGAAGGCAACTTGATCGAAGACAAGGAATTTTTAGAATTAGTAGACGAGCAGAAATAAATCACATACTTCATAAATGACTTACTTACCCAATATCATTTTTGCAATTGCATTGATAGCTGGGCTCGGTTACTTCACATTCAACGTTAGAAAATTAATCCGAAACATTAAACTCGGAAAGGAAGCGGATTTGGAACATAATCCTTCTGCCCGCTGGAAGAATATGGCGATGATTGCTCTTGGCCAAACCAAAATGGTTAAAAGACCGATCGCAGGTTTTCTTCATGTTATTGTTTACGTTGGTTTTATCGTTATTAATATTGAAGTTCTAGAAATAATGATTGATGGCGTCTTTGGGACGCATCGATTGTTTTCATCTCTAGGTGCAACTTACGGCGCCCTGATAGGCTTTTTTGAAGTATTGGCATTTTTGGTTTTTATCTCGGTAGTGATATTCTGGATAAGAAGGAACATCTTAAACATCAAACGTTTCTTACAATCAGAATTGAAAGGCTGGCCAAAAAACGATGCGAATCTCATTCTTTATTTTGAGATGGTTTTAATGATTCTATTTCTAGTAATGAATGCGACCGATGCAAGGTTTCAGGAATTGGAAAGCGGGAATTGGGTGAGTCAATTTATAGCACCAATATTTAGCGGGTTATCAGAGACGACTCTCCATTTGGTTGAACGTTCAGCATGGTGGCTTCATATTTTAGGGATTTTAATATTTCTGAATTATTTATATTTTTCTAAACATCTCCATATTTTATTGGCTTTCCCGAATACCTATTACGGTAAAGTGCGACCTCAAGGTCAATTTAAAAATCTAGATTCGGTTACTAATGAAGTAAAAATGATGATGGATCCAAGCGTTGATCCATTCGCCGCCGCTCCAGAAGGAGAAGCAGATGATGTTCCAGAGAAATTTGGTGCCAGTGATGCAACCGACTTAAGTTGGGTACAACTTCTCAACGCCTATACCTGCACAGAATGCGGTAGGTGTACTTCGGAATGTCCAGCAAATAAGACAGGCAAAAAACTGTCTCCTAGAAAAATTATGATGGACACTCGTGATCGTCTAGAGGAGATTGGTAAGAATATTGATGCTAACAATGGAGTGTTTAAGGATGACGGGAAGCAATTACTCGATGATTATATCACCCGTCAAGAACTTTGGGCTTGTACAACGTGTAATGCTTGTGTAGAAGCTTGTCCTATAAGTATTGATCCTCTTTCTATTATTATGGATATGAGAAGGTATTTGGTTATGGAGCAGTCTGCTGCGCCAACTGAGTTAAATGCGATGATGACAAATGTCGAAAACAATGGGGCACCGTGGCCATATAATCAGATGGATCGATTAAATTGGAAAAATGAATAGGAAAAACAATGACTTTGAATCGATTGAAATACTTTCATATTATTTTAATTTTAGCGTTTGCTTTTGTTTCAACCAAAGCCAAAGCGCAAGGTTATGCTGAAGATTCATTACAAATAAAAGTCTATTCAGAAATTAATTATGAAAGTTATAGGCCGGTTTCAATAAAGATCACAAAGGTTTTTTGTGAATATTGTTCGCCTAATCAATTAAAACACATTAAAGGAGTTGCTTATGAAACAGCATACGGCGAAAGGAACGCTCCAGAAAATGTAATGAAAAACGGAAAAAAGAAATTGGCGATCTATTTAAGATTGCCCAAAGATAAATTTAGATTATTAAGAGATGAACAGAGAAGACGCAGATAAATTGCTAAAGGACAAAGTAGAATCTGGAGAAAAAGTTAGCCCGGTGTTACCAAAAGGAGTCAAGAATTATCTAATTGACATAGATGGTACAGTGTGCGATGATATTCCAAACGAAGAACCAGAGAGAATGCTTACCGCCAAAGTGTATCCAGATGCATTAGAGACTTGTAATCGTTGGTATGATGAAGGTCATATGATTTGCTTCTTCACTTCTAGAACCGAGCAGCATAGAGAATTTACAGAAAGATGGCTTCAAAACCACAACTTTAAATATCATACCTTATTGATGGGTAAACCAAGAGGCGGTAACTATCATTGGATAGATAATCACCTGGTAAAAGCCACAAGATATAAAGGTAAGTTCACTGATTTGATTGAGAAGAATGTGAAGATTCAAGTTTTTGATGATGGTCAACATGACTAAAAATTCAAAAGCGTCTAATTTGAAACTTTTACGATGAGCGAAAATCTAAAAGTGCCAACTATGGCCGAATTCATGGGAGAAGGCAAGCAGCCCGAAGTCTTATTTTGGGTAGGTTGTGCCGGAAGTTTTGATGATCGTGCCAAGAGAATTACCAAGGCCTTTGTCAAAATCCTGAATAAGGCCAATATTGAATTTGCTGTTTTAGGTACTGAAGAAAGTTGCACCGGTGACCCGGCGAAACGCGCGGGTAACGAATTTCTTTTCCAGATGCAAGCTATGACTAACATAGAAGTGCTTAATGGATACGAAGTAAAGAAAATCGTCACCGCCTGCCCACATTGCTTTAATACAATTAAAAATGAATACCCTGGTCTTGGTGGCAACTACGAAGTAATGCACCACACCCAGTTTATCAAAACCTTGATAGACGAAAAGCGTTTAACTGTTGAAGGTGGCCAGTTTAAAGGAAAGAGAATCACTTTTCATGATCCTTGCTATTTAGGTCGGGCAAACAATATTTTTGAAGCTCCACGAGATTTAATCCAGAAATTAGATGCCGAACTTGTAGAGATGAAGAACTGCAAGAAAAAAGGTTTATGTTGTGGTGCCGGAGGTGCACAAATGTTTAAGGAACCAGAGAAAGGTGATAAGGACATTAATGTTAAAAGAACCGAAGAAGCCATCGAGACTAAACCAGAGATTATTGCTGCTGGTTGTCCATTCTGTAATACAATGTTAACCGATGGCGTAAAAGCCAAGGATAAGGAAAATTCAATTCAGGTTATGGACGTTGCAGAATTGATTGCAAACGCAGCCGACCTTTAAAAAAAAGAATATGCTGGTAGATTTTGAAAAATTATCTGAGACTTCAAGAGTGTGGATTTATCAATCCAATCGAAGTTTTACCGATGCTGAAGTGGAAGAACTGAACAATGAATTGAATGAATTTCTTAATCAGTGGACAGCGCACGGACAAAATCTTAGTGCAGCTTATAAAATTGAATATAAACGCTTTATCATAATTGGTTTAGACCAAAGCTTGAATGCCGCTACTGGCTGTTCTATCGATGCTTCCGTCCATTTTATTCAACATTTAGAGAAAAAATATAATGTCGAATTACTCGACAAAATGAATGTCTCTTATAAACAAGGAGAATTTATAGCATACAAGCCCCTTTCAGATTTTAAGAAAATGGCAAAGGAGGGAGCAGTTTCAAAAAACACGGTTGTCTTTAATAATCTTGTTACAAACGTCTCCGACTTCAAAGACAATTGGGAAGTTCCCGCTTCCGATAGCTGGCATTCTAGATTCTTTAAATAAAGATTTATAAGTTAATTACTTCTTTATAAATCTATCATAAAGTTGAAGTATTTGCTCATTAAAATACTAATTTGGCTTTATTAATATAGCCTTTTCTATTCATATTAAACCTAAGTATATCCCTAATATGCGCCGCTTTTTACCCCTCATCATTCTTATTTTATTAGGAAAATTTCTTCCTGCCCAAAATTCAAATAATCCGTTGCAAACGGTTGATCAAGCAGCTCAAACCAAATGGGTAGATAGTATCTATAATGCTATGAGCTTAGAGGAGAGAATCGGTCAGTTGTTTATGGTACAGGTTTTTTCGGATAAGGATTCCAAACACACTAATGAAATTGCGAGACTGATTAACAACAGCCATATAGGCGGTGTTATTTTTTCTACTGGCGGTCCGCTTAGACAGGCAAAACTGAATAATCAACTACAAGCAATATCCAAAGTGCCTTTATTGGTGGGTATGGATGCCGAATGGGGTTTAAGTATGAGATTGGATTCTACTTTCGCTTATCCTTGGAATATGACCTTAGGTGCGGTTAAAGATTCAGATTTAATTGAAAAAGTCGGCTATAGGATTGGTCAGCATTCAAAACGGATCGGTGTTCATTTCAATTTTGCTCCAGTTGTAGATATTAATACCAATCCTAAAAATCCTATTATCGGGAATCGCTCGTTTGGGGAGGACCGAGATATGGTAACAGAAAAATCACTTGCTTTTATGAAAGGAATGCAAATGGCTGGGGTTTTAGCAAATGCTAAACATTTCCCCGGTCATGGCGATACCGACAGCGATTCACACAAAACCTTGCCAACCATAAATTTTTCAAAAAAACGGATAGACTCAATTGAACTTTATCCTTACAGGAAATTAATTAATGAGGGACTTTCTAGTGTTATGGTGGCGCATCTCAATGTTCCGTCCTTAGAATCCAAACCTGGTATCCCTTCATCTTTATCAAAGAATATCGTCACCAACATCTTAAAGGATTCACTTCACTTTAATGGTCTAATTTTTACAGATGCTCTAAATATGAAGGGAGCTTCAAACTATAGCGTTCCGGGAGACATTGACCTAGCTGCATTTAAAGCTGGTAATGATGTGCTGTTGATTTCTGAAGATATTTCAAAGGCAATCGAAACTATTTCAAAAGCTTATACTGCAAAGGACGTTACCGAAGAGCGCCTTGCTTATTCGGTTAAGAAAATATTAATGGCCAAATATAAAGTTGGTCTTAACCGCTACAAACCTGTAAATCTACTTGGTTTATATGACGATTTAAATACACTTGAAGATAAGGTGCTTTATGATGAAGTGATCGAAAATGCAATTACTGTGGTTAAGAACAAAGACGAAATCTTGCCGCTACGTTCACTAAAAGATAAGAAAATCGCTTACGTGCAGATGGGAGATGATGATGGTGGCACTTTTTTTGAAACTCTAAAAATGTATACCAAGGTTCATGAAATCCGAGCGGAAAAGTTGGATGAAATGATCAGTAAGCTTCAAAATTATAATACTGTAATTATCGGGTTCCATCGTTCTAATGCTAATCCTTGGAAACCATACCAACTTACCGACAAAGAAAAAGTTTGGATTTATGAAATCGCCCGAACCAATAAAGTGATTTTAGATGTTTTTGTTAGACCATACTCTTTGCTTGAATTAAATACTTTCGAGAATATTGAAGGAATTGTGGTTAGTTACCAAAACAGTGTTTCGGCTCAAAAAAAATCAGCGCAATTGATATTTGGTGCTGTTGCCGCGAAAGGTGAATTGCCAGTAAGCATTGGTCAAAAATTCAAGGTGAAAACAGGAATCACCTACAACGCTATCCAATCTTTGTCTTACGGAATTCCTGAAAGTGTTGGGATGAGCTCTAAACTCTTGAAGAAATTAGATTCAGTCGCTCAATTCGCGGTTGATAATAAAATGACTCCTGGGATTCAACTTTTGGTTGCTAGAAAAGGAAAAGTGATTTACAATAAGAACTTTGGCTACCATACTTACGATAAAAAAGAAGCAGTGAAATTTGATGATATGTACGATGTTGCTTCTCTTACTAAGATTTTAGCAACCTTACCATTGCTTATGGAAATGGTGGAAAAAGGAGAGCTTTCATTGGACACCAAACTTTCTGAAATGCTTCCAGAATACAAGGAAAGCAATAAAAAGGATATTACGTTAAAACAAATGCTTTCACATTATGCACGCTTAAAACCTTGGGTTCCTTTCTATGTTGGTACCTTAGATACTCTTACCAATCATCCTGATACCAAGTTCTACAGAAATGAATTCAGCGAAAATTTCAGCGTTAAAGTGGCGAATAAACTTTATCTAAGAAATGATTATCCAGATTCTATTCAAAAAATAATTAAAGATTCTGATCTGTTAAGTAAGCTTTCCTATAGATATAGCGACCTACCATATTATATCTTGAAGAAATACATCGAAAAGGAAAATAAAAAACCTTTGGATGAATTGGTTCAATCACATATTTATGAGTCTTTAGGAGCAAATTACACGACCTATAATCCATCGTCGCTATTTAGCAATTCACAAATTGTACCTACCGAAGAAGATGATTATTATCGTTACCAGACCATACAAGGATATGTGCACGACATGGGTGCGGCAATGCAAAATGGAGTAGGAGGTCATGCGGGGATATTCAGTAATGCCAACGACGTTGCCAAGATTATGCAGATGTACCTGCAAAAAGGTTTTTACGGCGGAAAGCGCTATCTAAAACCAGAAACGGTAGATAAGTTTAATACGCGCTACTATGAAAATAATGGAAATAGACGCGCCATCGGTTTTGACAAACCGCAACTTGGCAAATCTGGTCCAACCTGCGGTTGTGTTTCTCCGTTGAGCTTTGGACATAGCGGTTTCACCGGAACTTATGCATGGGCAGATCCTAAAGAAGAAATTGTCTATGTGTTTTTAGCAAATAGAACGTATCCGAAAGCGGGTTCTAATTTATTGCTAAAAGAAAATATTAGAACAGAAATTCAGCGCTTCATTTATGAAGCTATAATAAAGTAAGATGAGAATAGGTATTGTATGTTATCCAACATTTGGAGGAAGTGGCGTAGTTGCGACAGAATTGGGATTAGAACTGTCTAAAAGAGGACATCAAATTCATTTCATAACCTATAAGCAACCAGTAAGGCTAGAGTTATTAAGTCATAATGTGCATTACCACGAGGTGAATGTTCCGGAATATCCACTTTTTCATTATCAACCTTATGAATTAGCCCTTTCTAGCAAATTGGTAGATATGGTGAAGCTTCATAAAATTGAAATCTTACACGTACACTATGCCATCCCACACGCTTATGCCGCTTATATGGCGCAGAAAATGCTATTGGAAGATGGTATTAATATCCCTTTCGTTACAACCTTGCACGGTACCGATATTACTCTAGTAGGAAGTCATCCGTTTTACAAACCGGCCGTGACTTTCAGCATTAACAATTCTAATGCGGTAACCTCGGTTTCTCAGAGTTTGAAGGACGATACTTTACGTTTGTTCAATATTAAAAAGGAAATTGAAGTGATTCCAAACTTCATTGATTTAAAGCGTTACACTCATGATTTTACGGATTGCCAGAGAGATATGATGGCTACGGAAAAGGAACGTATTGTTACTCACATCAGTAATTTTAGGAAAGTAAAACAGATACCTCAAGTAATAGAAATTTTCAACCGTATTCAAAAGGAAATCCCCGCGAAATTGATGATGGTGGGCGAAGGTCCGGAACGGGAACCCGCAGAGAAATTATGTGAAAGGTTGGGTATTGCAGATAAGGTTGTTTTCTTCGGCAACAGTAATGAAATAGATAAAATCCTTTGTTTTAGTGATCTTTTCTTGCTTCCATCGATATCCGAAAGTTTTGGTTTGGCGGCGCTAGAAGCGATGGCGTCTGGAGTCCCGGTTGTCTCGAGTAACGCTGGTGGTATTCCGGAAGTTAATAAGGAAGGAGTATCGGGATATTTAAATGATCCAAGCGACGTAGACGGTATGGCAAATAATGCCACCAGGATTTTGGGTGATTCGGCTAACTTGGCAAAATTCAAGAAAAACGCTAAGCTAGAAGCGAAAAAATTTGATATCTACAATATCGTACCGATGTACGAATCTATTTATGAGCGCACCTTAAAGAAAAAATTGAGCATCGCATAAAATAAAAAAGCCACCGAATCGGTGGCTTTTCTTTTATCTAATATTGTAATTAGTTGAATAAATATCTTATTCCTAAAGCGATGTCGAAATCGAGGTTATCATTTTCAAAGTATCGATTGTTGCTTCCAAACCCAAATTCTGGTCTAAAATCTAATGATAACATTAATGGGATATCAAAAACATATTCGATACCTACGTCACCGGCGGCAAAAACGAATGTATCGCTGTCATCTCCATTATAATCATTGTCAAAGAATTTTTTATCATAATTATAAGAAGCCAATCCACCACCAACACCTGCGTACCAGTTAAAGCCACCATCAATTTGCCAAACCCACTGATAAAGACCTGCAAGTTTAAAACCATCAAAGTTATTCCCTGATCGTAAACCCAAATCTAGTTCTAGTCGGTTATTGTCAGCGTTCAATGCGCGTTGATAAGAAACTTCAGCACCAAAACCATCACTATCTCCCAATCGTAAACCAATAGCATTTGTAGCACCTACTTGTGCGTAAGAAGTCGCCGTGAAGCCTATTACTGCTATAACAACAAAAAATAATTTTTTCATAAGTTTTAAGTTTTTAGAATTTTAACAAAAATACGACTATCGCAAATTTCAATATTTATTATAACGCCAAGGTTATGTTAAAATTGAATGAGATGGTCTAAATTTAGAACTTTAATCGCCCTATGACAGTTACTGAAAGAACATTAATGAACAACGATATAAACAAAAAGCTCCAACAACTTTCCCAAGATATTGATGGCGAATTATATCACGACCAATTGATGAAGTCCATTTACGCTACCGACGGTTCAGTCTATAGAATTTTACCATTAGCAGTTTGTCTTCCCAAGAACGAAAACGATATTAAGAAACTTATCACTTTTGCAAGTCAAAATAAAACCTCCTTAATCCCAAGAGCGGCTGGAACCTCATTAGCGGGACAATGTGTGGGTGAAGGAATTGTAGTGGATGTTTCAAAATATTTTACAAAAATTCTAAATGTTAATGAAAAGGAGAGGACTGTTACGGTGCAACCGGGCGTGGTCAGAGATCAGCTGAATAATTTCCTAAAACCCTTCGGACTTTTTTTTGGTCCTAATACATCTACTTCTAATCGATGTATGATCGGTGGAATGGTAGGCAATAATTCATCTGGAACAACTTCTATTAAATATGGAGTTACGAGAGATAAGGTTATATCTATGACCACATTGCTGAGTGATAGTAGTAAGGTGGTATTCAAAATTCTTAATGTCGAAGAATATACAAAAAAACTAAAATTAAAGAATCTTGAAGGGGAAGTCTACCGCCGCACGGATTTTCTTTTAAAAGATGAAAATGTGCAACAAAGAATAACAGATAATTTTCCCAAAGCAGAGATCCACCGTAGAAATACTGGTTACGCCATCGATGAATTGATTAAATCCAAACAATTAAATGATTCTGATGAAAATTTTAATTTTTGTAAACTTTTGTCCGGTAGTGAAGGAACTTTAGCTTTTACAACGCAAATCACTTTGCAGCTCGACGTCCTTCCTCCAGAGTTTAGTATTATGATTGCCGCTCATTTTAATTCCATTTCAGATTGTCTTAAATCCGTAAAGCCGGTCATGGAGCATGATTTATATACCTGTGAAATGATGGATAAGACCATTTTAGATTGTACCAAGAAAAATAAGGAACAACAGGACAATCGACAATTTGTAGTGGGTGACCCAATTGCCATTTTAATGTGCGAAGTAAGGGCAGAAACTAAGGAATTGGTTTTGAAGCAATCCGAATCCCTTATTAAGGAATTAGAAAATGTTGGTCTTAGTTACGCTAACGTATCCTTAGTGGGGAATGAAATCAATAAAGCAGTCGAACTAAGAAAAGCCGGTTTAGGCCTGTTGGGAAACATTGTCGGCGATAAAAAAGGTGTGGCCTGCATAGAAGATACCGCGGTTTCTATAAATGATTTGGCAGAATACATTGACGAATTTTCCGAATTGATGAAAACTCATAACCAAGATGCGATTTATTACGCTCATGCTGGAGCTGGTGAATTACATCTAAGGCCAATTCTAAATCTCAAAAAAACTCAAGATGTAGGGCTCTTTTCTATTATTACTAAGGATGTAGCAAAACTTGTAAAGAAGTATCGAGGCTCGATGAGCGGTGAACACGGTGATGGCATAGTGCGCTCTGGCTTTATAAAAGAAATGATTGGTGTAGAGAACTATGCAATTTTAGAAGAAATAAAGACTGTCTTTGATGCCCAAAATATCTTCAATCCCGGTAAGATAGTTTCACCCTTGCCGATGACTGAAAATTTGAGGTACAAACCAGGACGAGAAGAACCAAAGATTGAAACAATTTTAGATTTTTCTGATTCTCTAGGAATTTTACGAGAAGCCGAAAAATGTAATGGATCGGGAGATTGTAGGAAATTACCGGAATTTGGCGGAACCATGTGTCCGAGTTATAGGGCGACGCTAAATGAAAAGGATACTACCCGAGCTAGGGCAAATGCTTTAAGGGAATTTTTGACCAATTCGGATAAAGCTAATAAGTTTAATCATCACGAATTAAAGGAAGTATTTGAGCTGTGTTTAAGTTGCAAAGCATGCGCTACTGAATGTCCGAGCAGTGTGGATGCGGCAAGCCTGAAAGCCGAATTTCAATATCAATATAATAAAGAGAATAAACCGTCATTAAGGACTAAACTCTTTGCCCATAATAATTATTTGAACGGAAAAGCAAGCAGTTTTTCAGGGTTGGCAAATCTGTTTTATACCAACAAATTTACTTCAAAATTGATTAAAAATATTGCCGGAATTGCACCCAAACGTACAATTCCTATAATTTCTAGTAAAAGTTTATTTAAAAGGTTTAAAGAAATTGATAATCAATTAAATAAAGAATTTAAAATAAAATCAGTTTATCTATTTAATGATGAATTTACCAATCATCTAGATACCCAAATTGGAGTTGATGCGATTTCATTATTAAGAGCCTTAAACTACGAAGTTAGGCTCATTGCCAACTTCGAATCTGGCCGCTCCTTAATATCAAAAGGTTTTCTGGAAGAAGCCAAAGTTCTGGCGAATAAAAATATTGACCTATTCAGAAATCTAGTGACTTCCGATTCACCTTTAATTGGGATTGAACCTTCCGCTATTCTGACCTTTACGGATGAATATATTCGATTGGCAGATGATAAGGATGCCGCAATCGCCCTATCCAAAAATGTTTTTTTGATTGAAGAATTCATTCAAGCTGAAATTAAATTAGGTAACATAATACCAGAATCATTTTCTACTGAAGAAAAAACCATAAAATTCCACGGTCACTGCCATCAGAAGGCGTTAAGAAATCAACAAAGCAGTTTTGATATTCTTAATCTTCCAATCCATTATAATGTTACCATAATCCCGAGCGGCTGTTGCGGAATGGCGGGAAGTTTTGGTTACGAAAAGGAACATTACGATATCAGTATGGCGATTGGGAATCAGACTCTTTTTCCGGCAATTAATACCTCTAGTGACGATGTGCTAATCGCCGCAAACGGAACCAGTTGTCGCCATCAAATTAAAGATGGTACTGGGAAGGAAGCAAAGCATCCGATTTCAATTTTATATGAAGCGCTTGTTTAAATTTTTTCTTTTGAATGAATGATTTTAGAATATAGAACAGAGAATAAAGAATAGAGAATAGAGAATAGAGAATTGATTTGAGAATTGAGAATCTAGAATCTAGAACTGTAGACATAACTTATATAATGGAAAAAAAACTACAAACCAAACCTGCCTGCCGGCAGGCAGGAACCATAAACCACGAACCACAAACCATAAACCATAAACTTCAACGTTTCTAATTTTTCATTCTCTTATAAACGATTTACCTTAGCTCAAATTTTAAAAAATGGCTGGCAATACCTTCGGAAAACTTTTCAAATTAACGACTTACGGCGAATCTCATGGTCCTGCTATCGGCGGAATCCTCGATGGATGTCCTGCTGGGCTAGAACTAGATTTTGATGCGATTCAACATGAATTAAATCGTCGTCGTCCTGGGCAGTCCGAAATCGTTACCCAGCGTAAGGAACCAGACGTTGTTGAGTTTCATTCTGGGATATTCGAAGGTAAAACTACCGGCACACCAATTGGATTTGTGATTAACAACACCGATCAAAAATCCAAGGATTATTCGCATATCAAGGATGTTTATCGTCCAAGTCATGCCGATTATACCTACCAACAGAAATACGGAAATCGCGATTATCGCGGTGGCGGAAGGAGTTCTGCTCGCGAAACGACCTGCCGCGTGGTTGCGGGAGCGATTGCTAAACAATTTTTAAGCGGAATCGAAATTTACGCTTATACGTCCTCCGTCGGCGATATTTCTATCGATAAGGATTATACCAAGCTCGACTTTTCTAAAACTGAAAATAACCCAGTGCGTTGTCCAGATGAATCGATTGCCCAACGGATGATTGACAGAATCAAGGAAATCCGTAAGGAAGGCGATACCATTGGAGGAACGGTGGGCTGCGTCATCAAAAATGTTCCGGTTGGTCTGGGAGAACCTGTATTTGATAAACTTCATGCCGAATTAGGCAAAGCGATGCTTTCTATAAATGCGGTAAAAGGTTTTGAATACGGCAGCGGTTTCGAAGGCACCAAGATGAAGGGGAGCGAACACAACGACCAATTTAATGAGAACGGAACCACCAAAACCAATCGTTCCGGTGGGGTACAAGGAGGCATCAGCAATGGTATGGATATCTACTTTAATGTTGCCTTTAAACCGGTCGCAACAATTATCCAAAAACAAGAGACTTTAGATTCTAAAGGTAATATGGTCGAAATGCAAGGTAAAGGAAGACACGACCCTTGTGTTGTCCCAAGAGCAGTACCAATCGTAGAGGCGATGGCGGCTTTGGTGATAGCTGATTATTTATTGTTGGATAAGATTACTAAATTATAGCATATCCATGGTTGTTGTTCTTCATTATGACAAAACTTTAACCAAAAGATAAAATTCTTTAGAAAAATTAGACATAAAGGAAAATTTAAAAATTATAAACTTTACGATATTGATCCTTCAATTTATAATATTAAAATTTATTATATAAACGTAATTAACAATAATATAAGGTAGCCAACAATTCATTCTGACTTTGGAAACTGGGATTTACTTTCTATTTATGAGTTCAAATTTTAGAATTTTTTAATCAATCTAGAACTATAAACCTCTGGTGAGTTTTTTTACTAATTTATAATTATAGAAAAATTCTTTTAAGATAACCTTCATAGTAGTGTAAAGCGGTACGGCTATTACCATACCTACGATTCCAAATAATACACCTGCAATTATTATAATGAGAAAAATCTCTAAAGGATGGGATTTTACACTTTTTGAATATATATAGGGCTGACTAAAAATGTTGTCAACTAATTGCCCGAAGCCGAATCCTGCCATGACGTAAATGGTTTTAGGCAATATGATATCGCTAAAATCATATCCAATATTACTGGTAATCGTTAATGCCAACATTAAAAACCCACTTATTAGTGGTCCTAAATAAGGTATAATATTAATAATGGCGCATAGAAAAGCAATGACAACTGCATTTTTTATTCCCACTACTAATAGGACAATGGTATAAATAGTGAATAAAATGCCTAATTGGATTATTAACCCTATAAAATATCTGGAAAGAAGATTTTTAGCAGAATTTATAGAACGACGTATTCTTGGGACCACTACATCAGGAAATAGGGTCAGGAAAGTTGATTGTAATGTTCCGCTATCCTTAAGAAAGAAAAAACAGATAAAGAGTACAGAAAATAGTCCGATACTGAATGTAGCTACCCAACTTACCACTCCAGTAATAAGCCCTGGCACATAACCATATGCAATTTCACCTAAATGATCAAAATTAAAAAATGATCTATCAACATGTAAATTTTCTAAATGAAGGAAATCAAGTAGATTGTTGTATCTAATAAGTATTCTCTCCTCTAATTGATTTACATCCAATGATGTGACACTTATTCCTTGATCAACTATTAATGGCACAAACAGTCCAAAAATCCCCAAGATTACACCTAACATGAGAATTATAGTTATAACTACTGCTAATAGCTTATTAATCTTTAGTCTGCGCCTAAGAAATATTACAAAAGGGCGGCCAATTAAAGAAAGGACAGAAGCAATTAATATATAAACTACGACAGAGGTTAATTCAAAGATAAAATATACTAAAAGTGCAATTCCCAGCATAATACCAGCTGCTATTAAAATGCCCTTAGCTATAGTGATTGCATTCATATATTAAAAATAAGAATTTGTTATCATATTAAAATTTCTTTTTTAAAATCCGCAGTTATTTTCCCTAATTCATTTCGTTTTTGCTAAATTAGTTGCGTGACCCGCAACCCACCAGCGTAGCTTATTTGCGAGGCAAGCCCTATGCAACACACTTATACTTCATCAAATTAATCAAGCCAGAATCATATGAAGAAAAAATTACTAATTCAATATAATAGACTTCGCGAACAGCTATGGTTTAGACCTTTGCTATTTTGTTTATTTTCAGTTGCTGGTGCATTAGTTGCAAATCAGGCAGACGGCTTGGGACTTAATGATTATATTCCTAATATAGACAAAGAATCAATTGTGGGCCTCTTAAATACGATATCTGCCAGTATGTTGGTTATCTCCATATTTGCAGTTGCATCTATGCTTTCGGCATTCTCGTCGGCAAGTAGCACCGCAACCCCAAGGTCTTTCAAAATTGTAGTTACAGATGATGTTTCACAGAATGCACTGTCTGTGTTTATTGGAGCCTTCATATTCAGTATCGTTGCTACAATAGCGGTAAATAATGGGTATTATGAAAAGGCAGGTAGGTTTATCCTGTTTTTGTTCACAATATTATTATTTGCAGTTGTTATACTCACCTTTTTGAGATGGGTAGACAGAATCTCAAGATTAGGACGTTTAGAGCATACTATAAATCAGGTGGAACAAGTTGTCGCCAATTCATTATCTGCATATATCCAATATCCATACTTAAAAGCCCTTCCTTTAAAAGATAAATTAGTTGATGGACAAGCGGTGTGCGCAAATTCTATTGGATACGTGCAACATATTGATTTAGAGTCCTTACAACTATTGGCTAAAAAAAATGAGATGAAAATTCAACTTAATTGTATTCCGGGCAAGTTCGTCCATAAGAATTTTGCCATTGCACAGTTTAGCCCACGCCAAAAGTTAGATGTTGCTGAGATACAAGAAACCATCAATAAGTCTATTGTTGTTGGTAATGCTAGATTATTTGATGAAGACCCTAGATTTGGATTAATCGCATTGACCGAAATTGCCAGTAGAGCTTTATCGCCAGGTATTAATGACCCCGGGACCGCCATTCAAATTATTGGCAGCCACGAAAGACTGTTTTTTTTATGGAATAACGCTATAGAAAACAATAAGGAACAAGGAGACATTTACGATCGTGTTGAAGTACCCGACATATCAATGGAAGATTTCTTTGACGACGCCTTCAGACCAATCTCAAGAGATGGCGCCAATAATATTGAAGTGATGTTGCGATTGCAGAAGGCTCTTACATCAATCGCCACCATAAATAATTCAGATATAAAAAAAGCTGCTATTAGCTATTCAGAGAAGGCATATAACCGTGCTGAACTGGCGTTGGAATTTAAGGACGATTTGGATACTCTGAAATCACATTGTCTATTTAATTAAGGCAACATAAAATGTATACAGGTCTAATATCCTTGTATTAATTTGAGTACCTTGTATGGGTTATTATCTAATAAGCTTTTAATCTATGGAAATAATTTCTCTACCTTTTGACGATTTGAAAAAAGAAAAAGCGCGTCTTGCCGCTTTGCACGAGCAGAATATTCTCGATACTGAAAATGAAGAAGAATTTGACCGAATCGTTAAGGTTGCATCCTTCATTTGTGGGACCCCTATTTCATTAATCAGTTTGGTAGATACAGATCGTCAGTGGTTTAAATCAAGGATCGGTTTGGAACTTAAGGAAACACCAAGGAGTGTTTCGTTTTGTTCACATGCCATCCAACAGGACGGGATTATGGAAATTGAAGATGCTACAAAAGATAAAAGATTTAAGGACAATCCATTAGTAAAGGGCGACCCCAATATAAAGTTTTATGCAGGAACCCCATTAATCACTCAAGCAGGTTTTAAATTAGGAACCTTGTGTGTTATAGATAGGGTTCCAAAAATATTATCCCAAGAGCAAAAGGATTGTTTAAAAACTTTATCGATGCAAATCATGAATCAACTTGAACTGAAACAGCAAAAAAAGCAGTTGCATCAACTCAATAGTACCTTACTTACGGAGCTGGAACAAAAACTAGAGCTTCAAAACAAAGTGCTACATCTTTTTGTAAAATTTGTACCAGAATCGATTGTGGCAAAGCATCTAAATGCAAATACTGACGATTATGATGATGCAGAAGCTAAGAATCTTACTGTATTATTTTGTGATATACGAGGCTACACCAGTATCGTGGAGAAATTAAAACCGCAACAGGCCGTTGCCATTCTTAAATCTTATTATGCTGTTTTATCCGATGTTATTAGTACTTATAGTGGAATGGTAAATCAATATGTAGGCGATGAGATATTTGCGACTTTTGGAGATCCTTTCTCAATTCCGGGCTACGAGAAAGACGCTGTTTTTTGTGCGTTAGAAATGATCGATAGATTAAACCTGATAAATGAAGAGTGCAAGGGTATCACCGATATTCCTATCAAAGTTGGTATAGGTATTCATTCGGGAGAAGTTATTACTGGCACATTAGGGTCTAAAAATAAGATAGAATATTCCATTACCGGAGATTCAGTAAACACGGGCAAACGTATTGAGACATTAACACAAGGATTTCCTAACACCATATTAATTAGTCGACCGATCTATGACAAGGTGAAAGATTTAGTGGAAGTAAAAGCTTGGCCTTCTGTAGAAGTTAAAGGAAAATCTGAATTATTGGAAGTGTTTCAAGTGTTAAGAAAAAAAGAGCTTATGTAATCGTATAATGTT
The DNA here is from genome assembly GCA_900104375.1 of Flavobacteriaceae bacterium MAR_2010_188. Classification (NCBI taxonomy): domain Bacteria; kingdom Pseudomonadati; phylum Bacteroidota; class Flavobacteriia; order Flavobacteriales; family Flavobacteriaceae; species Flavobacteriaceae bacterium MAR_2010_188. Next base: position 972,075 of record LT629302.1, read on the forward strand.
CGGGCCATCTTTTGATTTCCCAATGACTTTCGTCCGAACTGCCTTATGTACTTGGGAAGTTTAATTAGAATGGCCCTTTTAGGTCCTATCCTCTCATAGCTTCAATTGCATCGAAAAATTATTTCAACCTTACAGCAATTATAAAAATGGCCTTAAAAATTTTAAGAGAATATTCCCAAGCTAAATAAAGAAAAACTCTATAGAAGGACCAAAGCACAACAAAGTGTATAATTAATTTCTATTGTTAGTGCTCATCTTCACAATTGCTTCGGAATTTTCTCTGGCAAGTTTTTGTTTGCTAAATTAGTTGCATAACCACGCAACTATCATACACAAATCATTGGCAAACATTAGTACACGAACAAACATTATAAACTTTTAAATTTAAAATTATGAATAGATTATCATTTTTATTCGCTTTGATTTTATTGATTTCTTGTGATCAAGAAAAAGTTGACACAGAAAAAGAAGGTCAACAATTAATGCAGTTAAGTAGAGAATGGTCTAAATCTGCCGCTACTGACGATATCGAAAAAACAATAAGTTATTGGGCCGATGATGCCATCTTCATTTCTTCCGGACAGCCAACTCTCAATGGAAAACAGAATATAAGAGAAATGGTAGTAGGAATGTCTAAAATCCCAGGTTTTAAAATAAGCTGGGAACCTATTAGTGTATCAGTATCAGAAAGTGGAGATATCGCTTATATGATTGAAAAAAACATTATGACTATTAACGACTCAATAGGGAATCCAATTACTACTACTGGTCGTGCTGTTACAATTTGGAAAAAGGATAAAAATGGAGATTGGAAAAATGTTGTGGAAATTGGTGCTGATGACCCCAAATAAAACGGTGCCAACACGATGTGTAATTAATTGCTATGACTAGAGCTACAACGGAAAATTCCTTCGGAATTTTCTCTGGCAAGTATTTGTTTACTAAATTAGTTTCTGCACACCCAACTAATCATACACAAAACGTTTAAAAAATTGGTAAAAGAAACCGATTTGATATTAAAATTAAGAATAACAAAATTGCATCTATTATGACCAACGAATTTACCGAAAGAGAAATTGACCGAATTATTGAGATGGCTTGGGAAGATAGAACCCCATTTGATGTCATTAAAATTCAATTTGGGCTTACTCAGGGCGAAGTAGAAAAACTGATGCGGAAGGAATTAAAACATTCTAGTTTTAAAATATGGCGCAACAGAATTTCATCTGGCGTTGGTGTAAAACATCTATCTAAAGCAGACCCCGATATGATGAGATTCAAATCTTCAAGACAGAGAATCATCAGTAATAATAAAATCCCTAAAAGATAACTGAAACATTCAGTTTTCAAATTAACTTTTTCTTTCTCCTCTTTCAAATCTTACATTCAATTTAAAGCTATTGCATCGATTTAAAAATTGATACAGTTAAGCCTTCAACTCACTTTGTGATTAATTTTAAGTCTACCAAAAAATTCAACAATTAATCCAATCAAGATGAGTGCGAAAAAATCCAACAAAGATAATAAGTCAGAGAACAAGAAAATTGAACAATTAGAGAATTCAAAGAGAGATATTACCGGTAAAACCTTGACTACAAATCAAGGTTTAAAAGTAAATGATACTAACAATTCTTTAAAAGCTGGTGAAAGAGGCGCAACACTTTTAGAAGATTTTCTACTGAGAGAAAAGATTACAAATTTTGACCACGAGCGTATCCCAGAAAGAATTGTTCATGCGCGTGGTAGTGCGGCTCACGGTATTTTTGAATTATACGAAGCTATTCCGCAATATTCCAAAGCGGGTATTTTTAATGATACTTCCCGTAAAACGCCAACGTTTGTTAGATTTTCTACCGTTGCAGGTTCTAAAGGTTCGGCAGATTTAGCGCGGGATGTACGAGGTTTTGCGACCAAATTTTATACTGAAGAAGGAACTTGGGACTTGGTGGGTAATAACATGCCGATATTCTTTATACAGGATGCGATGAAATTTCCTGATTTGATACATTCTGTAAAGCCAGAGCCAAATAAAGAAATCCCGCAAGCAGCCTCCGCACACGATACATTTTACGACTTTGTCTCTCTAACAACAGAAACACTTCATAATCATATTTGGGTAATGAGTGATCGAGCGATTCCCAGAAGTTTCAGGATGATGGAAGGTTTTGGAATCCATACGTTCAGATTGATCAATGAAGCAGGTGACTCACATTTTGTTAAATTTCATTGGAAACCCGTTTTGGGAGTTCATTCTGTAACTTGGGATGAAGCAGTGAAAATAAACGGAGCAGATTCTGATTTCCATAGAAGAGATCTTTGGGATGCGATTGATTCTGGACAATTTCCCGAATATGAATTCGGGATTCAGGTAGTTCCACAAGAAGACGAACATAAATACGATTTTGACCTTTTAGACCCTACCAAACTGATTCCAGAAGAAATGGTCCCGGTGCAAATTATAGGAAAGATGACCTTAAATAGAAATCCAGATAATTTCTTTGCAGAGACAGAGCAAGTAGCATTTTTACCAGGACATATCGTTCCGGGTATTGATTTTACCAACGATCCTTTATTACAAGGACGTTTATTCTCTTATAGGGATACTCAACTTTCAAGGTTAGGAAGTCCAAACTTTCATCAAATTCCTATTAACAGACCGATAACAGACGTTCATAATAATCAACGTGATGGGCATATGCAGCAAGCCATTTATAAAGGAAATACTGCATATTTTCCAAATACATTAAGCGGTGGTTGTCCTCATTTGGCCAAAATGGCTGAAGGAGGATTCACTTCATATGAAGAAAGAATAGACGCAAGAAAGATCAGGACCAGAAGCGAAAGTTTTTCTGATCACTTTTCACAACCTGCACTTTTCTATAGAAGTTTGTCTGAATGGGAAAAAGAACATGTGGCGGGCGCCTATTCCTTCGAATTGGGAAAATGTGAGCACGAACATATTAAAAGTAGAATGTTATGGTTGATTAAGCAATTAGACGAAACTTTAGCCAAAAAAGTGGCAGAAAATTTGGGGATGTCAATACCTAAAGATATCGATAGGCCAATCAATCAAGCAATTGGAGCAGATGCCGATGTTGCAAAACATCAACCACCAAAAGCAAAAAACTATCTAGATAAATCTCCTGCTTTAAGTCAGGCGAATACGAAATTCGATTCTATTGCCACAAGACAAATTGCGTTTCTGGCTGGTGAAGGATTTAATCATGAGGATTTTTCTAAAATGCGAAAAGCCTTAGAAAAAGAAAATGCGGTGGTTAAATTAGTTGCTCCTCACGGTGGAATGGTAAAATGTGGAAATGGTAATGACCATAAGGTCGATGCCGCTATTTCTACTACAGAAAGTGTGCTTTTTGATGCCGTTTATATTCCGGGAGGTAAGAAGTCTATCGATGCAATTTCTAAAGTTTCAAAATACATGAAGTTTGTCAATGAAGCTTTTAAACATTGTAAAGCTATCGCGGTAGATAACGAAGGTGAAATGTTTTTAGATAAAACCTATGTAAAAGAACATAAAGATGATAAGGCGATTTTGGTGAATAAATCCCCAAAGCAATTTATCGATGCAATTGCAAAACATCGTAATTGGGATAGAATGAAGGTAGCAGAAATGGTGCCTGCATAATTGAAATGATTTGATGTTAATTCTAAGCCTAGATATTTTGTCTAGGCTTTTTTTATGTTTTAAGTTGAAATTAAGAAATTAAAAGTATATCTCATTTTCACTCTATTTTGGTATCTTGGGCAGAATTCGATTAGACTAAATTTGAAATTGGTCAAACCTTAATTCGTAATTCAAAATACCTCAATAGTTTATGAAAAAATTGGCGCTGCACTGGAAGATTATCATCGGAATGGTTTTAGGAATCATTTGGGCATTAGTTTCTAGTTCGTTAGGATGGAGTTCATTTACTATAAATTGGATCGACCCTTTTGGAATTATCTTCATCCGTCTCCTTAAACTCATTGCTGTTCCTTTAGTTTTATTTTCGATTATTAGTGGTGTTGCCAATATTGGTGATCCTAAGAGTCTAGGAAGAATGGGAGGTAGGACTTTAGGTTTTTATCTCGTAACTACTATACTGGCGGTTTCTCTAGGTTTGCTAATTGTTAATGTCATTAAGCCTGGGAAACTTATCGACGAGCAAAGCCGAATCGATAACCGAATCAGCTATGAAATTTGGGCATCTGATCAAGGTTACCTAATTAAAGATGGGGTTAATTATCTTCAGGACCCGGCATTTATGGCGCGGGCAAAAGAAATATCCGATCTGTCAAACGCCGAATTAACCGAGGCTTCAGTGGCCGATAAAATTGGAGTAGTTGAAAAAGCAAAAGATTCCACCCCATTGCAAGCTCTGATTGATATTGTTCCAGATAACTTCTTTTACTCGCTTTCAAATAATGGTTTAATGCTTCAAATTATATTCTTCGCGATATTTTTTGGCATTTGCTTGCTCTTCATTCCAAATGATAAATCCCAACCTGTGTTGACTTTAGTTGATGGTATCAATGAAGTATTCTTAAAGATGGTGGATTTGGTGATGCAGGCCGCACCTTTCTTTGTTTTTGCCTTATTGGCGGGCGTCGTGAGTAAAATGGCTGGTGACGATATCGGTAAAGTAATCGAGATTTTTAAAGGATTAAGTTGGTATTCCTTAACTGTAACTATCGGACTTTTATTTATGATTTTTGGGGTCTATCCACTAATACTAAAACTGTTTGTAAAAAGAATTCCATATGTTGGATTCTTCAAAGCAATGGGACCAGCACAGACCTTGGCTTTTTCTACCTCAAGTAGTGCTGCAACATTACCAGTTACCATGGAATGTGTAGAACAAAATCTAGGAATCGATAAAAAGATAAGCAGTTTTGTGCTCCCGATCGGTGCAACCGTAAACATGGATGGTACCAGTATGTATCAGGCGATTGCCGTGGTATTTTTGGCGCAATTACATATGATTGATCTTACAATTGGCCAGCAGTTAACTGTAGTTTTAACCGCAACGCTAGCGTCAATAGGTTCGGCTGCAGTACCAAGCGCTGGTTTAGTGATGCTGATCATCGTACTGGATTCGGTAGGATTAAATCCGGCTTGGATCGCGATTATCTTCCCTGTGGATAGAATTTTAGATATGATCAGAACTGTAGTTAACGTTACTGGAGATGCTACGGTTTGTTCTATCGTCGCAAATAGCGAGGACATGTTGCATTATAACCCCGATGAGAATCCTTCTGACACCTTTGATCTAGATTCTTAATGGACTATTATTTCTGCTAAATATTCATTACTTTAATTATTCAACAAAAATTTCTCAGAATGAACGTTTGTTTCATAATGTATCCATGGGAAAAAATTGACCCAGAAAACGATACAAGCCTTGCCCTTATTAAAGAATGTGTAAAACGTGACCATGGTGTTGCGATGTGTTCACCTTTTAACCTTACCATTAGAGATAGCGTTACCACTGCCTTTTGTACTGTCATTGGACGGATGAAAAAAGTCCCGTCCAGCCTTCGCTCTTTTTATAAGGCTGCAGAACTGCGTGAAGAAATGCTGCCACTAGCAGGTTTTGATGCTATTTTTTTTAGAGCGAATCCACCATTAGACCCAATTATGTTGAATTTTCTTGACTCGGTGAAGGATGATGTCTTCATCATTAATTCTTTACAAGGAATGCGCGAGGCCAATAATAAGCTATACACCGCAGCTTTTGGTGATGCCCACAGCAACATCATTCCCAATACCCATGTTTCTAAGAATAAAGATTATTTGATTCAACAAATAAAGGAATCCAAATCGGATAAAATGATTATTAAACCTCTCAACGGCTTTGGTGGTTCTGGGGTTATTTTAATTGAAAAGTCTGCAATGGGGAACATTAATTCCTTGCTAGATTTTTACGTGAATAGCGGTGAAGGCGGTTCAAATTACGTGATTCTTCAAGATTATATTGAAGGTGCCGAAAAAGGTGATGTTCGCGTCTTAATGTTGAATGGCGAACCTGTTGGAGCAATGAGAAGAGTTCCCGGAAAAGAAGATCACCGTTCTAATGTCAGCGCTGGAGGTAGTGTAGAAAAACATGTATTGACCAAACAAGAAAAAGCGCTTTGCAAACAAATCGGTCCTAAACTGGTAAAGGATGGACTTTACTTTGTTGGAATAGATGTGATTGGTGGTAAATTAGTTGAAGTGAACGTTATGTCTCCTGGAGGCATTACTTATATGAATAAAGTTTACAAAGGAAAAAATAGGATCGAAGAAAAGGTCATTGACTTTTTAGAAAGTAAAGTCGTGGTAAAACTACAGGCTTTTGACCGCAGAACAAGATTAAGAAAAACAGTTGAAGATGCTTAAACTACCCTCATCATTGGTATCGGCCGATTGGCTAAACGGAAATAAGAATGACGAAAACCTTATCATTCTCGATGCAAGTATTAAAAAAGTAACTGGCACAGGCAATAAATCACCAACAAATATTGGAATTCCCGATTCTAGATTTTTTGATATTGAAAATAAATTTAGCGACCCAAATGGTCAATTTCCAAATACAATTCCGTCCGAGAAGCAGTTTCAAGAAGAAGCTCGTAAACTTGGGATTGATAGCAAGAGCGCAATCGTTATTTACGACGATAAAGGAATTTATTCTAGCCCGCGGGCTTGGTATATGTTTAAAGCCTTCGGTCACGAAAATGTAGCGGTTTTAGACGGAGGACTTCCAGAATGGATCAATAGCGGTTTAAAAGTTGAAGAAAGATCAGAATATACTGGTACAGACGGCGATTTTATGGCCGTTTACAAACCGATTATGATGGAATTTATCGAAGATATTGAAGAGGATATAAAAGTAGATAACTCGTTGATTTTAGATGCCCGTTCTGCTGGAAGGTTTAATGGAACCGAAGCAGAACCGAGAGCAGGATTAAGAAGTGGAACCATTCCACATTCGAAAAGTCTGCCTTTTACAGATTTAATGGAGGGCTACAAAATGAAATCCAAATCTGAAATACGCGAGATTTTTGAATCTTATGATTCTACCAACAGACCGAAGATTTTTTCTTGTGGTTCCGGAATAACTGCCTGCGTTTTGGCTTTAGGAGCTGACCTTATTGGGGAGGAAAATTACTCAGTTTACGATGGTTCTTGGACCGAGTGGGGGAGTTTAAAACCTGAATGATTAGCGGATAAGCGAATTAGCCGATTTAGAAATCTGCGAATGTACGAAGGTTAGGATAGTTAGAATTTATCTCACAAACTTTTTAATTACAAATGGAAAAACTTTCAATAGATAAGATAATAGATAAGATCAAGGCTGAAGAAAAGTTTCATGCAGTTGCAGAGGATTATTCATTCACCTTAAAAATTGAAGAATACGTTTATTACGTGTGTGGTGCTGTCCACGATGGACATAATTTCAGAAAAGAACTTTGGGAAAATTGTCTTCATTCGGAATATGACCGTTGGTTCGAGGAAGATCCAGAAACCCAGAAAATGGTTAAATCCATGCCGATAGTAATCTCTGGCTCCGATTCTAGGTTTGAGTATGACCTTAACCGTGATCCAGAAAATGCGATATATGAAGATGCCTGGGGTAAGAAATTATGGAAGGAGAAGCTTTCCGACGAGATGACCACCAAAAGCATGAAAAAGCATTCAGACTTTTATAACGTCGTCGATGCCTTAATAAGTAAGATTGAAGAAAAGTTTGGCGCCTGTATCGTATACGATATGCACAGTTATAACTGGAAACGCTGGGATAGGGAAGTGCCAACGTGGAATCTGGGGACATCAAATATCGATAATGAACGCTTCGGTGAAATGGTAGAAAGTTGGAGAGCCGATTTAGAAAAAATCAACTTTCCGGGAGAAATTGAATCAAATGCTTTGGTTAATGACACCTTCCAAGGGAACGGATATTTCTTAAAATACATTACAAACAATTTTAAAAATACCCTGGTGCTGGCCACGGAAATTAAAAAGATATATTGTGATGAATATACTGGGGTAATTTTCCCAGAAGTGGTTGCCGCAGTAGAGCGCGATTTAAAAATATTATTGCCAGCTCATGCCGCTTCGTTCTATAAAAAGTTCGGACCTAAGGTCAGTGAAATTTCAAATTAAATAGCATTTAACCTTTTTACGGCAAAGACTAATTCAAAAATAATGTAACTCTGCAAAACATTTATGGAGTCAACCCAAGAAACAGATACAGAGATAGTAGATAAAGCAATTTCAAGCAAGTTTATAGAGAAAGTTTGTAAGCGCATCAAAAATGATAAACCCATTTATGAAAAGTTTGCGGACAAGGGTGTTGTGTTTATTGATAAGGTGATGCCATATGTTTGTGTTTATAGATACAAGAAAGAGGACGAATATTTCTCGGGTCTTTTAAAAACTCAAGCATCCTATATTATTGCTGACTCTTCAGTTGACCTCACCGAGTTATTGACGCAACTTGCAGAATCAATGTCAGAACGCTTCAATACGTTCTTGATTTTAGAATTGTGGCCGATTATCAATCAACACGGTTCAACTTTTCATATATATGCGCCAAAGGGTAAAACTTTAGCGACTACCAAAACCTTTGAAGAAGGTTTTAAAAGTTTAAGGGACATCAACGTATTTGTTTCTACCAAGGTCGAAAAATCGGAAATACGTCATCCGCATTCGTTAGAAAGTTTAATGGATACCAAAACTTGCAAACGAACGGCAACTATCCTTTATGGCATTGCCATCCCAGCGATTTATAAAGATGTAGAAAAAGACGAAGTCTATTATCTATTTTATAGAAAATTACATTCCATCTTTTCTGAAACCGTTAAGCGAGCGGTATTTGAATTTATTCGGGTACAGACTTCTAATCCGTTCGATAACTATCTGATGTTAGGAAAAACCCAAGTCGATAATATCACTCTTCAGGCCGATAAGGAATTGGCCGAGATAAGCGAGGGAATGTCATTTTTATTAAGGACTACTCCGGTCAATAGTCATGAAGAATGGATAAAATTCCAGGAAAGGAATTTTAAAAGAACACCATCTTTTAACTATCGGTTGATTGCCATAGATCCCGAGCAAGAGAAAAGAAAACTTTTTAATATCCCTATTGATAAAGTTGAAGACCCAACCATCGCTTATATCCTTAGAGGAAAGCGTTTGGAAATTGAAAAACAACTTACTATGCTCGAAGAGCGTGGCACCAGCAACTTTAAATTTGTTGGCAACAGTCTTTATGGTGTTATAAAAAAGGATGTTTTAAAAGGAGCGAAAAAACTCTTAAGAGCTTATCCAGAATCTCAAGATCAATTGGGAGATGAGCGCTTAAATAGTGAAGAATTCGCTGCGATTGCCCAAGAGGAAATGAATTATTATCAAGAGTTATTTCCAGAACAAAAATTGAAAATTGAAATCAGGGAAGATGTTGCTGGGATAATGGTTTCTAAATCAAAATTGCTGATTAGCGACCAATTGTCTATCAATGCGAAACGGGCCGATGCGTTAATTCAGCATGAAGTTGCCACACATATCCTAACTTATTGCAATGGAAAAAGTCAACCGTTAGAACAAATGTACGCTGGTTTTGAAGGTTATGACCAATTGCAAGAAGGCCTCGCGGTTTTAGCAGAATATCTTGTGGGAGGCCTTACCGTTAACCGTCTAAGATTATTGGCGGGACGTGTGGTCGCTGTAAATGCAATGGTTGGCGGCGATACATTTCTAGAAACCTTTAGACTTTTACAAAAGAAACATTCATTTTCAGACCGCACCGCTTATTATATAACTATGAGGGTATTTAGAGGTGGTGGCCTTACAAAAGATGCCGTTTATTTGGCCGGAGTGATGGATGTGCTCAATTACATTAAAAAAGGTGGAGAAATTGAATTTTTATACAGCGGAAAATTTAATACAGTACATATAGGTCTTATAAAAGAGTTATTATACAGAGGTGTTTTAAAGCATCCTAAAACTCCGCGATTTTTAGAGCGACCACAAGTGCAACAGCGCTTAGAAAACTTAAGAAGAGGAATAGAATTAACAGATCTTTTAACCTAAAATTAAAGAATGAAAATAGCTTTTATAATAAACGACCACAAGACAGAAAAACCAAACTACACCACTCCAGGTTTAGGATTTGCAGCTTACAAGAAAGGGCATGATGTATATTTTATAGGCGTAGGAGAATTATCCTATGCTTCAAAAGGTCATCTTTCAGTTCGTTGTAAAACGGTGAGCGGTAAAAATTATAACAGTCAGGAAACGTATTTTAAAGCTGTTCAAAAGGAAGAATTCTCCATTATAACATCCCAGGATTTAGACGTTCTTTTTCTAAGGAATAATCCTTCAGATGAAATTAACGAGCGTGATTGGGCGCAAAATGCAGCGTTTATCTTTGGAGAAATCGCCATGCGCAATGGTGTAATTGTACTTAACCATCCTAATAGCTTAGCGGGTGCGGTCAATAAAATGTACTTTCAGCATTTTCCAGAAGTGCTTAGACCAAAAACCGTTATTTCTCGTGACCATGACGAGATAAAAGCATTCTTTAAAGAGCAGAAAAACAAAATGATTCTTAAACCTTTACAAGGTTCTGGAGGTACCAATGTTTTTATGATGGACAAAAAGAACGAACACAATTTATCACAAACTATAGACGCAATTGCTCGTGACGGATTCGTAATCGCTCAAGAATATCTCCCAGAAGCAAAGAACGGCGACACCAGACTTTTCTTAGTTAATGGTGAACCACTACAGGTAAAAGGTCAGTACGCCATGATGCAGCGGGTAAATGCCAAGGGAGAAATAAGAAGTAATATTCATGCTGGAGGAACGCCAGATATGGTTAAGATTTCAGATGAAATATTAGAACTAGCCGATATCGTTAGACCAAAACTGGTACAAGATGGTATGTTTATGGTCGGAATAGATATTGTTGGTAATAAACTAATGGAAATAAATGTCTTTAGCCCAGGTGGATTAAACGTAATGGGTCAGATGTACAAAGTGGATTTTTCTACCAAGGTAATCGAGGATATTGAGAGAAAGGTGAGATATAAAAATATGTATTCGGAATATCTACAGAACGAGAGATTGGCTACCCTATAAAATTATAATGCTGTACGAATTGGTCTTTAAGAGTGTATCTTATAGATGATTTTTGCACCTTCAACTTATTCAACTACATATATCGGTCGTATAACGAAAATTTTGAGACACTTCGAGTTTCTATTCTACTTTTATCATGTAATTAATTGTGAAACACAATATTACACCCCTGCTAAAATTGAATAAAATTTAGATTTAGAGTTAAATTCGTATTTTAATTAGTTGTTAATTGTAAAAGCCCTTCGCCATAAGGGCTTTTTACATTTTGATATTGAACACATTATTTGTTTCTCTTTATAAATTCTAGAAGAGAGTGATTTATAATTTGGTCCCAGCCTTCAACAAAATTCTTTCGCGCAAAAGCTGGATTAGTATCAGGGAAGCTTTCCAAATTCTCGTGTGTTAATCTTAAAGTTGTATTTCTAACGTTGGGAATAAGTTCGAATGTTAAATAAGATTCCCCGCTATAACCTTGGTAAGACCAACTATGTTTAAGCAATCTTTCAGGTTGAACAATTAATATTTCACATTGATGAATATATTGTTCATCCTCACTTGGTCCACCAACAAACTGAAATCTGAATCCTTCCTCTGCCTTAAACTTTGGAATATTGAAGTACCATTGCTTCATTTGCTCCGGTTTTGTTATCGCTTCCCATAGCGTTTTGCTATTTGCAAGAAACTCTTTTTCCACGATTATTGGATTAGTATTCATATATTATTATTTTGAATTAATTGAAAGATAAATAATCAAAATCTTGATTCATCGATTTCTTTCTTTATCCTTTTTCCAATGTCGACTGTAGCATTTTTAAAAAGATAGATATTGGTCCGATATTCTCTTGCGTATCTATTTGAAATGGAATCCACCAGGAATCCGGATTCAAAATAGGGTAATGTCTCTTCGAGCTCATCTTCGCTTTCATCTAATTCTTTGATCCTGATAAGGTTTATGTATTTCTTCTTTAGATCAAACCAATTAATGTAATCTGCATTAAAGGAAACGGCCTTCAAATTGCTTTGGCTATAAAAATTAATCGCCCCTGCTTCACCATAATTATCACAAAGTATAAGTGTTTGTTCCTTATTTTCAAGTTTAGATGTGATCGAATCGACTTTTCTTGCCAATTCTTTCCAGCCCAACATATCAGCAAAATCCTGTGGGATAGCATGATCAATTCCATCTTCCCATCTTAGCAAACCAACATTTCTATAAAGCTCATTATTATCTTCAATATATTGAGGACTTCTGTTGGGAAAAGCAATATTAAACATTGGAATGGAAAATAAGAGCGGAATAGCGATTAATGTGGGTTGAAGAATTTTGCGCCATTTTGCATGGATTATATGTTGCAAATAGACAGCTCCAAAGGCAATATATATAGGATAAATCCCTATCGCATAATAATCCTTGGCCCTTAAGAGCAAAAATATCGCAATGGTAAAAATAAATGACAAAAAGAATAATCGGTAAGTTTTGAACGATGGAAATCTTAAAATTGCAAAAAGTCCAGAGAATATAACAAATAATGAACCCATGAAAAACACCAACTGGGATTTTAGAAAATCGAATCGATCAACGTTGACCAATTGGGTATCGGCCAGTTCATGTAAATGATGAATAACCGGGAAATCATTTGTATTCTGCCAATAGAGATTAGGTGAAATAATCGCTAATGCCAAGGAAGCGGCAACATAAAATTCTTTTTTGAGAAATATCCTTCGGTGAGACGTTAAGAGTATTGCGGGAAACATTCCTAGTGCGAGAAATGCAATATTATATTTATTTAAAAATGCAATACCGAAAGAAATCCCAGCAATGATGATCCATTTTTTTTGATATGCTTCAAGATACCTAATGAGAGTATAATAGATAAATACCCAACTTAATATATCGAACGAGTTCGGTTGGTAAAGAGTGTTAATCCTTAAAATGGCTGAGAATAAGACGCAGACTGAAGCAAGGACAAGAGCGAAAAGATTACCCTTCAAAAATTCCACGGTTTTCCAGACCACCACTAAGGTTAACGCTCCATATAGAGCTGGAAAAAACTTTACCCAGAAAACAGATTTGCCCAGCAGAATTATAATGACACTGGTCCACGAAGTCAGCGGCGGGACCGAGAGGTATCCCCATGCGAGATGATTACCTTGGTCTATATATAAATATTCATCTCTATGTAATTCGTATGATTGATCAATCAATGAATATTGCAGTATGAATTTTAAAAGGATAAAACCGAGTAAAACTAAATTGTGTTTTTTCATCACCATCTGACCATACCTGAACTAATTCACGCTAATTCTACAAACGTCGAATCCAAATATTTCTAAACTGAGCAGCGGTGCCATGATCTTGTAGCGCAATAATATCCTCACCGTGAGAGGTAGGATAATCGTGTAACCCAATATATAATGTTAATCCGTGAATAGTTGCGTTGTTTTGCACTACTACCCCATTATGCAAGACCGTAATACGAGCCGGATAATCCAAAGTTCCGTTCTCCTTAAATCTTGGAGCGGTATAAATAACATCATAGGTATTCCATTCTGAAGGGGATTTCATCACATTTACCAAAGGTGAGTGGTCTTTATAAATGCTTCCTGCCTGACCATTTCTATAGGTTCTGTTATTGTATGAATCCAAAACTTGAAGCTCATATCTATTCTGAAAAAATATTCCACTATTGCCTCTTCCTTGTCCACTATTTTCAACAGTATCTGGAGCACTCCACTCAATATGAAGCTGGCAATCGCCAAATTTCATTTTAGTTTGGATTCCGCCTGAACCAGGAACAATTTCCAAATAATTGTTATCTACAATCTTCCATGGAACAACACTAGTAGAATCTTTTTGACTTACCCAATTATCGGTGTTGCTACCGTCGAATAAGATAATTGCATCAGATGGAGCATCAGCAACTGTTTTGCCGGGTGTTATAACTTTTACCTCTGGTTCCCATATCTCGGTCATTTCTGGTTTCATCTCCATTGGTGATTGTTCGGGTGGTGTATTGGGATAATTTTGCTGTGCAAAAACAGGAACTACTGAAATTGTAATGAGGGATAAACTTGCGATAATGGATTTTACTGTCATAATTTTAATTTGAAGAATTAGAAAAAATAAACCCAACCACTTGAGATGTCGTCGGGTTTACTTGTAAATATACTGTATAATAAGTTGAAATGAAATATCAAAAATTGATTTCAAATCTAATCTAAGCTCATCTTTGACTATTTAAAATTCACTATTCTGGAACTTGTGCTTGCTCATAAATAAGTCCTTCCGCTTTTAACTCTTTCCAAAAAGCTTTAGGAATTTCAGCTTTCCAAGAGTCAACATTACTTTGTACCTGAGATGTCTTACTGGCTCCTGGAATAATTGATACAAATTCATCTGCCGCCAAAACAAAATGCATTGCCGCCGTAATGATATCGGTACCGTGTTTTTTGGCAATCTTCGAAATCTTATCTCGTTTCTCTTCCATCCCAACCGGAATCTGTTCTTTGTAATTATAACGATTTCTCCCTGCAATAAATCCCGAATTATAACCTGCTCCCGAAACGAGTTTGACCCCATTTTTCTTGACTTTTGGCAACAATTTATCTACCGCTTCGGTATGTTCTAATATTGAATACTGGGTCGCAGATAGACAGATGTCTGGATCAGCAGACTCCATACAATCCAAAATTGGTTTAATGGTGTTTACGCCCATTCCCCAAGCCTTAATGATTCCTTGCTTTCGATAATCGGAAAGAACTTTAAAAGCACCTTTTTTGGCGATTTCCATATGATAATCGTATCTGTCACCAACCTGGTCTTCCGACAAATCGTGAACATATACAATGTCAATGTGATCAAGGCCAGTTCGCTCAAGACTTTCATCTATAGATCGCTTAATCGCATCTGCGGTATAATCGTGTTTATAGTCAAAGTTTAGTGGATTCTGCCACATAGTAGGCGGGACGTTTTCTTCATTTACTTTTTCAAAAAGTCTACCGACTTTAGTTGAAAATAAGAAATCCGATTTTTTCTGTTGACCAAGGAAATCCCCAAACCGTCTTTCACTTTTGGTGAGTCCATACCACGGAGAAGTGTCGTAATATCTAATTCCTAAATCCCAAGCCTTTTGAAGAATATCATGGGACTCCTTATCGGTTACATTTTCAAAGGCAGTTCCGATGGCAACGCCACCTAATCCTAAGGAATGTTGTTTATCTATATTGAAATTATTCATCTGATTAGTTTTTAAGTTTGGTTGGTATTTTAATGTTTGTTATCCTTTATTTTTTTTAGTTTGAAATCATTCAGCCAAAAAAGCTTTTAATGGTTCAATGAATTTTTCGAAACTCTCGATATGCGGTAAATGCCCAATGTTTGGGATTTCAACTAATTTAGAATTTGGAATCTTCTTTTGGGTTTCTTTACCTAATTGCTCATAGAGTCCCATTGTTTTGGCGATTTCGTCGGAAACTAAATTCTTTCCAAGGGCGGTGCGGTCTCGTGTCCCAATAATTAATAGGGTAGGAGTTTTAATTTTATCGAACTCGTAAACCACAGGTTGGGTATAAACCATATCGTAAGTTAAGGCAGCGTTCCAAGCGATTGTTTCATAATCGGAATTCAACGTCCAACCAGCCAAAAGATTTACCCATTCGTTATACTCGTCTTTCCATTTTCCGTCGTAGTAGCTTTGCTTCTGGTATTCCTTAAGTGTTTCGTAATTCTTGTTTAATTCATTCTTGTACCACCATTCTACTGGTTTGTAGGGAACTTTAAGTTTCCAATCTTCGAGTTCGATTGGATTTTCTAATATGAATTTTTCAACCGTTTCTGGATACATCAGTGTAAATCTCGTTGCGAGCATACCACCCATAGAATGTCCTAAAACCGCAGTCTTTTCAATATTTAAAGAATCGAGTAAAGCTTTTGTATTTTGCGCGAGTTGCTGAAATGTATATTGAAAATGTTCAGGTTTAGAAGATTTTCCGAAACCGATTTGATCAGGAACGATGACTCGGTATCCTTGCTTTGATAAGGCATCAATCGTAGTTTTCCAATAAGCGCCATTAAAATTCTTACCGTGTAGCAATATGATGTTCTTCCCATTGTAATTGGATGGTTTCACATCCATATAGGCCATTTTTAATTCTTGATTTTGAATTTTTAATTGGAGGGATTCGACTGCATAAGGATAATCGTAATTATTCAACTCAATATCTAACCACTTAAGTTGGTCTTGCTGCGCAGAAACAGAACTGAAAAATATACCGAGCAGAATGCTGATAAAACTTAGTTTATTCATTGGATAATTTTAAAATTAGATGAGAATTTTGTATCTCAAGACAAGCTTAGAGTATATGGGAATATAAGTCGAGAATGTCTCAACGATTTCTTCTAAACAGAATAAACGTGACTCATTTAATTAAGGAAGAAACTTTCTTTAAATATGCATTCTATTGCAGCAGACCACCTTAAAAATCTACAATCATTGAATGTGAAGTGGCTTTTAAAAATATAAAAAAATGATCATAAATAATAGACTTTAAAAATTTAATCCTTGTCGAGCAACAGAATAGTTTGAAGAAGGACATTGGCACCATTTGCCATGTCTTCTGCCTCGGTAAATTCATTTGGAGAATGACTGATCCCACCCTTACTCGGCACAAAGATCATACCCATAGGAGCAATCATTGCCATATCTTGCGCGTCATGCCCCGCGCCACTTGGAAGATATTTAAAACTATATCCTAATTGTTTTGTAGCAGCTTCAATTTTATTCTGAATCCCAGGACTTGCCAAAGCAGGTATGACGCCTAATAATTGGTCTTCAAACGAAATTGTTGTTCCATCTTCTTTGGCGATTTCCTTAGCCTTTTCTTCAATCTTACTAAACATCTGTTTAATAGTTTCACTTGAAAGATCCCGGATCTCCAAACCTAAGACAACCTTACCTGGGATTACGTTATAAGCTCCAGGTTGTGCTGAAATTTTCCCGACAGTTCCTACTTGTTTTCCTTCATGACTGGTTATAATTTCATTTACGGCAACAATAAGTTTTGCAGCCGATAACATGGCGTCTTTTCTAAGATTCATCGGGGTAGTGCCGGCATGATTTGCAAATCCTTCAATTGTTACTTCCCAATGTTCTATACCCACAATCCCTTCAACAACCCCAATTTGAATATTCTCACGGTCCAGATTGCCGCCTTGTTCTATATGTAGTTCTAAAAATGCAAGGAAATCATCTTTGCCACGGGTAACAGAATCTAAACTATCAGCAAGTCCTCCAATCGCTTTAAGCCCATCGCGAATCGTTAAACCAGAATTACTTTTAACTTCCATTCGGTCTTGGTTAAAATGCCCAGAAATCGCTTTACTTCCAATTAAGCTACCTTCTTCATCAGAAAAAATAAACAGTTCCAATGGATGCTTGGTGACAATATTATTTTCTATGAGTGTTTGCATTACTTCCAATCCACTTATAGAGCCGACGGCACCATCGTAATTTCCACCATCTGGTACCATATCGATATGGCTACCAAAAGCAATTGTCTTAAGAGAAGGATTTTTACCGGCTCTTTTACCAATAAGGTTTCCGGCATAATCTACACTAACCTCTAGTCCGGCATCTTTCATCTGCTGCAAAAACCATTTTCTGCCTTCAACATCACCCTTAGAATAGGCAACTCTATAATTTCGGCCTAAAGAATCCTGACCGAATTTAGCTAGTTCAAAAATGCGGTTTTCTATCCGATCTTGATTGACCCTTAAAGCTGATTCCTTCTTATTGCCTTGAGCAAACGCCGGAAATGCTAATAAAAAAATTAAAGTTGAAAGAAATAAAAGCTTAGCTGCATACATGTCAAAAGAGAATTATAGATTAACTAATTGTACTTTATTTTAAGTTGAAACTTCTTAGTCTCGGTAATCCAAGGCTGGCTCTCTGTCTCCTAACAATGGAATATACTTAAATTCAGCTCCACGAGCTTTGATGAATTCAGTCTTGGCGTCGCTAACAAGCTTCGGATTTTTAAACAAATCGATTGCGGTTAAGGTAAGCGTCTTAGCTGCCACCATCATTCCTTTTTTTCCGATAGACATTCCGCCAGCGGCAACTGCTTGCCAGCTGTGAGCAGCAGTCCCCGGAACCCAAGTTGCAGCTCCCATACCCACCGTAGGTACAGTAAAACTAACATCGCCAACATCGGTAGAACCAAATGCTCTTGGATCGTCCTTATATGGTTGTATTGAATTTGCAGCCACAACATCTGCTTTATCTTGTCCCAAACTCACCGCAATTTTATTAGCAAAAGCGGTTTCTTCTGCTGTATATTCCACGCCACCAACTTTGGTAAGATTGTCATACATTAATTTTTGTAAGGTTAAATTTGGAAGAAGTTCATGCGTACCACCGATCATTTCATAATCCATTGTGGTTCCTGTACCAAGTGCGGCACCTTCTGCGGCTTTTACCATTCTATCAAAAATGCCTATTACAACATCACGACTATTATGACGAGCGTAGTAGTATACTTCAGCAAAATCTGGCACCACGTTCGGAGCTTTCCCGCCATCTGTAATTACATAATGAATTTTAGCTTCTTGAGGAATGTGCTCACGCATCATATTAACCATAGCATCCATAGCTTCAACGCCGTCTAGAGCAGATCTACCCATTTCTGGTGAAGCAGCCGCATGAGCCGAAACTCCATGAAACCTAAACTTTGCAGATTTATTTGCCAAAGCTGCACCTGGACTAGCAGCATTTTGAGAACTTGGGTGCCAATGTAAAGCCACATCTACATCATTAAATAATCCAGCTCTAACCATATAAACTTTCCCAGAACCGCCTTCTTCTGCAGGAGTTCCATAAAAGCGAATGGTTCCTTTTGTTTTATTACCATCCATCCAATTCTTCACGGAAATTGCAGCGGCAGTAGAAGCAGTTCCAAATAAGTGGTGTCCACACGCATGACCTGCTGCTTTACCGTCCGTTTTCTTTTGTGGAACTGCTTTTTGTGAAAGCCCAGGAAGTGCATCATATTCTCCCATTATTGCGATTACCGGAGAACCACTTCCATATTCCGCAATAAATGCGGTTGGAATTCCGGCAACACCTTTCTCAATCTTAAAACCTTCATCAGATAATGTTTTTTGAAGAAGAGCAGAACTCTGTTCTTCCTGATATCCCATTTCGGCGAAATTCCAAATTTGTTGAGCGATTTCGCCATAAGTTTCAGATTTTTTATCTAGATTTTTTAAGACTTCATCTGTAGTCTTCTGGGCATACGAAAATTGTAAAACAGTAACGCAAATTGTGAGGGAGAAAAGTATTTTTTTCATGTTATAATAGATTGTATTTATTATATATTGTTGAAATAATTCAGCTTTAAATAAAGCCTTAAGATAAACATTATCTTTTGATGGGTAACCTATAAACTACTCCTTATTGATTTGTGAACCGGTCATTTCCCAATGTCCCAAGGAAATCGGAATGTTGCCAATGCTATTTAAAGTATCAAAGAAATCCTTGAGATTAAAAGGTTCATTATTCAATTCCTTCTGTCTTGCAAATTCTGCCATCGCAGATTCCAACAGATATTTACCCACGATATAACTCGTTCCGTAACCGGGCTGTCGTAAGTATAGATGTTGCTCAAAAATCAGAAGTTCCTTTTCGGTTTTCATCCAGCCTCTTGGGGTAAATTCAGAATGAATGCCACCAGCTTCTTCCATGGTCATTTCGTTTGCTTGGGCATAAAGAGAACCAAGTCCACGAGCGGCGCGTTGAGCTATCATAATATATACGATTTCCCGGGTTCGTGGGCTGTCATCATAAAGACCAGCATGCATAAACATTTCTTCGACCGCGGTTGCAGTCCCTTCATTTCGAGAGTCGAAAATATTATAGAGCAAAGGCCCTTTTCTTATTTCGCTCGGATTTGGCTCGTTTACCATTCTAGCCAATTCAAACCAATGATAAAAGTGAGAATAGAGTGGCCTTGGGTCGTAGTGTTCTCCAATCAAGAAGAAATTTCTTTTTTCAACAGGAACAAATTCACCTTTATTTTCTACCAATGCTGGTTTAAAATAAGGTTGGACAGTTACTATGTCTTGTTCGTTCAAAAAAGTAATCATGCTGTTAACCGCGCTGTCAGCCATCTTATTATAAGCTTCAGGCGAATCTGCCGCTTCTAATTGCGGAAGATTTCTATTTCTATGCTCTTCCAACTTAAGAGAAGACCAAGCTCGGGCCAATTCTCGTTTTAATAACATCACTTCATCATCCCAACTTAATGGAACTAATCGCACGTTTTTATTGTACCAAGTATAATTTTCCTTGCCAATACCCGATTGCCCTGTTTTAGTTTTAGATTCATCAGTCAACCATTGTATTAAATCTTGGGTTGAAGAAATTGAATTGTCGATTACCTTAATTAAATCCGAATTTTTCTTAACGCTACTATCGTCCTTTAGTCTTATGAGTGCTTCTTCTTGTTCCCGAATATCCCTAATCCCAGTGATCCATAAATCCTTGGCATTTCCGGTGAGGTTAAGCTTAGCTTGTTCATATAGCGGCTTAATCGCGCTTAATTCCTGAGCCAACTTTTTACCATCTTCTTTACTGAGTGGAAACTTGTATTTCCATAATTCTACTGCCGAATGATTAGTAGGACCTTCATGCGCGGGTACATCACTCTGATAAGACCATAGAACTTTGTAAAATGCCGGATCTCTTTCCCAAGGTTTTAGAATACGCCGATTAAAATCATATCCGTTCATTTCTGCCCAAACCACCATGTAATCTGCTTTATCATGAATAGACCAAGCCGTGGTATCAATTGACTTTAATTTTTGTTGAAGGTTCTCAAATTTGGGTTGACGATTTACAAAGGCTTCTTTGGTATAATCTGAAGCTCCATCTTTCAAAGGAGGTTTTTCGAAGGCTCTCCATTCTTTAAAAAGTTCAACCAATTCGTTATAGCCAAATTCTGAGATCATATTGTTTTTTTTCAATTCCGCATCCTGTTGAGCATATCCAAATTGTATGGCTAGTAATGTAAAAATGATAACTACCGAGTATTTCATATTATAAAAATTATTTTTAAATTATAAATCATAACTATTTGAAATTCAATTCGTTTATTATTAAATATTCAAGTTAAGCTTGAATAAAATATTTATTCCTTTTTCAATTTTGTTATTCGATCTACTTCCTTCAATAATAGTGGAAAAGCAGGGACGGCCATCCCACCATGGTCATACCCATCTAACTCATAAAGTGTGGTATTTTCATGACCAACTAATTTCATCATCCTCATAAAATAGGCGACTTCTTCATAACGACCGAGGAGTTCTAAATCGCGGTCCCCAGTCATTAATAATAAAGGAGGCGCATCTTTCCGAACGTGAAAAAGTGGTGCGAGGCTATCAATGATAGGTTGTTTTTCATCAATCTCTCTTTCTTTCCTAACCGTCATATGTGTAATTGCGTGACCGCTAAAAGGAATGAAACCAGCAACAGAATCAGAATCGATATTGTATTTAGCCAAATATGATTTATCTAATACAATCATACTTGCTAGATATCCGCCAGCAGAATGTCCTGAAATAAATAGGAGGGAAGGGTCACCGCCATAGTCACTGATGTTTTTAAAGACCCAATTGGTAGCTGCTGCTGCGTCTTCAATATAACTTGGTGAATTAACTTTTGGATTAAGACGATAATTCACCGCAACGATTGCCACACCTTTATTTTTAAGTTCTTCAGGAATAAATTTTTCGCCTCCGGTTAATCCACCACCATGAAACCAAACGATTGTGGGGAAGTCCTTTAAATCTTTCGGATAGTAGAGGTCGAGCATACATCGCTCCTTAATATATGCATCGGTTTCAGCGATTGAGGAATCATAATATTGAAGGTTACTTATGGTTTCGTAAGTAGTTTCCTGAGCGTTTCCCAAGGCAGAAGCCCCAATGAATAAGAATGCGAAAAGAAGATTTTTCATATCATAAAATTAGGTACTTGGATCTCTTCTAAATATTTCGATGATATCAAATACCAAAACACAGAACACTACCCAAATAAAGCCGGCCAAATAGCCACCAACAACGTCGGAAGGAAAATGTACGCCTAAGTAAATTCGGCTTAGGCCAATACTCAGAATTAATATTCCTAGAAGGAAAATGATCAAGAATTTAAGGAAATGATTCATCTTAAACCTATAGAAAAGAAACATTACAAATCCATAAAAAGCCATTGCACTCATAGCATGTCCGCTCGGATAACTCAGAGTTTCAACCGAAACTAGATGTTCTATACCCGGTCTAGCTCGGTCTACGAAACGTTTTAAAATAACGTTAGATACCGAAGCCATAATCAAAACGAAAGCGATTCTGGAGACGTAACCCCAGCGTTTATAAATAATTCCGGCGATAATTACTACGATTCCGAAGACAACGATGTAGCCATATAAGTCGCCAACTTCGGTCACAAAACGAAAATATTTGGTTAATAACGGGTCTCTATAAGAAATGACGTAGTCTGTAATTACTCTATCGTATTCTGCCAGGGTATCCGTTGTAAGGGTGTCGGTGAGTTCAATAAAAAGGTTGACTCCACCAACCACAATAAATAAGGCAAGAAGAAGCGTGATGATATAGGGTAATCTCTTATTGTATTGGTGAAAGGTATTTACTAAAATTTCCTTTAGTTTCCTCAGGAATGCAATAAGGGATTTTCTCATCTAAGCTTGATGTTTATATATGAATTATTAAAGATAAATTCATTTTCAAAATATTTGTGAGTTGAAAGAAAAATTTGTGAAAGTTTAAGATTCGTATAGGTTGAAAACTGACAGAATCATTAGATAATTCCGATGTCCTTAGAATGCTTAATTGCCTCTTTACTATTTCTATAATAAAGGGTCTTGACGGATAACTCTTCAATAATCTTTAAGGCTGAAAGAACTTTTGGTTTTTGATAAGTTTTGGTCTGCCGAATATATACTACCAAAATATTCTGTGGAAAAATTTTACAGACACGTTCGTATAAAAATGGATCATGCTGAGTATCATCGCCTAAAAGCACATATTTTATTTTGGGATAGAAGGAGATGATGTCTTTGATCTTTTCAAATTTATGGTCGTGACTTCCCTTTCCTGTGAATAGAAAATCCATGAGTCCGGTCTTTATTTTTTTTAACTTTATCACCGCTTTTGGCAGTTGATGCATTTTTGCAAACTCGTCGATAAAGGTGTAAAGATTCCATTCGCTACTAGACACGAAAAAAAAAGAATTAAATGCAGTTTCGTGCATCTGTCCAGAACTGCTCAACGACTTATAATGATCTGCCACATCTTCAAAAATCTTGCGTTTGTGAACGTTTTTAGTTAACAAAACATAAAGCTTACGAAAGAAACTAGAGCTGTGAGAAATCAGAAACGTATCATCGATATCCGAAATAATCCCAATCTTGCTCTCAAAAGGTTTTAAAAGTTCGGCAGTTTCTACTACGCCAAAACTCTCGGTCTTGCAATAAACGGTATAGTTATGCCAACCACTTTCTACTTTTTCTTCAATAGGAATATTAAACCGGAAGTATCCGTCATCTAAAGTTTTAGTGCTTACCAGCGTATTTTTAAATTCTAAGGTCACGTCTGCATTGGGCATCGGAGTTATGGTAAACATCCTTAAAATTGAAAGGGCGTGCTTAATCCCACGGCGGTCAATCCTATAATTGTCTGGCGACCAAGACTTAAAAACATGACCGAAAACGATAAGTTCGTCCTCTTTCATATAACCCCGATAAAGTTTTAAATCTATTTTCATTAAGTGGCGCTATTGCGAATTTTGTCCATCATAATTGTTTAAATTTAGTTAGAATTTTACTGATTTAAAGATGGAGAAGAACATTTTGCTGATTGTAAATCCAAAGGCAGGTTCGATGGATAAGAGTGAATTAATAGACACGGTTTCTAGAATCGTGGAACAACGTGGTTACCAACTATCTATATATGAAACTACTGGCAATGACGATAAGGAAGAAATAAAAAGACGGATAAAAGAGAGAGAACCTTGGAGGATTTTGATTGCCGGTGGTGATGGAACAATCAATCTCGTTGCATCCATTTTGGGAGACTTTGACACTACACTTGGCATTTTACCTGCTGGTTCTGCCAATGGTTTAGCTTCCAATTTACATATTCCGGATGAGTTAGAACAACAAATAAGGATTGCTCTGGGAGACAAAACTTACAAAATTGATCATCTTAATGTAAATGGTGAAACCTGTTTGCATATTTCGGATTTAGGGTTGAATGCCGAATTGATCAAAAATTTTGAAGATTCTCCTATTCGTGGAAAATTTGGTTATTTCCTTCAGTCAATCCCGACTCTAATTGACTCGAAATCGCCATTCACTTTCAACATTGAAATAAACGGTGAAAAGATGGTGAAAACGGGAATTTTACTGGCCATCGCAAATGCAAAGCAATACGGGACTGGTGCTAATATTAATCCCAACGGCAAAATGGATGACGGTAAATTTGAAGTTCTAATCTTTACTTCTTTCGATATTCCAGAAATCATTAATACCCTTTACGACAAAGTTGATTTAGAATCTGGTTTTGCTGAATGTTTTACGACCGATCACGTGATTATCACTTCGGATAATCCAATTCCATTTCAAATTGATGGGGAACCAAAAGGCGATGTAAACAAGGTTGAAGGGTCTATCTATCCACAGAAATTGCAGATTGCAGTTCCTTAATCTTTGGTCGATTGAGATAAGAATTTTGAATTTAATTCTGGCGTCGGAATCATGCAATGGTCTTTTTTACCAAACCAGCGGTAACGATTTTTTGCGATAAAATCGTAAACACCGTTTCTGATAAATGCTGGCACAATCAAAAAGACTGAAAGCAAATTAATAG
Organism: Flavobacteriaceae bacterium MAR_2010_188; assembly: GCA_900104375.1. Lineage (NCBI taxonomy): Bacteria > Pseudomonadati > Bacteroidota > Flavobacteriia > Flavobacteriales > Flavobacteriaceae > Flavobacteriaceae bacterium MAR_2010_188. Next base: position 997,133 of record LT629302.1, read on the forward strand.
GAAATGTAAGTTTTGAAGCTATTTCTAGCGCAGCAGTAGATTTGTAAGTTAAGCCGTCTTCTTCAGAATAAAGTAAAATGGAATCCGTTTGATTTGTATCCACATTAAATTTTTTGATAATCTCTAGACCAACTTCACTTTGAAGAGGAGCAAAGCGGAAAACATCATTTTTGTCGTGATTAATAACGTATTGCACTGACGAATTACAGAGATTACAAACTCCGTCAAATAATATCAGGTTCTTATTATCATGTAAATCCTTCAGCATTTTAAACAATTATTTTTTCACGGCCTCAACCAGCTCTAGTTGGTCCATGCTTACATTAGTCGTAAACATACCATAATTAACAACAGCTTTATTTTTTTCTATAGTATTGATACTCCCGACAGCTTTTCCGTCTAGTAATCTAACTCTATCGCCAATTTTTAAAATAGGTTTTGGCTTAACTTCTTTTACCTTTTTACTTTCACGCTGCTTTTTCTCCCGAATAACTGCAATTTTCTTATTTGCTTCAGAATTGAGTTTTTTCTCTTCAAATTTTTGCTGCCTTTTTTCCTTAACGCTTACTTTTTTCTTTTTGGAGTTTTCAATCTGAATCAATTTAAAAAGCTCTGCCATCAACTGTTTCTTGCTTTTGTTTTCAAGATAGTTGTCGCCAAGTTCTTCAACCTTTTGTCCCAGATAAATCAATCGCTGATTATTATCGTAGAGTTCTTGGTAGCTTTCTAATTTCTTTTGAATTTTTTGATTGGTTTCTTCTAGCTTTTCGGTTTCGGTCATTTTCTTCTGTTCATTAACACGAAGGGATTCTTCGGTTTTTTGAAGTTTTGAACGTTCCTTTTGAAGTTTAGCGATCGTGGCATCGAAGCGAACTTTACCGACCTCGATTTTCTTTTTTGATTTGTTGATTAAGCTAAAAGGAATTCCGTTTTTCTGTGCGACTTCAAAAGTAAAGGAGCTTCCGGGTTGCCCTAAGCCTAACTTATAAATTGGTTCAAGACTTTTTTCATCGAACATCATATTTGCATTGAGCATATGCGGAAGTTCGTTGGCCAAAACCTTTAAATTTGAATAATGGGTGGTTATAATTCCGAAGGCTTCTCGTTCATAAAAAACCTCGAGAAATGTTTCTGCTAGGGCGCCACCTAATTCTGGATCGCTACCAGTTCCAAATTCATCGATAAGAAATAATGAATTTTTATCACATTTCTTTAAGAAATAATTCATCTGCTTTAACCTATAACTGTAAGTGCTCAGGTGATTTTCAATGGACTGATTATCCCCGATATCACTGAGAACATTGCTGAAGAAACACATAGAACTTTTCTCATGAACCGGAACCAACATCCCACTTTGCAACATAAGTTGAAGTAAGCCAACCGTTTTTAAGGTGATACTTTTTCCACCAGCATTGGGGCCTGAAATTACTATAATCCGGCTTTCCGGGTAAAGTTCAATCGTTTGAGGAAAAGTTTTTAAACCTTTCTTCTTGTTATTTAAATAGAGAAGAGGGTGATAAGCATCACGTATAAATAAGCGTTTTTCATCATTAATTTTTGGTGAAATAGCATTTACCGACTGAGCATACTTTGCTTTCGAATAAATGACATCTAACTCTACCAAAAACTCCTGATATTCTCGCAACAGAGGTCTAAATGGTCTTACCCTTTCAGTAAGTTGCTTAAGGATTTTGGAGATTTCTTCACCTTCTTCAAACTCCAGATTATTGAGTTCCCGAGCGTGAAGAAAGGTTGCTTCCGGTTGAATATAAACAATACTACCGGTTTTGCTACTGCCCATAATATTACCTTTCACCTTTCGTCGATGCATGGCAGTAACCGCAAGGACCCGCTTATTTTCAATTACGGATTCCTTTATGTCATCGAGATAATCGTTAGAGGAATAGGTGGTGAGCGCATGATTAAAACTAGAATTGATTTTGGACCTAACGTCGTTGATAGAATGACGGATGTTGTAAAGTTCCTTTGAAGCTTCATCCTTAATTTCGCCGTGCCTACTGACTACCGAATCTATTTCTTCAATAATCAATTTTGAAGTTTCTATATTTCCGAATTCCGCAAACAGTTCAGGATAATAGTCCTTGAATTTTTTCAGGAATTTTATGATGCCCTCAGAAGTTATGGTTATAGCCGATATTTTTCTAAAACCTTCGGTCTCCAAAGAGGAATTTTCAATCTTAAGCAATTGAAGGTCTCGGCTTATTTCATCGAATCCGTGATTGGGGATTCTGTTATCATTATAAAAAGATGCCAGATACTCATTGGTAAGGTCTAAACTTTTAAGGAGCAGGTCACGATCCGTGATAGGAGCAATTTCAAGGGTTTTTGCTTTACCGAGATTTGTAACCGCGAATTTTGATAATTGCTCGACGACCGTGTAAAATTCTAGATCTTCTAATGTTTTCTTATGGATTTTTTTCATTGGCTCTAAGCCCTTTCGGGACTGCAAAATTACTAAAATAATACCTGATTGTTTTAGCATGCTATCGTAATCGAACAAAGATTCTATCTAATTTCGGTTAAATTTGAATTTAAAATTAAAGAGAAGTGAACGTTAAAATCCACCCAAGCTGGAAGCAACAACTAGAAGAAGAATTTGGTAAGCCATATTTTAATGAGCTAACGGAATTTGTTCGAAAAGAATATACTAGCCATAGCTGCTATCCGCCGGGGAAGGCAATTTTTGCAGCCTTAGAAAATTGTCCTTTAGATGAAGTTAAGGTGGTTATTTTAGGTCAAGATCCTTATCATGGTCCTGGGCAAGCCAATGGACTATGTTTCTCGGTAAGGGATGGTATTTCCCATCCACCTTCGTTAATAAATATATTTAAGGAAATCGAAGATGATTTAGGAGTTCCTTATCCAAAATCAGGAAACTTAGAACGATGGTCCAAACAAGGTGTGTTATTGTTGAATGCAACTTTGACGGTTCGTGCATCTTCTGCCGGTAGTCACCAAAATAAAGGTTGGGAACAATTTACCGATGCAATAATTAAAATAATAAATAAAGAAAAAAGTGGTGTGGTGTTTTTGCTGTGGGGAGGTTATGCTAAGAAAAAGACAGGATTGATTGACACATCAAAACATCATGTTCTAACATCGGGTCATCCATCGCCATTAAGTGCAAATAGAGGATATTGGTTTGGAAATAAACATTTTAGTAAAACTAACTCCCTGTTGGAGCGAGATGGGCAGACTGCAATTCGGTGGTAATGATTCTTGTATGCTTTTTATAGATTGGCTGACGTGTATCCTTTAATGCTTTCTTGGTACTTTTATTACAACTGAAAATTAGAAGAAGAAAATTTATGACGACAAGTCCTAAAATTACGGCACCGATGGTTAAAAGCATAGATTTGGTATTTTAGTTAGAGGCATTCATATACTCAAATATAATAAAATTTTGTTAAAATCAGTTTTTTGAGGTAAGAAAAACTTCCAAATCATCGATGTATGGTAAATTACTTTGGATAAAACAGAAAATACTCAAAAATAGATTAGATATAACTTACAAAATCAAAATGTTATAATTTAGAACAAAACAAACAAATAGCCCAAGCATTTTACCAATTGGCTTTTGATGGTAATCCTGAACAAGCGGTAGAAATGTACGTGGGTGATGAATTCATTCAACATAATCCTTTGGTTGGTGATGGCGCAACAGCTTTCATCGATTATTTCACCAAGATGCAAAAGAGTTTCCGGATAAATCCTTATAATTTGTAAGGGTTATTGCTGAAAATGACTTAGTTGCTCTACATACCCACCAGATATGGCCGGACCAAATTGAATATGTAACGATGGACATTTTTAGGTTTGATGAAGAAGGGAAAATTATAGAGCATTGGGATGCAATTCAAGAAATCCCTGCTGCTTCAAAGAATAGTAATAAAATGTATTAAAATTTTTAATTTGAAATTTTAATTCTATTCCAAGTTTGTAACGAGTTGATCATAATCTGCCTTGTAGTTTATGATATTTAAATCGAACAGTGCGGTTTGTATTTCTTCTGCGGTAGCTTCGGTAAGATTGCGCTGAGACCATTCAGTTATTTTTAACCATTCGCGAACATCTTCAATACGCTGATCATAACGTTCGGAGATCACTTGATCAATATTTTCAATATCCTTAAAAACTATGGTTTGAGTGTTTACCGTCTCTAAGATATGCTTAACTTCCTGAGCATTATTTTCCAGAAACTTTTCATTAACAGCAATCACAAAACACGGCCATGGAGTAGGGAAGACACCGATTCTCCTAAAGATATGTTGGTCGACCAAAGGTTTGGTGGTGAATTTTTCCCACATAAAATAATCAGCTTTTCCTTCCGTCAAGGCCTTAACGGCACCATCTAGATTTTGAATAACTTCAAAATTGAGATCATCATATGGATCCCAACCATTTTTTTCAGCATTAATAAAAGCCATTAAATGAGAACCAGAGCCATATCTACTTATTGCGGCTTTTGTATTTCGGAGTTCTGAAATATCTTTGTAATTAGAATTTGCAGCAACATGAATTCCCCACAAGAGCGGAGATTCGACGAATATCTGTACAATCTTTGAAGGGTTTCCGTCAATGATATCTTTTATGATTCCTTCTGCAAGAATAACCGCCATATCGATTTCTCCCCTGCGAAGTGCTCTACTCATTTCTCCTGTACCTCCGTGATAATCTACCCATCTTAGGTTAATATCTTTTTTTTGGTAATCTTTATTTTTCAAGGTAAGGTACCAAGGATAATTAAAATGTTCTGGTACACCACCAATGGTAATTGTTTTCATAGCATCAATTTCAGGAAAGACTTAGTTTCTCAAGGGTATATAGGATTAGCGAATCAATAGTTTTCTCTGAATCCTTACTAAATTCTTTGGTCGCTCGATTTGCGATTATGGCGTTCATCGAAACTGCTCGATGTCCGAGAAGCTTTGAAAGTCCATAAATACCTGCGGTTTCCATTTCGAGATTCGTAATCTTTTTACCTTCAAAATTAAAGGTAGAAAGTTTATCATTTAGATCTTCATCTTTTAACTTTAACCTAAGAACTCTTCCTTGCGGACCATAAAATCCAACGTTGGTCACTGTGATTCCTTCAACGGTCTTATCTGAAGTAAATTTATGTTTCAAACCTTCATCACAGCCTACTATATAAGGTTTAGACTTAGCTGGATCTAAATTTAAATGCTTTACTAATTCCTCAGAAAATCCTTCGATGCTTTCATCTTCAATAAAATTGTAATAGTGCAATAGACTATCAAAACCGATGGCATGATCACTGATTAAAAAACTATCAATTGGAATATTAGATTGAATGGAACCAGAAGTCCCAATCCTAATTATATCGAGGCTTTTAAGATTCGGTTTTACTTGCCTCTTCTCTAAATCAATATTAACCAGAGCATCTAGCTCGTTAATGACGATGTCGATATTATCAGTCCCGATTCCAGTAGAAATAACCGTAATGCGTTTGTTTTTAAAAGTGCCGGTTTGGGTGAAGAATTCACGCTTTCTCTTGGAAACTTCTATTTTTTTGAAATGTTTGGTGATTTTTTCAACCCTGTCCTGATCACCAACCGTAATTACAGCGTCGGCGATATCTTGGGGCAATAAGTTTAAATGATAAATACTTCCGTCATCATTTAAAATGAGTTCAGAAGGAGGTAGTGGCATTGAATTTTGGTTTAATGAGTTTATTTTCTTTAACCGAAAATTGGTAGTCTAGCTTATTGATTCCGCCAAACATTATATTATCGTTAATCATAATTGAAAAGTTAAATTTCGAACTCAATGCTTTATAGCCCATTTCGTTTAACTTTAATTTATCATCTACAATACTGAAAAAATGAGAAAGCTTAGAAATCATTCGTTTTAATTGCATATCTCCATAGCCGTAATATCCCTGATAGTTTAGAATATAGCCCAACAAATGGTGTTCAGAGTTTATAGAATTTTTGTCGATGAGGGTTAAGATATTAGTTTCTAGAACATCTAGACCTGTTTTGGAATCGGGAAATCTTTTTAAATGCGCTTTGAGACAAGGACTTAAATACTGAAATGAGGATTTTGAGGTGATATAAGGCTTTAACAGATTGTGATCTTTACCGCAATAAATTCGCCATAAGGTGTAACCTAATTCCAGATCATCAAAAGTTAGTTTAATCTTAGAATCAAAATGTTTTTTTAAAGACTTATCCGAAAGTTCTGAAAGGCCCACTAAGGTATGACCTTCCGTATATCCGCTACAAACTAGATACACAGGAACATCTATATTTTTTTGTTTAATAAGACTAAGGACCGCGAGCATATTAATATGACAGAACAAATCATACTCGAACCACAATACTATCTGGTCGTAATTCTCTGTATTATCTAACTTTTGAAGATCAATATGAAATTTCTCTTCATCTAAAATTAAATCATAATAATCGTTGAAGAATTTTTTTCTGAGCTCAAAATAGGTGGAAGTTCCAATAAATTCTGTGGTAGGACCTTCACATAGCATTTCGCTCCAAGTAAGGATATCACCTTCAAATTTTTGTTCTACCAATCTTTCGGTAAGTGTATCTCCGTTGGTAATGTTAAGTGTTCTACTATCTGTCATCCACCAACTCTTTTTACGTTAAAGCCTTTTTCTTTAAGAATTTGCATTATCCTGTCCCGATAGTCTCCTTGCACGATTATCTGATCGTCCTTAAAGCTACCACCAACTCCCAAGGTGGTCTTTAATTCTTTTGCTAAGGTTTTAAAATCTTCGGTAGCGCCAGTATAACCTTCTAATATGGTGATTGGTTTTCCTTTGCGTTTTTCGTACTTGCAAAGAATGGGGTCATCTTGCATCCAAATAGTACTGTCATTACCAACATTTTTATCTGGAGTTTCCTCGTGATCCGGAAAGAGGTTTTTTAATTGATCTTTTAAATCCATTTAAAGAATTACTTCTTAATAAGTCCAAGTTCAATTAGGCGTTCATTTAAGAATTCGCCAGCGGTAATGTCTTCAAACTGTTTTGGATTTTCTGCATCAACGGTTTCTTCCAATACATTTAATTTCATAGAACTAATAGGATGCATAAAGAAAGGAATCGAATATCTAGAAGTTCCCCACTGTTCTTTAGGCGGGTTTATAACGCGGTGAATGGTAGATTTTAGTTTATTGTTGGTATGTCTAGAAAGCATGTCACCAACATTTATCATGAGTTCATCTGGTTCTGCAATTGCATCGATCCATTCCCCTTTATTATTTTTTACCTGTAAACCGCGACCTTGAGCACCCATCAACAAAGTGATGAGATTTATGTCGCCGTGGGCAGCTGCACGCTCCGCTTCATCTGGCTCTTGGGTAATGGGAGGATAATGGATTGGCCTTAATATAGAATTTCCATTATGGATATAATTGTCGAAATATGTTTCACTTAAGCCAAGATGAAGCGCTAAAGCTCGAAGCACATATTTGGCGGTCTTCTCAAGCATTGCATAGGCTTCTTTTCCTACTTTATTAAATTCTGGAAGTTCTTTAACTTCAACGTTATCTGGATACTCGGATTTTAAATCTTCATCATCGTCTACATATTGTCCAAAATGCCAAAACTCTTTTAAATCCGCGACTTTTTTACCTTTTGCACTTTCTTTTCCAAAGGAAACATAGCCACGTTGACCCCCGATTCCTTCTATTTCATATTTTCGCTTAGTTTCTACCGGAAGGTCAAAAAATTTCTTGATCTGTTTATAAAGTTCGTCTACAAGTTTCTCGTCTAGAAAATGTCCCTTTAAGGCCACAAAGCCAATCTCTTCGTAGGCTTTACCAATTTCATCAATAAACTGTTGCTTCTTTTCTGGATCTCCAGATATAAAATCTTCTAGATTTACACTTGGAATTGCATTCATCTTTTAATTTTTATTTTTCAGTATACACAAAAGTAATTAAAAACATCCTTACATCCATTTAGGCTAGGGGTTTAAAGAATCTTCCGAGGATTTTGATTCTCGGATTTTTTGTTTCAACTCTAATAAAAATAATGAACATTATATATTAAGGATTTAGATTTTTGATGCAATCCTTTAAAAATGTGCAGTTTGCAAGAAGCTGAGATTTGTAATAAGTTGTTTAAAATTTGAAAAGCTTCAAATTTAAATGCGCTTTATTTTATTTACTTTTGGTCTATAAAATTAAGCTTACAAGATGGTTACCTCCACACGCACCAAATTAAAATTCGACAAAAGAAATTTAGACGACCATACTTTGTTGAGTCTTTACAAGAATATGCTTAAACCTCGTATGATCGAGGAAAAAATGCTCATTCTTCTGCGTCAGGGAAAAGTTTCAAAATGGTTTTCGGGTATGGGACAAGAGGCTATTTCAGTCGGAGTTACCATGGCGTTGAATCGCGAAGAATACATCTTACCGATGCATCGTAACCTTGGAGTTTTTACTACACGAGAAATCCCGTTGCATCGTTTATTCGGTCAATGGCAAGGAAAAACTAGTGGTTTTACTAAGGGGAGGGATAGATCGTTTCATTTTGGAACACAAGATTACAATATCGTAGGGATGATTTCGCATCTCGGGCCCCAGTTAGGTGTTGCCGATGGCATTGCACTTGCTAGCCTATTAAAAAATAAAAGTGAAGTCACCGCTGTTTTTACGGGTGAGGGCGGAACGAGTGAAGGAGATTTTCATGAGGCGTTAAATGTTGCTTCAGTTTGGCAACTTCCCGTGATATTTTGTATTGAAAACAACGGTTATGGGCTTTCAACTCCAACTAAGGAGCAATATGCCTGTAAAGATTTGGCCGATCGAGGACGTGGTTATGGAATGGAAGCATTTGTTTTAGACGGAAATAATATTATTGAAGTGTATACCAAAATGCTCCGTCTGGCCGAAAGTATTAGAAAACGTCCTAGACCTATTTTAATTGAATTCAAAACTTTTAGAATGCGCGGCCATGAAGAGGCTAGTGGTACTAAATATGTCCCGGACGACTTAATGACCGAATGGGCCGATAGAGATCCGATTGAAAACTATCGTGAATTCTTGTTGAATGAAAATGTTTTAACTGAAGCTATTGAATTAAAATTTCGCTCTAGTATTACAAAGGAAATTGAAGAAGGACTTGAAGCTGTTGCCAAAGAAGAGAGTATCTTAGCAGTTGAAAGCAATGAATTAGATGATGTCTTTAAACCATTTGAATACGAAGAGATTAAATCTGGTAGCGATAGTGAAGAAATACGATTTGTTGATGCTATTTCTCAAGGTTTAAAACAGTCCATGGAACTTCACGATGACCTTGTTATTATGGGTCAAGATATCGCAGATTATGGCGGTGTCTTTAAAATTACGGATGGCTTTCTTGAGGCATTCGGAAGTGACCGAGTACGGAATACACCAATTTGTGAATCCGCGATTATAGAAGCAGCAATGGGACTTTCTATTGCGGGGATAAAATCGATAGTAGAATTACAATTTGCAGATTTTGTGAGTTCAGGTTTTAACCCGGTGGTCAATTATCTAGCGAAATCATATTATCGCTGGGCCCAAAATGCAGATGTAGTTTTAAGAATGCCATGTGGCGGTGGAGTAGCGGCTGGTCCATTTCACTCCCAGACCAACGAAGCTTGGTTTACCCATACACCAGGCCTAAAAGTTGTTTATCCGGCATTTCCTTACGATGCCAAGGGATTATTGGCAACGGCCATCAATGATCCAAATCCTATATTGTTTTTTGAACATAAAGGACTTTATCGAAGTATTAGGCAAGAAGTGCCTTCGGATTATTATACAATTCCATTCGGAAAAGCTTCGTTGATAAGAGAAGGTGAAGATATTACTATCATTTCTTACGGAGCCGCCGTGCATTGGGCAATTGAAACGTTAGAAAAAAACCCTGAGATTAAAGCAGACTTGATTGACCTTCGTTCTTTGCAACCTTTGGATACCGAAACAATATATGAGTCGGTCAAGAAAACCAATAGAGCCATCATCTTACATGAGGACAGTTTGTTTGGAAGTATATCTTCAGATATTTCAGCTTTAATAATGGAAAACTGTTTCGGTTATCTTGATGCCCCAGTTAAAAGAGTGGCAAGTATGGAAACCCCGATACCATTTTCACCTCAACTAGAGAATCAATATTTGCCCAAGAACAGATTCGAAGCTGAACTTAAAGCACTGCTAGCATATTAGTTGTTGGTTGTTAGTTTTTGGTTTTTGGTTTTTGGTCTTGAGGAATAAATAAATTTTCAAAATCACTAATCCCTCATCATCAATATTAAAATTCTCCAATCTTAAAATTTGCTCATCTTCCAATCTTCCAATCTTCGAATTTTCAAATTCGCTAATTCGCAGCTGTCAATCCTGCTGCCACAGCTTGAACTTCATCTAAAACTCGCAACAAGTTACCGCTCCATAGTTTACCAATTTCTTCTTCAGAATATCCTCTTTTTACTAATTCTAAAGTGACATTAAATGTTTCTGAAGCATCATCCCAACCTTCAATTCCACCGCCACCATCAAAGTCGCTACTTATGCCAACGTGGTCTATTCCCATTTTATCTACCATATAATCAATATGATCAACAAAATCTGAAACATTTACACGAGCGGGCAAATCCGTCTTCTCCGCCATACGTTTCTTGACTTCAGGACTTGTTTCCATATAAACTTTATAGTATTCTTCTCGTGCAGCAGGCTCCATCTTATTTATATCTTCCCTCTCCATAAATGCTACATTACGCTCTTCCATTACTTCTTTGCGAACCTGATTTTCTGATTCTGCATACTTATCATTTTTTCCTGCATTTACATAAGCGTCCAAAGCAACCGCTTGGGCAACACCACCATTTTCCTTAAGCCATTCTAGTTGCTCATCGTCTAAGTTTCTGCTATGTTCACTCACTGCTCTTGCAGATGAATGTGATGCAATAATCGGTGCTTTTGTCATGGCTAGAATTTGCTTCATCGTTTCCTTTGAAGGATGGGAAACGTCGATCATCATCCCTACACGATTCATCTCAGAAATCACCTGTTTCCCCAAAGTGCTTAGTCCATTATTTAACCAAATGCTGTCTGCTTCACCTGTATTGCTATCGGCAAGTTGACTATGTCCGTTATGGGCAAGGGACATATATCTTGCTCCGCGTTTATAGAATTCTTCAACTCGTTTAATGTCTGTCCCGACGGGATATCCATTTTCTACACCAATCATTGCCACCTTCTTACCAGAATCGACAATTCTCCTAACATCATCTGAGTTTAAAGCCAATTCAATTTCGTTAGGTGCAATCTGCTCAACTAATCTATGGATGGCTTCAAACTTGGAAATAGCATTATCATATGCCTTTTTATATCCATCCTCAGTTAAAGTATCTTGGCCAGTGTATACTATAAACCATGCGACATCCAGACCACCAGCTTTCATCTTAGGCAAATTGACCTGAGTATCTAAATCGGCAGTATAATTAAGGGAATCGGTAAAGTTCTTCACATTAATATCAACATGCGTGTCTAGAATAATCACTCGCTCATGTATTCCATTGGCTTTTTCAATTAATGCCAGAGAATCTTTTTTAGCTTCCGATGAATCATCTGATTTTTTATTGTCTTCATTACAGGAAACAATTGATAGAACTAAAACAAGACTTAGGTAATGTAATTTCATAAAATGGTGGATTATATTTAAGTGTCGGTAATTTACAAAAATGACCTTGACTAAACCGATAAAAATTTTAAAGTATCTTTATAACTCTTTGAATAGCCAATGTTAAAACGTTTTCTATTAAGTGGTTTAATACTAACCTTCGTTTCCTGTGAAAAAGAAGAGACTTCTAAATTCATCTGGCAAGGAATAAATGTTAGAGCAACCGCATACAATTCCGTGAGTTGGCAAACGGAAGGAAATCCAAATATTACGGCATACGGAGACACTTTAAAACCAGGTATGAAATGCATCGCGGTTTCTCGTGATCTTATTAGAATGGGCCTTACCCATAATACCCCAGTTAAAATTGAAGGTTTTGAAGGTGTCTATCTTGTTAAGGATAAACTGCACTCTCGCAAGCGCCGACAAATAGATATCTATATGGGCACAGATGTAAAGGCTGCAAAAAACTGGGGAAGGAAAAATGTATGCATCGATTTTGGCATTCCTAAGGAAGAAGTTACCAAGACGAAATAATTCCAACTTTTGGTTAATCTTCCTTTTTTGTTTTGATTAACTTGTGGACATAAATAACAAATCATTTTTTATATATGAAATTTAAAATTTCCCTCTTACTTCTAGTGCCGTATTTCTTTTTAAGTTGTCAAGAAAAAACATCTGAAGAAGTAAAATCACAGCCAGAACCGCCTGTTGCTAAGAAAGTAGCAGAAGAAATGAAAATGCATGGCGACACTCGAATCGACAACTACAGTTGGATGCGTCTTAGCGATGAGCAAAAAAATTCCGAAACTCCTGATCAACAAACTTCCGATGTTATTGGATATCTAGAAGCTGAAAACGATTATCTCGACGCAGAAATGAAAGATGTTGAAAATTTAAAGGATTCAATTTATACCGAAATCGTAAGTCGGTTTAAAGAAAATGATGAGAGTGTTCCTGTAAGGGAAAATGGTTATGATTATTACAGTCGATATACTAAAGGTGCTGATTATCCCGTGGTGTTAAGAAAGAAAGTAGATGGAGGGGAAGAACAAATCATCTTTAATGGACCTGAAATGGCCAAGGGCTATAAATATTACGGAATCGGTAACCGATCTGTGAGTACAGATAATAAGTTAATGTTATATGCTATAGATACAGTATCTAGACGACGTTATGATATTTACATAAAAAATCTAGAGAATGATTCACTATTAACAGATAGAATATCTAACACCACTGGCAGTGGCGTCTGGGCAAACGACAATAAAACTTTTTTTTACGTAAAGAAAGATCCGGTAACATTGAGGGCAGACAAGGTTTACAAACATGTTTTAGGAACGGAACAAAGCCAAGATGTAGAAGTCTATGATGAAAAGGACGATACTTTTTCCACTTTTGTTTATAAATCAAAATCTGATGACTACATCATCATTGGTTCTAGTCAAACACTTTCTTCGGAATTTAGATATCTAAGCGCCGATAAACCCGATGGCGAATTTAAGGTGATTCAACCAAGAGAAAAGAATCTGGAGTATTCTGTAGATCACATGGGGAATGATTTTTACATCCGAACCAATTTAAATGCAAAAAATTTCAAACTTGTCAAAGCACCGGTCAATTCTCCTACAAAGGCCAATTGGAAAGATGTGATTCCGCATAGGGATAGCATTTATCTGCAAGATTTTGACTTGTTTAAGGACTATCTGGTGTTAACCGAAAGAAAAGAAGGTTTAAAAGAAGTTAGGGTAAAATCCTGGAATAACGATACGGATTACTATCTAGATTTCAACGACCCAAGCTACCAAGTCTACACCAATGGTAATATGGATTTTGACACAGATATTCTCCGCTATAATTACACTTCTTTAACTACACCGATGAGCACTTTCGAATATAATATGAAGACAAAAGAACAAACTCTGCTTAAGCAAGATGAGGTATTGGACGATGATTTTAAACCAGAGAATTTTATTTCAGAAAGAATATTCGCGACTGCTACCGATGGTACTAAAATTCCAGTTTCTATAGTTTATAAAAAAGGTACAGAAAAAAACGGGCGCAATCCACTGCTACTTTATGCCTACGGCTCATACGGAAGCAATCAAGAAGCTTCTTTTAGGTCAGAAAATCTCAGCCTGATAGAACAAGGATTTATTTATGCCATTGCGCACATACGCGGAGGACAAGAAATGGGGCGCGATTGGTACGAGAACGGAAAACTGCTTAAAAAGAAGAATACGTTTACAGACTTTATAAATGTTGGTGAATTTCTCATAGATGAAGGTTTCACGAGTAGTGACCATCTCTATGCATACGGCGGAAGTGCTGGAGGGCTTTTAATGGGTGCCATATTAAATATGAAACCAGAAATCTTTAATGGTGTGGTAGCAGCGGTTCCATTTGTGGATGTTGTTTCTACGATGCTAGATGAGACTATTCCGTTAACAACTTTTGAATTTGATGAATGGGGAAATCCGATGGACAAGGAATACTATGATTATATGAAGAGCTATTCGCCTTATGATAATGTTGAAGCGAAAGACTATCCGAATATTTTAGTAACCACCGGTTATTGGGACAGCCAAGTACAATATTGGGAACCTGCAAAATGGGTCGCGAAATTGAGAGAACTAAAAACCGATGATAATCTTTTATTGTTAGATACCGATATGGATGTTGGTCATGGTGGTGCTTCAGGAAGATTCGAAAGATATAAGAGGACCGCATTAGTATTTGCTTTCCTTTTAAAATTAGAAGAGGAATCGAAGATGAAGGGTTCTTAAAGTATATAAATATTTTAATTTGAAGGGCGTAATGTTTATTTGCGCCCTTTTTGTTTCCATAACTTGAAAGTTTTCAAACTCACGAATTACACCCATAAATTTCTCATCAATAATTAGCTGTAGGCCGTCAATTTGAATTTCAAAAATTAGATTTTTTTTAATTGTTTTCAACATTCAGCCTTAATAACCCTATAAAATGCTAATTTTGTGAGAATTTTTTTTTCAGAAAGTAATATATGTCCCAAACCGTCGTAGAGAATACTAAAACAGAAACTAAAAAGAAATTATACGATTATCAGCTATCTGACCTCAACCGTATTTTTGAGGTTTTTAATAGCGAATCGGACAACTATAATTTGCTTTATCAGTTACCTACCGGTGGTGGTAAAACCGTCATCTTCTCTGAGATTGTTAGAAGATATATCCAAACGCACGATAAAAAGGTCGTAATCCTAACCCATCGTATAGAGCTTTGCAAGCAAACTTCAAAAATGCTGAGCGGCTTTGGGGTAAAGAATAAAATCATAAACAGTAAAGTAAAAGAATTACCTGATCAGGATCAGTATAAATGTTTCGTAGCGATGGTCGAGACATTGAATAACCGTCTTAATGATGACAAATTAATCCTTGAGGATATTGGTCTCGTAATTATTGATGAAGCCCATTATAATTCATTTAGAAAATTATTCAAGTTTTTTAAGAATTGTAATATTCTGGGTGTTACTGCAACACCTCTGAGTTCTAATATTAAACTTCCGATGAATGACAACTACGATAAGTTAATCGTAGGCGATGATATTTCAACTTTAATAAAAAATGGTTTCTTGGCAAAAGCCGAAATCTATAATTACGATGTGGCCCTAACTTCGTTGAAAATAGGTATCAATGGAGATTATACGGTAAAATCTTCAGAAGCCCTTTATAGTAATTCTATGATGCAGAGCAAATTAATGCTCGCATACGAAGAAATGGCCAAGGGCAAAAAAACCCTGATTTTCAATAATGGAATCAATACATCCAAAGAAGTTTACTATACCTTCAAAAGAGCAGGCTACAACGTTAGGCATCTCGATAATACCAATACCAAACAAGAACGTAAGGAAATTTTAAAGTGGTTTAAAAACACTCCTGATGGAGTTTTAACCTCCGTCAGCATCTTGACAACTGGTTTTGATGAGCCGACCGTCGAAGCTGTAATCCTTAATAGAGCGACTCGTTCTCTTACTCTGTATTTTCAGATGATCGGTCGTGGTTCTAGGATTCTTGAAAATAAAGAGAAATTCCATGTACTAGATTTAGGAAACAATGCAGTTAGATTCGGAGCTTGGGACCAAATCGTCGATTGGAGACATATCTTTAAGTATCCAGAAATGTATCTTGAGAATATAAGAAACGACGAGGATATTGAGCGAGAATTTATTTATGTGATGCCAGAAGTTCTCCGTGAAAAATTTAAGAAAACAGAAGATATCAGTTTTGATATGAAAGCTGTTTATAAGCAGGTTTTAAGTGAGGGTCATAAATCAATCGCCGCCATCGACCATTCTATAAATCAACATTCACAAATGTGTATCGAGAATTCTGAAGACGTTTATGATGCGCGTGCACTTACAAAATTGCTTCAAGATGATATTTCATTCCGGATTAAGCAGTATAGCTACTGTATTATGAACAGCACCCAGAATTATAAGGACTGGTTGTTCGATGAATATAATAGAAAATTACGTTTGAGTTTTAACGGACAATTTTAAACCTAAGTTAAATATTGCTCCCATCATCTTGCTTTCTTTATTTTTGGGTACGGTTTTTGAATATTTAGAAACATTCAGCAACCCCAATATGTCGAAAAGCTCAAATTCTTTGAACATTAAAATCTTAACATTATTATTATGTCTCGCTTCGTTTGGACTAAATGCCCAAGTGGACCGAAGACAAAACTCTATTCCCATACCAGCAGAAAAAGTAGATGATTCTATCAATAACGATTTTAAGATAGAACCAGAAAGACCTAAGAATAATAATATTCCCAAGGAAGTAGATGGCTTGCCAATTAAAAATCCTATTACTTTAAACACAAAGCCTGATCGAGAATTCTCGATGATGGACGATAGTAAATTGATGGATCCGGGACAGATTTTTGAAAAACGCTACGCTAAACAATCGGTAGAACAAGGCATCATGGTAGAGAAAATGTCGGATCAATTTTTAGGCGAATTTAAATCTAACGGTAAATTCGTAAATATTGTTTGTCGAGACCATGAGTATCCGGATGGAGATTTGGTAAGGGTTTTTGTGAATGGTGCAGTTTATGTTCCAACCCTTTTATTGACTTCAGGTTATAAAGGATTTAATATTCCTTTGACTCCTGGTGCAAACACCATTGAATTTTTAGCCTTAAATCAAGGTGAATCTGGACCTAATACGGCAGAGTTTCAAGTTTATGATGATAATAAAAATTTGGTTTCCTCTAAAAAATGGAATCTATTAACTGGAGTAAAAGCAACAATCGTGGTGTTTAAGGATTTAGCGAAAGAAGAGTAAATACGGGATGTTCAATCGTTATATTTCTTTTCATTTTTTTGGTTATCAGAATTTTCTTCCTCTTCATCCATTTCATTATCATCTGCTTCCACCAAAGGATGGTCCTTAACCCCAAGACCTACAATCATAATTATATTTCTAACTGCATTGTACAGCATTAGGACTACGCTAATCAACGCGCCAGATAGAACTGCAGCGAGACCAAGAGAAATATAATAAATTGATGAATACCAGGTAGGAGGGACGTTATCGGCTTCTGTAATAGGTATATTCATTAGCTGAAAAACAATCATCGAAACGACAAAAACCACAGTATCTAATTTAGCAATATAGAGAACCTGTTTGTAATGGTCTTCCTTTAAACGCGACTTAGTAGACGAGCTAACACTCAAAATCGTAAGTAATAAGGCAAGAATGGTCGCCGACGCCAGCACAATAGTGTTACAGAGTGCATTAATACCGGGCAGTGAACTTCTTATTAATATCTTAGCTTCATAACCACTAAGGTTTCCTAATACGTAGGCACCGAGTCCCGTAACTATTGCGGCAATGACCCCACCGGCCACGGCACGCTTATTGTATTTACCAAGATTGAACATAAAAGCAAAATTAAGTCTTTATTGCAAATATTAACAGCAACCCTTTGTATTAAAGCTTATATCGATTTTATAGAGAACATAATATGCACTATATTTGTTACTGATTACTGAATTTGTTTTTTGGTGAATTCAATCTAGCGCATTGCCTTTCCCTATTTATCGATTTAGTAAAACATTAATAATTTAAAAATAACCAAAAGTAGTAAATGGCAAGATCGCAACAGACCTTCAATAAGATTGAAAAAGAAAAAGCAAAGAAGAAGAAGAGAGAAGATAAATTAAAGAAAAAGGAAGCCAAGAAGGCAGACAAGGAAGGAAACAACAAAGGAATTCAATTTGCCTACGTTGACCAATTCGGAAATCTTTCTGATACTCCTCCAAACCCTGCAGATAAGATTAAAGTAGATGCAGAAGACATCGTTCTTGGGGTTCCTAAAAAAGAAGAAGGAGACGAACCAGATCCAATTAGAGTTGGTAATGTATCTTTCTATGATAGTTCTAAAGGTTTCGGATTTATTATCGATACCGAAAATAATGAGAAGTATTTCTGTCACGTAAGTGGATTAATAGACGAAATTGCTGAAAATGACAAGGTTACTTTTGAATTAGAAAAAGGTATGAAAGGCATGAATGCGGTACGAGTAAGACAAAAAGCAAATACGCCGCCACCCCCACCAAAACCTGAAGCGAGTCAAGAAGAAGAATAACAAATATATAAGCGAAATTTTTCGCGATTTACAGAGCAGTCCTATTTAAGGGCTGTTTTTTTTTAACTAAACACTATGCCACAAAACACTCAATTTAAATTAGCAAAAAGACCCGTAGGTTTTCCTTCCGAAGAGACTTGGGACAAGATCACTGTTGAAACTCCAGAACTTAAAAAAGGTGAAATGCTCATAGAACAGCATTATGTTTCTTTAGACCCCGCAATGCGCGGATGGATGAACGCTGGCAAATCTTATGTAGAACCTATAGAAATTGGAGCAGTGATGCGGGCCGGTGCTATTGGGAAAGTCATTAAAGCAGAGGCAGATTCTAAATATAAAGTAGGTGATTGTTTAACCGGAATGGGCGGTATACAACAATATTCTATAACTAATGGTGAAGGTTGGAAGAAGGTAGATTGTGAAGCTTTGCCAATGCCAAAATATTTAAGTGTTCTTGGAATGACCGGAATGACTGCCTACTTTGGATTATTAGAAGTAGGACAATTAAAAGAGGGAGATACCGTTCTAGTCTCTGCTGCTGCCGGAGCTGTTGGAAGCATCGTGGGTCAGATTGCAAAAATCAAGAACTGTAGAGTAATAGGTGTAGCAGGAGGCAAGAAAAAATGTGACTATCTAATCAACGAGTTAAATTTTGATGCGGCGGTAGATTATAAATCGGACGATTACGAAAAACAACTTAGAGAAGCCTGCAAAGATGGTATTGATGTTTATTTTGATAATGTTGGTGGTGAATTACTGGATATGGCACTAACATTGATAAAACTAAATGCAAGAATCGTTATATGTGGTGCGATTTCTCAATATAATAATAAAGAGGCTGTAGTTGGTCTTAAGAATTATCTTGCCCTATTAGTTAATCGGGCAAGAATGGAAGGATTAATTGTTTTCGATTTTGCCGACCGATATCAGATAGCGGCAAAGGATATTGCAGAATGGTATAAACAAGGAAAGATAAAAAGTCAAGAAGATATTTTTGATGGAATCGATAATTTCTACGAAACCTTTAAACGTCTTTTTACAGGAGAGAAGCAAGGCAAGTTAATTTTGAAAGTAAAGGATTAACCATATGTTAAACTTTTCAGTAGCAAATGTTATTTAATCGTTATAAATACTGTATTCGAGATTATTTTTGCTATAATAATATAGCTTCGGTTAAAAACGCGGTAAGTAACTAACAAATATGCAGAAACTAAAGTATTTCTTAATTGTGTTTGTCGTTATGACGATAAGCATTAAAGTTAATGCCCAACAGGAACTCCCTATACGCCGTACTGATACGGTACCTCCAATTTCCAATCTCTGCGACACAAAACTTCAGACTTTACTTGATAAAGAAATAAAAAAGAATCCACTTTGGAACCAACTGATTAAGACCAAAAGAATGTCAGTTGGCATAGTAGATTTAAGTGACATTAATGATATTCGCTATGCTGGTATCAATGATAAAATCATGATGTACGCAGCTAGTCTCCCAAAAATCGCAATTCTTCTTTCGGCGATGGATGCTTTTGATAAAGGTGAATTAAAGGAAACTCCAGAGATCATGAATGACCTTCATCTTATGATAAGCAAATCCAACAATCAGGCTTCTACCCGTATGATCGATAGATTGGGTTATGAAAAAATAGAACAAGTTCTGCGCGGTAAAAAGAATCACCTTTACGATGAATCCGAGGGTGGTGGCCTTTGGGTTGGTAAGCGCTATGCTGCCGGCGGAAGAAGATATCCAGAACCACTTAAAGGGCTTAGCCATGCCGCAACTACCAGACAGGTGTGCAGTTTTTATTATCAACTTGCAATGGGAAATTTGGTAAACGAGAAACGTTCTAAGCAAATGTTAGATATCATGAAAGATCCAGCTTTGCATCATAAATTCGTTAATACTTTGGATATTCTAGCACCAAAAGCCACAGTTTTTAGAAAGTCAGGTTCGTGGAAGAATTTTCACTCTGATTCTGTTCTTGTTTGGGGCCCTAACCGTCAATATATTATGGTGGCTCTAATTGATGACTCTCTAGGAGAAAGTATTATTAGAAAATTAGTTGAGCCTTTAGAAAGAGTATTAAAAAAATCCCGAACTTTATAGGGTTTAAAACAGCCCTGACTTTTGTTTAAAAAATTCTTCAAAGAAACTTTTGATATAAGAGACAACGAAATCAAAATAGCACTTTTGATGCAGTTGTATATTTTCATGATTATCACGGTACTTCTTATCGTGAAACCTTCAGTTAATGCTTTATTTCTCTCATACCTAGGAGCCGATAGTTTACCTTATGCCTATATAATCGTTGCATTTACAGCGATAATCAGTTCGTATTTTTATAATGGTGCCTTACGCAAATTCTTACTTAGAAACGTTACCATCTTTAGCCTTATAATTTTCGGATTAACCTTCGTTACTCTCGGAATATGTTTGCGGTACGATTATTTTAATCAATTTTTGCTTTATTTCTTCTACGTAAGTGTCTCAATTTTCGCAGTTTTAACCACGTCACAATTCTGGATTTTAGCCAATATTGTTTTTAATGCCCGTGAAGCTAAGAGATTATTCGGTTTCATTGGAGCAGGTGCAATCGCCGGTGGCATCTTCGGTGGATATCTAACAACTATCATCGTTTCTACCTTTAATAACATGACCGTCATTATGATTGCCGCGTTCTTGTTAATGCTATGCATACCCTTACTTATAATCATTTGGCGATTAAGGATTAGAAAACTCACAATGTATGAGCGCAGAAAAAGAAAGCACAATGAAGGTGTAGAAGTTTCTCAATCGGCATTTAGACTTATTATAAACTCAAAACATCTTTACATAACTGCCGGCATCATAAGTGTTGGCGTATTTATTGCTAGATTAGTAGATTTCCAATTTAGCGATTTTGCTAATCGAGCCATTACCAACCCAGAGGATTTAACTTCCTTTTTCGGATTTTGGTTTTCTACTTTTAACGTGGTTGCCTTACTTGTACAATTGCTTCTGACTAATCGATTGCTGTCCTATTTTGGGGTAACTTCAACATTATTGATTTTACCATTGAGTTTAGCTCTTGGTTGTCTTCTTTTCTTGACCTTTCCAGAATTGTGGGTTTTGATCATTATAAAAGGAATAGATGGAAGCTTTAAACAATCGATTAACAAAGCAGCCTTAGAACTTTCAATCTTACCAATTCCATATTATATAAAAAATCAAGCTAAATCCTATATCGATGTTGTAGTGGATAGTGTTGCGACCGGTGTTGCTGGTCTCATGCTCATTTTCCTCATAAAAAGGTTAGATCTAAACACCTCTTACATTACGGTAATAATCATATTGTTCCTTTTTGTCTGGCTTTTATTCATTTATAAATTACGTGGAGCATATTTTGATTCGTTTAGAAAAAACCTCCAACTTTCTCTTGAAACCGACAAAGCTTCAAAGAGAAATCTATTAAAGGAAAATACGGTCACTTCCGCTATTAGAGTTCTACAAACGGGTTCCGATGAAGAGATTATCAATTTATTAGACCGTTTGAGCAATTATAAATTAAAATCTCTAAAAGAGAGCGTTTTGTCGCTTTTAGACCATCCTTCAGATGAAGTTAAGCTTGCCGTAATCGAACAGCTTTATAATTATGAAAAAGGAACTGGCTATAACAAAATCATAGACCTCATTCATACTGAAAATGATGAACTGGTTTATAGTGCAATGGATTATCTTATATCCCATACAAATGTGAAGGATGATGAGGTTTTTAAATCTTATCTAGACCATGAAAGCAGCTACATCTCTACTGCGGCTCTGTTATGTTTAAGTAGGGAAAGCAATAACAACAGCAGGCTTGCTGAAGCTTATGATTTAGAAGACCGTATCTCTACCAAGATTCGGCATTTGCACAAGCCCGAAAATATAACGCGCAAACAAGAGATTGCCGAATTACTGATTACCATTGGCTATTCTAATCTCACAAAATATTATTCATTTATTTCATTGCACTTTAATAACCGAGACCCATACGTGGTGAAGCACGCCATTAAGGCGGCCGGATTAACTACCGATGAGCGATTTATAGACCCAATACTAAATTTTCTCTCGGAAGATGATTATCGTAAAAATGCAATCAAGGCTTTGAAGATGTTCGGTTCTAGTATTACCGTCAATATTTTGAAAAGGCTTCAATCTGAAACTTTTTCGGATAATATCGAAAAACATGTCCCCAAGGTTCTGGAATCTTTCAATACCAGGCAATCCATTAGAGTTCTGCTTAGATTGTTAAGGAGTAAAGATGTTGTGATTAGAATGGAATCATCAAAATCATTAAGCGCCTTAAAGACCAAGGATTCGACATTGATAATCAATCAAGGGAAGCTGACCAAACTTATTTTAAGGGAGACCAAATACTATAAGTTCACTCTAGATGCCATTGCTACCATTCAACACACTATAAACAACGAAATGTTGATTGAAGGTAATGAGGACGACACGACCGAACGACTTATCGCCAGAGAGAATTTAATTGATACCTTAAATGAGCAATTAGATTTGAGTCTTTTCTGTCTCTTTAATCTCCTAGGCCTTAAATATGAAAAAACAGACGTTGACGTGGCTTATTACGGTCTTAAAAGCGACTTAAAGGAGGCCAAGGTCAATGCGGTAGAATTTCTAGACAATTTGCTTCAAATTAAATTGAAGAGTACTGTGTTGCCATTGATAGAATATCACGTGATTGACTCAGATGAAAAAGGACTTTCTTCCTTTCAACCAACTATCAGCAATGAAAAAACGGTTTTGTTGAAACTGATGAGAGATAGGGGCAAGCGTATAAAATTAGATGTTTTGAATATTATTAAGAATCTTGACGACCCAACTTATATTCCGCAAATTTCATACTTGAAAAAGCATAGAAATCAAGACGTTCAATTTTTTCTTACCAAAACATTAATCAGCCTAAATACAGCACGATAATTAATCTCTATCTTGAATTAAATTATCGATTCTAGAAGCTAAGTACATATGCGCGCCAGCTGAGTTTTTATTTAAAACATTGGTCATAAGGCAGACGATATATTTTTTACCTTCATCGGGATGCTCAACGATAATAACTGAATTCATGTAATTATAAACATTACCAGCATACTCAGCGCAATTAGGGTCTTTTTTTCGATCGCACTTATAGAAACTTCCAGATTTAAAATAAACCGCTGCGCTATCTAATTCTTTAGAACGAGCATATCGAATTCGTCTATCAGTCATATACATTAATCTCTTAATCTCTAAGCTCGATAGTTCATCGACAACTTTACCTTGTTCAAGTTGAACCAGATATTTCATTAAACCAATTGGCGTACCGGTGCTGCCTCCTATATCGCTTACGTATTTATTGGCGGCCGCAGTAAAGAAACTGCCCAACCGCCATTCATCCTTAAGAATCCCTAAATCTCTTAATGGTTGATTTACAACACGATTTGCAAGTGCACTTAAAGTATCTCTTGGAGTATCCTTAAACCATTGCTCGGCTGATTCTTCGGTTAAATTAAAGTATTCTTGTCCAAGACCAGCCATCAATAAAGCTTCTCTCCAAACGATACTTGCGGCACCATTATTACTTACAGAAAGCATATGATCTGCCCATTCGTATAGTGAAAATTCATCACTTGCGATAACCCGTCTTTTGGTCAATTTATCCTTTTCGATGTCGTAGATTGGAATAGTATGATGGTCACCTAATCCCCAATATCTAGATTTTACTTTAGTACTTTTTAAATAGTAAATTCTTTGTTCCCAAGAATCAGGGCATAATTTTTCTAGTTCAGTAAATAGAGCAGTTATGACCGCAATTTTTCCAACGCTTCCAGGTTGATAGCCAACTTTTTCTCTAAATTCTGCATACTTCAGATCATCTGGATTGGTCATATCCAGGACAGTTGCAGAATATCCGCTACCTGGAAATAGACTTTCAAACTTTTTCTCAAAGTCAGGATCGACTTTTAAAAGCTCCATTACAGAATCATTACTACGACTTTGAAGATTGAGTTTAATTTGATTTAACCTAAGATGCGCGCCATATGGGATTCGTTTGTTTTTAATACTATCCCTTTCCATTCTATCTAATTGCAAAATTCTCGCGATACCGGTTGCTTCATAACCATCAATAGGGTAGTAGGCCTTAAATCCGAAAGACAAGAAAATACCAACGGCTATTAATGAATAAAAAATCTTTTTCATAGTTATAGTTTTTTGGATAGGGAGATATCCTTTTTGTAATCGATTTTTGGGGAAATTGAAGTTAAATAATCAGAACTTTTAGCATTGCTGTTTTCTACGAATGGACGTATTTGGAACAACCATAATTTGTCGTCCTTAAACCCAAGCTCAACATCATAGGCGCCTTTATAATCGGAACCAGTCTTTTTTGGAAGCGTTTCTATTATTTCGGCAGCTATTTTTCTAATGTCATCTATATTCTTTTTGTTCAGAATAGGTTTTGAAAAAGTTGTGAAATGATGAGAAGTACCACCTTCTTTCGGAAGCCTTATGTAATCACCTTCACGCGCAGGAGACAAAATGATATCATCCTTTTTAGAAATCAAATGGGTTTCTGCTGATTGACCATCAACTGCACCACCTGCACCTCTACTAAAAGCAACGGTAAGGTCATCTGCGTTTCCAGAATTGATTCCTGTGGTAATCATAACACCACTGTAATCTACATCTACACTCGGAATAATTAAAATTGAAGGAAATACGTTCTCCGGATTTAATAGGTATTGTTGACGCCATTTAAAACTTCTTTCGGTGTAGGGAGAAGCCCAAACCTTTTTTATGCCTTCAATGATTTTATCTTCTTCAAGAATATTGAAAAGGGTAAGGTTTAATCCAGCGCCAGTAAATTCTTTAAGGTCTTCCATATTGGTATCGCTCCTTAAGAATACAGGAACATCGCCAATTTTATCACCAAAAACTTCCTTGAATTGATTTTTAAGCTGAGATACGAAATTCTTATCTAGATTCATCGCATTAATGGCATCACGCAAAACTGAAAGTCTACCTAATTGATATTCTTCAACTTCAGCTGAAGATTTACCACTTCCTTTCATGGATTTTGCGTTGGCAAAAGTCTCATTTAGATATTGCCAGTAAGTTTTATTCTCATTTGGCATTTCCATATCCATATGCGCTTTAAATATTCCAAAAGGAATTACCAAGCCTTCAACCACATAATCAGGAAACATAGATTTAAGCTGACCTAAGTTCGCAGCTTTTGGACCACATAATTTACCTGAATCCTTAGCGTCTACATTCCTCATGTATAAAATATCTTTCTGGTCTAGGCGGATATTTTCGACGGGGACGGTAATCATATTCTTAGCTTTCTTCTCCACAGAAAATAGCGCTTCTTCCTCTTTAGACATGCTAGAGGCAGATTTCATAATAACACTCCCTTTATTAGAAACCGCATAAAAAATCTCTTGACCGTTAAATCTTTCTAGCTCACTTAAATTTGTTCCAGAAAGTGCAGCGTTGGGGATACCAAGGTTTCTTGCCAATAGTTGAACGTGAGAAACCAAATTACCTTCTGAAACCGTCATAATTCCTGCCACCGGTTTTAAATCTGATGGTGGCTTTTGAAACACATAAATGTTTTCTGGACTTACTTCAACATCATTACTATTACCAGGAACAACAATCAACTTACCTTTAGCATAACCGGGGTTAAGTCCACGGATTGAACTTTGTTGACCAATGGTCATTACTTTATTAGTCATTGAAGATTCATCTGCAATAAAAGCTCCCAATTCGCTAACCGCATCGCCTAAAACAAGCGCTACGGAGGAGCGTATTCTATCATCTATGAACCCATAAGACTTAGGTTCAAATTGATTGTAAGTATCTACTATATCTTGATAATTACCTTTGACCAAAGATGTACTCCATTCTACAAGACCTCTAGAAGATTCTAAAATTGAATTTAAATCTGCCAAATCGATGTTTTTTTTCCCAAGTGCAAGATTGAGCTTTTCATCAACTGTTTGGTATTCCCAAATCTCGATTAATCCGGTCCCAACAGTTGCACAACTAAGAGTGCTGATTTTCTCTAATTGTTCTTTCAAGGAAGATGTTTCCCATTCGTTTGCTTTTCTTAGCAACACATCTTCAAGCTTAAGAGAAAGGTCTAACAAAGTCAATCTATCAGAAGGCGATTTAAAATCGGTGATTCCTAGACGTATCTTATAAAGAATGTCAGCGATATTGGACACAATAACATCCTTTGGCGCGTCATCTGAATACGTATTCAGCAACTGATTTAATTCTTTTAAAGTTTCGTTATCGTCTTTTATTGTTTTGGCTTCCGCTTGAAGTGTTTTAAAGTCTATAGGCTGATAATATTCTTGAAGGGTAGATTTTAATTTGCTAAATTCCTTATTGATGGCAGGGGATAATTTAGACTGGTTTTTTGCGTAAAAATCATTTACCAATTTTATATCTCCCGCATCCGGTTGGCTATGAATTTTAACCCGAATGTCCATAAAAGGAGCATACTCATCTGCAATGACTTTAGACTCACTTCTTAATCTCTGGGATAAATTATCGTCGCCATTATGAGGAATATCCCTAAGTGACTGACGGATTAGATAATAATTTTCTGTAAGTCTTTCGTCGTTCTTTAAAAGTTTCTCGTAGAATTTAATTCCCCAAGCTTCTTCATCTTCCGATTGGATAGCCCCTCTATAAAATTGTCCTTTGCGCAACACCCAACCATCATCAACACTCATTAAATACTTGCCAAGTTGATATTGCTTTAGGCGGCTATGATTATTATTTGCATCCCAAAAGTCGTCCGCATCGACGCTAGCAAGAATATCAGCAAAATAGAGATGATATTTTTCACCCATTTGTATCACCTCATCTTTTAATGAAGCATGTTGTATACCGCCTCCAGTATCATCTGGACATGGGTCTTTAGAATCACGAATGCTTCCATCTTCGCAGAACCATTTTATTCTATAATAAGGACCTCTGACATCGTTTTTGTATTGTTCGATACGTTGCTTAATGGTAGCAACAGGAAGTTCTTGTGAAAATGAATTTGTAGAAAATAGAAAACCGACTGATAATAAAATCAGGAATTTATTGAGTTGGGACATGGTTTTTTAATTACAAAAATTATTAAACGAAGCAAATTTAGCTATTGACGATAAGTATTTTATCCTAATTACCTATTTATTTTAACAGCGATGTTAACAAATTCCATTCCATAGATGGGACATGATAAAAAAAAACGGATCATATTAATTATGGTCCGTTTATAAATGTATGTCGGATTATAGATTAATCAACTCCATCTTCGGAGTCTTCCAAATTATCATTATGGGCACTACCCAAACTGTAATGTTGGTTTTCTTCACTCTTTAATTTTGAGCTGTTGTGCTTATTCGGAAGGTCTCTCCCGGGAATATCTAAATCTTCTGCAGCAAAATCAACCGGTTTTTTTCGGTCGTAAAGAATAGAATCATCCCCGTTATCGCCACGAATGTTCTCTTCCCGTTCTCCTAATATTTCCTTGTCATGTTTGGTGACATTAGGATTATACTTCAATTTTTCGTCTTTGTTTGTTTTATCTTTATTACTCTCGCTCATAATTATTTCTTTAAAAAATCGATTAATATTTTGTTCACTTTCTCACGATGAGTAAGGTTAAGACCATGAGGTCCATCACTTATAACTTCATATTGAGAATTCTTAATGCCTTTAGCCGCTTGGTCACCACTGGTTTCAATTGGGACCGTTTGATCGGCATCACCATGAATAATTAAAGTCGGCACATTCACGTTTTTCATCTCTGGCCTAAAGTCGGTTAATCCCCAAGATTTGGCGCTTTCAATCGTTGCACGAGGAGATGCGTGTGCCGCCATTTCCCAGTGATATTCCAATACTTGTTTGGTTATTACTTTAGAGTTTTTATCAGCATTCATAAAATCTTTACCAAATCCTTTTAAAAAGGTCACTCTTTCTGTTTTAAGTGCCTCGAGAATTTCATTTAGTTTTTTCTCCGGCACTCCTTTAGGATTATCAGGTTTTTGAACAACAATCGGAATTATAGAAGACATTAAAACAGCTTTCTTGATTCTGTCGTTACCATATTTGGTAAAGTATCTTACAACTTCGCCACCACCCATCGAAAAACCTACCAGAGTTACATTTTTTAAATCTAGTTCTAAGATTAAGTTTCTGGTATCTTCGGTCAAAGTATCATAATCGTGACCGTCGTATGGTCGTGAAGATTCTCCAAAACCTCTTCGGTCATAGGCAATGCATCTAAAACCTGCATCTGCCACAGCTTGTAATTGTGGTTCCCATGATTTAAGACTTAATGGCCATCCGTGGATAAATAAAACCGGGTCACCTTTTCCGTAATCTACATAATGAATATTCACGGTTTCGTTGGGATTCGCTTTTGTATTTGATTTTATAAATTTCATAGTTTTTTTTATTAGTATAATATACCATAATGATAGAGGCTGGTTTTGCTCTAAAGATTTGAAAGTTGATCGGTTCGGGAATTATAATATGGCACAAAAAAACCTTCAACATAAATAGTCTTGAAGGTCTTCCTTATTATAGATAGAAAATACTAGTGCGTATTTAACTTAGATTTTCTTTTTTTCAATTGGCTTTCAACTTGGTTGGCCGCTTCTGAGAAACTCTTCTGGAAATTTTCCGAGCTACTTTCTGCAAACAATCTAGGACCAGGAGCACTTAATCTAATTCCGGTAATCTTACCACTATTGTCATCAGACGTATTTTCTAGTTTAAAAAATACATCGGCACGTACCAAAAATTCATATTTATCTGCAATCTTATTTAGCTTTTCTGTAACGAAAGTTTCAAGGGATTCGCTCTTATGTACGTCGTGATATTCGAAATTTATATTCATGTTCTTTGTTTTATTATGATTTAATCTAAAGATAAGCTTAACTAAAATTAAAATCGGTTTCATTTAATAGAACTTTAAGATTATATCCTTCATATCGCGCCAATTGGCCTTTATTAACAATGTTTAACTTTTTGTGTAATCATGATTATTTATCTTTAAGAATTCCACATAATTTAAATTCGAATATGAAAAGATTTTTACTCTGCATTTTAATGACCATTCCCCAAACGAATCTCCTAATTTCACAAAATATGAATCAAGAACCAGGACCGAAATCTGAAAGCGAATTCTCCATAGAATATGAAAAATTTACCTTAGATAATGGGCTTGAAGTAATTCTGCACGAAGACCATAGCGACCCGATTGTGGCGGTTGCTACTTTAATGCACGTTGGTTCTAATCGGGAAAAGCCAGGTAAAACGGGATTTGCCCATTTCTTTGAACATATGAGTTTTAATGATTCTGAAAATGTTCCGGTCGGCGCGAACAGAAAAATGATACCGGAGTGGGGTGGAAGTAGAAACGGCGGAACCTCTAATGATTATACCGTTTATTATGAAGTCGTCCCCAAGGATGCTTTCGAAAAAATCCTTTGGATAGATTCTGATCGTTTTGGATATATGATAAATACGGTGACTACTTCAGCTTTAGAAAGAGAAAAGCAAGTGGTAAAAAATGAAAAACGAGAAAACTACGATAATCGTCCGTATGGTTATACCACTGAAATTATCAGTAAAAATTTGTATCCAAAAGGACATCCTTACAGTTGGACCGTTATTGGTGCCTTGCCAGATTTACAGGCAGCGACGGTTGATGATGTAAAGGAATTTTATAATAAATATTACGGAGCTGGCAATGCATCTTTGGTGATTGCAGGAGATATCGATATAGATGAAACCAAGGCACTGGTAAAAAAATGGTTCGGTGAAATTAAAAAAGGTCCAGATGTTGAAAAGATGGAACCGATGCCGGTAACCTTAGAAAAAACCAAATCTTTTTATTTTGAAGATAATTTTGCCAAGCTACCTGAATTGAGAATGACTTACCCAACGGTTGAAGATTATAACCAAGACTTAGCAGCATTGCAAATTCTTGGTCAACTTTTAAGCGGAAGTAAAAAATCACCTTTATATAAAGGTATTATCGAAGATAAAAAGCTAGCGCCAAATGTTAGGACCTATCAAAGAAGCAATGAACTTGCAGGTGAATTTGTTTTTATGGTAAGAGGAAATGAAGGCGTTGATTTAAATATGGTGAAACAAGAAATTGATGCAGGCTTAAAACGTTTTGAAGCTGAAGGTGTCAATAAGGACGATTTAAAAAGGATTAAAGCAGAACAAGAAACCGACTTATATCAAGGTGCGAGCACTGTGTTGAGCAAAGCTTTTCAATTGGTGCAGGACAATGAGTTTATTGGTGACCCAGGATATATAACAACTCGCGCAAAACTTTTAAACGAGGTAACCGCAGAAGATGTTATGCGGGTTTATAATAAATATATAAAGAATCAAAATTTTATCATGACCAGTTTTGTTCCGAAAGGACAAGTAGAACTGGCGGTTAAAGGTTCCGAGCTGGCAGAAGTCTGGATTGAAGAAGTAGTTCAGGATGTTGCCGCAGAAGAAGTAAGCCAAGGAGAGGAGGCCCAGTATGAAAAAACTCTGAGCAGCTATGATAGAAGTGAACCTGCTTTTGGAGAACTTCCTTTGTTTAAAGCTCCAAATGTCTGGACAGGTTCTCTTAGCAATGGTATTAAAATCTATGGAATTGAAAATAGGGAAGTGCCGTTGGTACAATTTGATCTTACAATTCCGGGCGGACATTTATTAGACCCAAAAGAAAAGGCCGGTGTTTCAAATTTGTTGACCGACCTAATGATGGAAGGTACTGCCAATAAAACTCCAGCCGAATTAGAGGATGCCATCGGAACGCTGGGTGCGAGCATCAACTTTTATACGAGCAACGAAGATATTCATCTAGTAGGAAATTGTCTCACCAAGAATTTTTCTGAAACGATGGATTTGGTGAGCGAAATACTTTTTCAACCTAGGTGGGACGAGAAAGAATTCGACCGACTTAAAAGTGCTTTAGAAACAAATTTAAAAGGCAGGGAAGCAAACCCTAGCGCAATCGCTTCCATGGTTTTCGATGAGTTATTGTATGGTAAGGAACATCCTTTCGCCCTGCCAACTTCCGGTACTCTGGCATCGACTAAAGATATAACCCTTCAAGATTTAAAGGATTACTACAATAAACTGGGTGCAGAAAACGCCAATTTCCATGTTGCAGGTGCAATTTCAAAAGAGAATGCGATTGAACAAATTCAAAAATTGAATGATTTAAAATCAACATCTACGAC
Organism: Flavobacteriaceae bacterium MAR_2010_188; assembly: GCA_900104375.1. NCBI lineage: Bacteria > Pseudomonadati > Bacteroidota > Flavobacteriia > Flavobacteriales > Flavobacteriaceae > Flavobacteriaceae bacterium MAR_2010_188. The sequence continues at coordinate 1,028,712 of LT629302.1, forward strand.
AATTACTGACCCTAAACAACCGAATGAAGATGTGGCTGGGAATCTATATTTTATAGATGTTCCCGGAGCCAAGCAATCGGTCATCTATGTTGGTAATCTGGCCCTGAGCAAGAATGACCCTGACGCAAATAAACTAGATTACGCTAACGAAATTATCGGCGGTGGATCTAGTGGCAAGTTGTTTCAAACCTTACGGATTGAAAAAGGTTATACTTACGGCGCCTATTCTGGTATCCAAAATAGTAAAATCATTGCACCTTTTGCGGCCCGTACAAGTGTTAGGGCAAATGCTACGCTACAGTCACTTAAGATTATTCAGGATATGTTGAAAAATTACTCTAATGATTTCACCGATACTGAAGTTGAACTCACAACCAACAAAGTTTTAAAAGCAAATACCCGCGCTTATGAAAGTTTGGGAGCTAAATTAGAAATGCTCAAAACGATGAGCAAATACAATAAACCACAGGATTTTGCCGAGCAAGACCAGAAAGTATTGATCAATATGAAATTGAATGATTACAAGTCTATTATTTCAAATTATATGAATGAAGAGAATATGATTTATGTGGTTGTTGGGGATAAGCAAACCCAGCTCGAAGAAGTTAAACAGTTAGGTAAAGAAGTGATAGAATTGGATATTAATGGAAATAAAGTTGAGACCAAATAAGCGAACGAACCAAGAAAATAACCCATTCGGTTAACCTGAATTTGCATTTAGGCAGACCTTTAGAATAATTATAAATCATCAAAATAAGATATTCCTATGAAAGATAATAAAGACGAAAAGCACAAGGAACACGCAGACTTTCAAGATGCTTACAGACGTTCTTCAAACTTTAGCCAGATTAACGAAGATGAAGCAGAAGAACTTAAAATTGAAGGCGACGGTGAAGTTCATATAAAAAGTTCAGATGAATCTGACGAAAGCGATGAAGAAAAAATCAAGGATGCGATGGAGCAACTTGAAGATGATGAAGAATAAATAACATAAAAAAAAGAGATGAAAAATTTAGGTTTGTTAGCAACATTAAATGCGAAACCAGAGAAGTCAGAAACGGTAGCGGCATTTATTAAAGGAGCCATTGACTTGGCCAGACAAGAAAATAAGACGCTGACTTGGTATAGCTTTAGGATAGATGAAAATACTTTCGGCATCTTTGATACTTTTCAAGATGAAAGCGGAAGGGAAGCACATTTAAATGGAGAAATTGCGAAAGCATTGATAAGCAAGGCAGACGAACTGCTTTCTGAAGCTCCAGACATTAAGAAAATCGAGATCCTTTCATCTAAATAAGAATGATTTTTTGCAAATAATTATATAAAAAAAGCGCCTAATTGGCGCTTTTTTATTTCAATAAATGTTCGATTAATTATTCTTAGGATTAATCTTTACACCTGATTTCGGATTCCCTTTTGGGTTAACGTTTACCCCAGATTTTGGTGCTCCTTTTGGGTTTAAATTTACACCAGATTTTGGTGCATCTTTACTGTTTTTTTCTTTGGCCATGGTTGGTTATAATTTAAAAGTTATTTATCACTATATTAGTGAAATTAACCCACTAAACCAAATATTACGCCTCTAACTTTCTCCAAGTCAAAGGCGTAAATACTATTGAAATGAAGTTCAATTCATTTATTAAAGAGTGCAGCGAGAAAGAAGTTTTCAAGCGGCTCTCAATTTACGTTGTAACATCTTGGGTCTTAATACAAGTACTCTCAGTTATCTATGAGCCATTGGCACTTTCTGAGAAGTCTGTTTCTATTCTTTTGATCGTACTTCTCATTTGTTTTCCCTTCTATATTTATTATATCTGGTATAGCAATCTTGCGCCTCTAGAAAACGAAGAAGAATACCATACTAAAAAAGGTAAAAAAAAACATAGCGAGTTTAGGAATACCTATTTCTCAGCGATGGGTGTGATAGGATTTTTAAGTATAGCCTCCGCATTTTATATTACAAACAACTCTTTCGCTTCAAAGGATTTAAAATTAACCAGTTTCGAATCGACCAATAAGATTGCGATTCTAGGCTTTGGTAATAATACTGGTCAAAAAGAAATGGATGTGATCGGCAAGATGGCGACCGACTGGATTACTCACGGCATAACCGAATACAATGGCGGCCAGGTAATTTCTCCCGAAATCGTTAACGATTATATTTCGATTATCAAAGCCTCGACCGCCGATGCCGATAATGCTGGCGTGTTGAAACAATATTTTCAACCCGGTAAAGTCATAACCGGAAGCTATTTCTTAAATGGTACAAAACTTTTGTTCCGCGCATCGATAACTGATGGAAATATTGATCAGACCTTGATTTCTTTCAAACCTATTGAATGTGATCAAGCTAATCCGTTGGATTGTATAGACGAACTAAAAGAGAAAATCCTTGGTTACTTTGCACAGACCAACACCGAGAAACTAAAAAAATTGAGCGTAGAGGATTCACCTCCAAAATACAAGGCGTATGAATATCTTTTAGAGTCTAAAGCCAGCAATATCAGCGATGACTTAGAGATAGAGTTGATTAACAAGGCAATTGCCGAAGATTCCAATTATTTCGAACCAAAGGTCTTGAGGATTTCCTTTTTTTACAATAACAGCGAATTCAAAAAAGCAGATTCACTTTTAAGAAGCCTACAGCCCAACAGCTTCAGTAATAACAAAAGGCAACTCAATTTAGTTAATCATTATGAAGCTCTATTAGAGGGTAATAACCGCAAAGTCTATGAGACAGTAATGAATGAGTTCAATTATACGCCCTTCGATTTAATCACAAATGCTTCTACATTAGTCGTGGCCGTAAACTTTGTTAATCAACTTAAAGGTGTAGATAGCATTTATTCTCAGATTGAGATGAAAGAAATGAATTTGGACAATTGTTGGTACTGCCAAGTGAGGATGTACATGAAAACACTAGCTGATCTTGGTCTAAATCGGTACGATAATGTTATTGACCTCTTAGAACCAAATATTCGGGATGTAGATAATATAAATTTGAAGAAAATGCTGATTGCTGCTTATGCGCGCTCGGATAAGAAAAAAGAGTTGAAGGACTATCTTTCCAAAGAAGAAATCAAAATTAAAAGAGAGGAATTGTTAGATCTCTATCTTTTTTCTGCCAGACAATTTTTGCTTCAAAAAGATGAAGCTTCCGCCGACGAATATTTACAAATTATCAATGCTGAAAAATATCCCGAATCTTATAGGTCTATTATCGCAGAAACTAAGTTCTTTTTAAAGGATTATGAAGGCGCAAAATCAATTTTTAAAAAAGAGCTTGAAGAACACCCAGACAACATAAGAATCATTGGCTGGTTAGCCGCCATAAATCAACTTCAGAATAATAATAATAGGTCTGAAGAATTACTGCTGAAACTGAAATCTTTAAAAGCTGAATATCAATTTGGCACTTTAGATTATGAACTTGCGAAATACAATGCAATAATCGGTAACAACACTGAAGCATTAGATTATCTTCTTCATTCTATTGCTCAAGGCAATTATTATACAACCAATACTTTCAATAACGACCCTGTCTTTGTAGACATCAAGGACTCCCCAGAATTCCAAAAAATTATGACCTATTGGCATTAATCATCAGTATATGATCAACACATTTTTTATAATACAAGAGAACAAGAATTTTGAACTTTATATACGGCTAATAGAAGTCTTAATCTGGCCATTAACTTTATTGGTCATTATATTGATGTTCAGAAAGAATTTTGTCAGTGCTTTTAAACGTTTAGGGAGTTTTGAAGCAAGCGCAACCGGAATCTCAATGACTTTTCAAGAAGTTGCAGATCAAGCGATGGAGCTTGCCCAGAACGTAAAACCTATAGCGATTGCAAAATCGGCAGTTTCACTTCACAGACATGATTCTTCACATGACGCTACGCCGTTTGAGCAAGTTGCAGAAGTTCAACACGAAATCGAACAAACCGTAAATCGGCTTGCCGAGAATATCAAATTTGAAACACTTAACTACAGCAATTCATATATCGCAAGGAAACTTGAAGAAAGAGGGGAGATAAATTATAAACAATATAAACTTATTGAGTCTATAGAATCACTCATCAGCCTTTCGGATAAGAACATCACCCAAAAACAAGTAGATGATATTAAACGACTTAAAAATGCTTTAATCAAAACCACATGAACACTTCCTTCGATAATGCCTATGCCTTGCTAATAGGCGTTGGCGACCCAGATTTGCCAACCGTCTTAGATGCACAGGCGATTTCAAATTTATTGTCTGACCCAGAGTATGCGGGCTATAAAGATGAAAATATTATCATGGTTTCGGGTGAAGATGCTACCCGAGATAATATTCTCGGAGCTTTGGATAAGCTAATTGAGAAAACTGACGAAGATTCTTCGGTGATGATTTATTATTCTGGGCACGGAGGCACTTATACCGACAACGACCTTATATCATTCACCAAAAGTGACGAACCAAAGAAGAGTGATGAAGAGAACCAAACCCACTTCTTTTTACAGCCGGTGGATATTGACGTTGATAGAATTAAAGAAACTTGGGTAAAGGCGGAAGAATTCAAGGAAAGGATTCAAGCTTTAAAATCAAGGAAGCAAATCTTGTTTCTAGATTGCTGTCATGCTGAGGGAATGACCAAATCTTCAGTTTCTTTAAATGGTGGCAAGGCTAAAAGCAACAAGAAGAATAAATTAACAAGCCCGGAAGGTCTCGCCAAGAAATTAGATAACGAAAAGGGAATCTGTATCATTTCATCTTGCAAGGACGACCAACTTTCGTGGTCAATGGATGGAGACACCAATAGTTTATTCACCTTATGTCTGTTAGAAGTTTTGCGTGGAGAACATAACGCAGATTTTAATCAGCCTTATGTTACCATGACCGATACGGTGAAGTATATTATGAATCGGGTTCCAGAACGACAACCGGCTCAAACCCCATTTGCGAATTTGCAAATTTACAGCGATTTTATACTGAGTAGAATTCCAGCTTATGTAAAACAGCAGAACGGTTCAGAAAAACTTTCAATTAACAACGAACCAGAAGAAAACCTTACCAAAGACTCAGCTTCCTTTGAAAGTAATTTCAGAAAAACTGAAACGGCGAAAAACTTACTGATTTTCGTTCATGGGTTCTCTGGTCAAGGAAATGAAACTTTTGGAAAAATACCAAAACTGATTACCGAAGACTCAGACCTTAAGGGTTGGGATATTATTCCATTTGGTTATTCAAAATATGCCGACCCAGATTTGGGCAAAAACGTTTGGGCTTCACTGTACAACATAAACCATGCGGCCGATAATCTTACGGCGTCTATAAAATACCAATACCAACAGTACAATCGGATTGCCTTGGTTTCTCATGGTTTGGGCGGACTAGTGGTTCAAAAATCGATATTGGATTTAGCCGAAAAAGACTTAAATAGAATCACTCATGTTTTGCTTTTTGCCTCTCCCAATAACGGGGTGCCAAAAGATGTGATTGAGGAATTGAATGATCCTAAATTGAAAGAACTTTCAGAGGATTCAGATTTTATAAGCGGTATCAGAAAGAAATGGAATACCCAATTGGGACACGATTTACCGTTTAAGTTTAAAACAATTGCGGCAACAAATGATGAATATATTCCGGTATCCTCGAGCTTAGAAGTTTTCGATAAAAAATACCAAGTTGTGGTCGGCGGCAACCATTTTTCTATTGTTGATGTAAACAATAAAGAGAATGATTCTTATGAATTGATTGTTAATGAATTAACGGATAATGAATTCTATCATCAATACACATCCAAAGAGGAAATAAACAACTTGCTCGGTGAGTATGAAAGTGTGGTGCAAGAACTCTTACCACAGAAAGATTCGCTCAATATTAAAGGTCTTAGAAACCTCACTTTTGCCCTTGAAGGATTAGACCGAGGCACCGAGGTGCTAGATATATTGAATAACCATCCATTGGCAAAAGACAATTCTGACTTATTAGGAATCTTAGGTGGAAGATATAAGCGCTTATTTCTTAAAACATATAATAACGAACATGGTCAAAAAGCGTTAGATTTTTACCGTCGCGGATTAGAAATCTCCAAACAAAAGGATAATACAGAACAGATTTATTACCATGCTATTAATCTAGCGTTTTTGAGTTTGATTTTTGAAGAGGACAAATCTGCCATGCGCGAATACGCCACGGTTGCTTTAGATGCGGCAACCAACGACCCATTTGACAGTCTTTGGAAGAAATCGACCTTAGCCGAAGCAAACCTGTACTTAGGTAAATTTGAAGATGCCAAGGATTTCTACGGTAGTTCTGCTGCAATGGGCGGAGTTCGGGATAAAATTTCAATCTATACCAATGCTTTTGCCGCCTATTCTAACTTAATGAAAACCACAAGCGATGACGACAACTTCATTAAGTTTTTAAAAGAAACCTTTCTTAAGTAAGTATGAAAAAGATTGATCCAAAAAATCTCGAAGATTTTAAATTTAAAAAAGCGAGAAAGAAACCAGTCGTGATAGAATGTGTTCAAATTGATGAACCTTTTACGGTAAAGTCTATTGAGGGGAAAGTTTCAGGGAAAAAAGACGATTGGCTAATGAAAGGTGTAGATGGCGAACTTTATATCTGCGACCAACACATATTCAAAAAAACCTATGACATTGTAGATTAGGTTTCAACTAAAGCTTCAATCATAATATTATATTAAATTAAGGGAACTTACATACTTCAGGTTGCCCTGATATCCAAAATTCGATATCTTTATTCGAGACATTCAAATTAAAAGTATTTGATATGAAAATCAGGATAAGAGGTAATACGGTGAGATTTAGACTTACAAAGTCTGAAGTTGAGAGTTTATGCACCACAGGAACGGTTAAAGATAGGACCCAATTTAGTTCTTCCGATTTCATTTATATCGTAAAATCATCTAATATCAATGATTTAAAGATTGATTTTGTGCAGAATGGAATCACCCTTTTTATATCATCTAAAATGCTACAAGATTGGCATAAGGACGAGCGGGTTGGCTTCTCTCATTCTTTAAGGACTGTCGCTGGCAATATGCTGGAACTTTCTTTGGAAAAAGATTTTATCTGCCTAGATAATAGAGATGAAGATCAATCTGACAATTACCCAAACCCGAACTTAGAAGAATCTGCGCCAAATGGAGAATGAATTTAAGAGAAAAATTTCGGTAAGAGGCCCAGAAGATTTTCGGGATTTAGAATTTAAAGACCCTGTGACCCATGCTGCGGGCAAGATTGCAATAAAAGAAACCATTAAACATACGTTTAAGGAAATGGGTATCGTGGATTCTATGCGCGCCCTTTTCACGATTAATCAAAAAGACGGGTTTGATTGCCCAAGTTGTGCTTGGCCAGATCCCGAAAAACCATCACCAATCGGTGAATATTGTGAAAGCGGGGCAAAAGCCTTGGCAGATGAATCTACCCATTCTAAAATAGGCGCTAAATTCTTCTCTGAATATTCAGTTGAAGAACTTTCTAATTTATCAGACTTTCAACTTAATAAATTTGGAAGATTGGTTGACCCGTTAATTTTAAGAAAAGGTAGTATTTATTACGAGCCGATTACTTGGGAAGATGTCTATAAAACAATTTCTCAACAGTTAAAAGAGCTAGACACCCCAGATGAAGCTATTTTCTATACTTCTGGCCGCTCTAGTAATGAAGCCGCATTTTTATACGGAATGTTTATACGCGCTTATGGCACCAACAACATGCCCGATTGTAGTAATATGTGCCATGAGTCGAGTGGGGTGGCGCTATCCGAAACTTTAGGAATAGGAAAAGGCACTACCACTTTAGAAGATATGTATGAAGCCGAAGTGATTATCATTGCCGGACAAAATCCGGGTACCAATCACCCACGGATGATGTCTGCCTTAGAAAAATGCAAAAACAACGGCGGTTATATTATTAGCGTTAATCCGCTTGAAGAAACGGGACTAGTTAATTTTAAAAACCCACAGAATGTAACCGGATTGGTAGGCGGAGGAGTGGACATTGCCGATCTTCATTTTGCGATAAATATCAACCAGGATATTCCGTTGGTTAAATTAATATTGAAGAAGTTGGCCGACCTAGATGCCATCGATAAATCGGTATTCGACCATGAATTCTTAAAAGAATATACTCAAGGTTATCAAGCTTTGATTGAAGATTTAAAATCATTTGATGAGAGCGAACTTTTAAGGATGACTGGGGTTAGCGAAGAGATAGTTGATGAAGCGGTTAAGGTTCTTTCAAAAAAGACTAAAATAATCGTGTGCTGGGCGATGGGCCTAACCCAACATAAAAATGCGGTCGAAACTATTAAGGAATACATTAACCTATTATTGCTTAAAGGCGCGATTGGTAAAGAAAATTGCGGCAGTTGCCCAATCCGCGGACATAGTAATGTACAAGGAGACCGAAGTGTTGGTATTCAACATTTTGTGGATAAGGATTTAAATGAAAGAATCGAAAAGCATATGGGTTTTACACCACCAGCTCATAAAGGAGTCGATGTGGTTGAATCCATGGAAAAAATGCACAAAGGCGAAGCCAAGTTTTTTATGTCTTTGGGCGGCAATTTTGTAATGGCCTGCTCAGATACAGATTACACAGCAGAAGCAATACAGGGTTGCGAAATGACAGTACAGATTAGTACAAAATTAAATCGCTCTCATTTAGTAACCGGAAAAACAGCGCTTGTTTTACCAACTTTTGGACGTTCAGAAAAGGATGAAAAAGATGGTAAAACGAGATTCTTAACTACCGAAAATAGTATGGGTAGGGTTAGACAATCTAAGGGTATTTTAAAACCCGCTTCAGATAATATAAAAAGCGAACCAGAAATAATCGGCGGTTTGGCAGACACCTTCTTTGGAGGAAATCATCCCGTTGACTGGAAAAAAATGGGTGAGGATTACGAGCTGATTAGAGAAAAAATTGACTTGGTAGCCAAAGGATTCGAAAACACCTCCGAACGTTCTAAAGGTGTGGGCTATTATTTGCCAAATAACGCAAGAGTTAGGGATTTCAGCGCTTTGCCAAATGGAAAAGCGCAACTTACCTTAAACAATCTTCCCGACCATCGATTGGAAGATGATGAATTGCTATTGATGACGATTCGTTCCCACGATCAATTCAACACTACTATTTATGGAATGGATGACCGATATCGTGGTGTTTATAATGAAAGACGAGTGCTATTCATGAACCCAAAGGATATCGAGGAACGGGATTTAGAAAAATTTGATGTTGTAGATTTGAGCAGCACTTACGATGAAAAGAAACGTACTGCGTATAATTTTAAAGTGCTTCCTTATAAAATCCCGGTTGGGAATGTCGCGGCATATTTCCCAGAAACCAATCCGTTGGTTCCTTATAATCATTACTCAGACAAAAGTAATACGCCGATTAGCAAATCAGTAAAAATCAGAATTCATAAGAAAGTTGAAGAAAATGTTTCCTAACCCACGATAATTATAAATATGAAATTAATTACTACGCTCTCATTAATCATTCTTTTTACCACAATTTCCTGCACCGCTCAAAAACAATCTATGGACAGCAAAATAATTCCTGGCAAGTTTGCCCACACCGTATATTTTTGGATGAAAAATCCGAGCGACCAATCTAGCAATGAAGCCTTTTTAAAGTCACTCAGAAAGTTTATCGACAATTGTCCTTACATGATTACTAAACATATCGGGCAACCTGCACCAACCGACAGAGATGTCATTGACAATACTTACAGCTACAGCTTATTGTTGACTTTTAAAAATCTGGAAGAACAGGAAAAATACCAGGATGATCCTAATCATAAAGTTTTTATTGCAGAGTCTTCAGGTTTATGGAGTAAAGTATTGGTGTATGACAGTATTCTACTTGAATAAAGATATAATTTGAAGAGTTTTATGATTTAATGTACTGATTTTCCGCTCCGGTAATCATTCTTATTTTATAGCGGATTATTTTAAATATTTCAATTCCGGTTCAAATAAAGACTCTCCCAAAAAATTGAGTATTTTTAAGGATATAAAAAATCCGACTCGATGCTTAAAAATATCCAATATTCCCTCTTAACTTTTCTTTTAATCTGTTCTACCCTTTTTACTGTTCATGCTCAGTCTGATGTATTGCAGCAGCTGGAAAGGATTGCCATCGTTGACCAAAAGGTGATGATGCCAATGCGAGATGGGATTAGATTGGCGACCGATATTTATAGACCTAAAGGCGATAAAAAAGTCCCTATTATTTTTTCTAGAACACCCTATAATTTTAATTCTTGGAAAGATGGCGAGCGTAGCAATAGAACAGCAGAACAAGCTCTAGACGCTGTAAAACACGGCTATGCTTACGTGGTTCAGAATGAAAGAGGTCGTTATTTTTCGGAAGGAGAATGGGATATATTGGGCCTTCCACTTACCGATGGTTACGATGCTTTTGAATGGATGAAAAATCAAGAATGGTCTAATGGCAAGATTGGTACTTTGGGTTGTTCTTCTACTGCGGAGTGGCAAATGGCCGTGGCCGCTTTAGACCATCCTTCCCACGCTGCAATGGTTCCACAGTCATACGGCGCAGGAGTTGGGCGGGTTGGAGAATTTAATGAACAAGGTAACTGGTATAGAGGAGGAGTAGAGCAGCTATTGTTTTTCTCGTGGTTGTATGGTGTAGAACATGATAAATTTAAACCTAGAATTCCTGATGGTGCGACCCAAGAAGATTTAATAAGGATTTCTAGATTTTATGACCTTTCCCCAGCTAATCCTGAAATAGATATGGCTGAAGCTTTAAACCATTTACCGATTGATGATATTCTTCAGAATATAAATGGGAAACGAGAGATTTTTGATAAAATGGTTAAGCGAACTCCTAACGACCCAGAATGGTTTAAGGGTGGTTTATACCATGATAATATGGATTTTGGTGTTCCGAGTTTTTGGTTTGCATCTTGGTACGATGTTTCTATAGGACCAAATATCGCATTGTTCAATCATGTTAGAAAAAACGCTACCGACCCTGAGGTTAGAGAAAATCAATATATGGTAATTGCTCCTGTTCTGCATTGCAGCTACACCAGAGCCACCGAAAACACCATTGTTGGGCAACGGAATGTGGGAGATGCCAGATTAAATTATGATGAGCAGATTTATGCCTGGTTCGACTTATGGCTAAAAGGTGAAACAAATGATTTTAAAGAGAAGACACCAAGAGTGCAATACTACACAATGGGTAGCAATAAATGGCAAGCAGCAGAACAATGGCCGCCCGAGAGTAGCAAAATGACGACATTTTACTTGAACAGTGAAGGAAGCGCAAATTCGTTAATGGGAAATGGAAAACTTTCCACAAAAAAAGCAAGTAAAGACAAACCTGATTCTTTTACATATGACCCATTAAATCCTGTAACCTCGGAAGGTGGAAATGTTTGCTGCACCGGAAATGCGGTTAAAGGCGGAGCCTATGACCAGCAAATCATGGAACGTAGAAATGATATTTTAGTTTATACTTCAGAAGTATTGGAAGATGATACAGAAGTTACTGGTTTTATAAATTCCACTTTATATCTATCTTCAGATGTTAAAGACACAGACCTTACCATTAAATTGGTCGATGTGTATCCAGATGATACGGCTTATAATTTGGATGAAACAATTCAAAGGGTGCGCTATAGGGAAGGTTACGATAAAGAGGTTTTTATGGAAAAAGGTAAAGTTTATAAAGTTGAACTTAGCCCAATGACCACAAGCAATACCTTTAAAAAAGGCCACCGAATTAGGATTGAAGTTTCTAGCAGTAATTTCCCAAGGTTTGCCAGAAATTTAAATACTGGTGGTAAAAATTATGATGAGAAAGATGCGGTGGTTGCACGTAATACCATTCACCACTCGGCGGAATATCCTTCACAAATTTCGTTGCCTATTAAGCAGTAGTTTTTGAAGTTGAAGATGAAGTTGGAATCGAAAACGATAGCACGGTATAATTTAAGCAGAAGGAAATTTGTAATTTTTTAGAGTTTGAATTAACTATAAATATGAGGCTAATTTAATTTTCATCTTAATTGGAAGGTTTTCAATATCTAGCAAATTATTTATGTGTTGTTCGTTCTTTTCAGCTAAATAAAAAAGGTTGAAAAAATCTTTTACGCTGACGGGATTGTCTGATTCTTCGATCAGTTGCATATCATCTCCAATTGCTACTTGTCCTTCTTCGATTATACGCACATACGTTCCTGGGTTTGCGAATTGGATGAATTGTTTTAAAATTTTCTGGGTGCCAAATTTTAAACCCAATTTAAAACAAGGCTCTCTAGGAATTGTAATTTGAACCTTCGCCGTTCCTGTTTGGTAAATACTTCCAACCATAATCTTAGAATCGTCCATCCCCGAAACAGTGAGATTTTCTCCAAACATTCCATATTGCCAATCTAAATTGGGGTAAAGATTTTTCCAATAGGCATAATATTCAGAGGAAAAAAGATAGCACGCTTTAAATATACCACCGTGATATCTGCGGTCGGTAACTTCATCTTTATCAACATCTTCCTTTCCTAAATAAATAGCTTCTTCCACCGGACACTTAAAGATTCCAGTCTTTACATTTTTGCCTCTCCATTTCACGGTTCTTTGCTCGGCGATATTTGTAGATAGAATTTTCAATTTTATATATTATGTAGGATAACCTATATCAATTTTATAAGTATTCATTAGACTACAGCACCAATGATTACTTGGGTTCACCGTTTAAGGGAAAATAAAGTTCAGTATCCCAGTATTAATCAATAGCCAATAATCATTAACTATTAACTCATAACTCACAACTCACAACTCACAACTCAAAACTCACAACTCAATCTATATTAATCGCTCCGATGCCCGCATCCCAAAGTGCTTTATTATACGCCGGAATTTCATTTTTCAAAAGATTTTCTGCAGTGGCCTTATAAGTTTCCCATTGAACATCCAATTCATTTTTTCTATCGATATTCGGTTGGTTCACCCTAGGAATACTGCTTCCTGTTTGGTCGATCAAAAACAGATATTCTGCGCTGAATTTATTAGGGAAATTTTCCACATCGTCATACGCTTGTGACCTGCGCTGTACCATATTTTCATCCCATTCATTAATTTTACCAATCAAAGTGTCACCTCTAGAAATCAAGTTTTGGTCGGCCTTATCACTCTTTAGTCGTTTTACAATACCTTCCAACTGGGTTTGCACATCTTTAAGAGTTTTAATCTTATTATGCATCTCCGTAATGGTGCTGCTTAGCTCTTTCATAAAAGCGTCATATTCTTTAAAATCCTGATCAGACACTTCAAAAATTCCATTAGGTACAATCTCTGCTTCTGTTGAAACCGTTTTTCCATTGGCTTTTAATTCCATCGTATATTTCCCAGGAGGCACCTTGGCGTTTCTAAAACCTGATTCGATATAAACATCTTCAATACCCGGTAAAAAATCATATTGGGTATCCCAGACAAAACGATTAAGGCCTTCATCTTTAGTTAAGGTAGGTTTTGGAGGTGCTCCACCACCGTTATGCGATTTATAATCTGCGTCCTTTTCAGAAGAAAATTCCCGTACTGTATTACCTGAACTATCTTTAATCAAAAGTGAAACTTTATCCTCTTTAGATAATTTTGGAAGATTATAATAAAGCACCACGCCATTAGCAGGATTAATACCTTCAAAATTGTCCGATCCTGTAAAATCAGCTGATGAACCGCTCAATGGACTTCCCCAATAGCCATATCTAGTCGGTTCTGGTTTGTAAATATTGACTCCACTGGTTTCATTTTTATACTGATGTACTACCGCTAAATCATCCAAAATCCAGATAGACCTTCCTGAAGTGCCAACAATCAAATCACCTTGATGAACAAGAAGATCTGTAATTGGAGTTACAGGCAAATTAAGTTGAAAAGGTTTCCAGCTTGCGCCATCGTTATAAGAGATGTATACGCCTAACTCGGTACCCGCATACAGCAATCCTTTTTTAGCCGGATCTTCTCTTACAACTCTTGTGTGCGCGCCATACGGAATGCCCGTGCTGATATTCTTCCAGCTTTTACCATAATCTGAAGTCTTAAAGAGGGCAGGGGTGTAGTCATTAAACTTATATTTAGTTGTTGCTATATATGCCGTAGCCGGGTCATGTGGAGAAATATCTATGGCGTTTATTAATGTTTCACCAAGATTTTTCGGCGTTATATTCATCCAATTTTTTCCATTGTCGCGGGTGATAAAAACAAATCCATCGTCACTGGCAGAATAGATAACGCCGGCTTCATGAGGACTTTCAGAAAGATAGCTGATAGTTCCGTAATTTTCTGCACCTACCGCTTCATTGGTGTAAGGTCCACCACCATTCCCTTGTTTTTCATCGATATTCTGGGTTAAATCTGGAGAGAATTCGGTCCAGGTTTTACCCATATCTGTGGTCTTTAAAACCATTTGCGCTGCATGATAAAATGTATTTGGTTCGTGCTGTGATTTTATGATAGGAGCATTCCAATTAAAAAGATATTTCATATCACGTGCTTCTCTCCCTAAATATTGAATAGGAGCCGCCATAATATTGGTGCTAGATTTTGATTCCATATCCAAAACATCAATGGTGCCTAGATAACTTCCACCTAAAACATAACGAGGATTATCTGGGTCAAACGCTAAGAAAGCACTTTCACCACCTGCAGCATAGGTCCAATCTTGCTGTCCGATAGAATAACGGCCCAAGGACATACTCGCAATTTTTATTGAAGTATTATCCTGTTGACCACCGTAAATATTATAAGGATATAGATTATCTGCGCTCAATCTGTAAATCTGGGCGGTAGGTTGATTGTCCTGCGTCGACCAAGTTTTACCGTGATTAAAAGAAATTGCTGCGCCACCATCATTAGCAATCACCATATTATTTGAGTTGTTCGGATTTATCCATAAGTCATGAAAATCTCCATGAGTTCCTTTGATTTCTTCATAGGTTTTTCCGCCATCGGTAGACCTAAACGCGTCCGCACTCATTATATATAAGTGATTTTCATTGTTCGGGTCCGGAAATATTTCAATGTAATACCAAGCACGTTGGGTCAACCGATTGTCACCACTTACTTGAGACCATGATTTCCCCGCATCTTCAGAGGCATATAATCCGCTTTGGTCGGTATAACTATCACTTTCAATCAAAGCATAAACCTTGTTGCTATTGGCGGGACTAACCGCAATCGCCATTTTACCCATTTCCTTGGGCAACCCATTTTCTAATTTATTCCACGTTTTTCCTGCATCGCTAGATTTATAAAGAGCACTGCCTTCACCACCGCTAATCATCTTCCAAGGGGTTCTTTGGTGCTCCCACATTGCAGAATACAAGACATTAGGATTATTAACATCTATCGAAAGTTCTGCGGCACCCGTTTTATCATTCACATATAGAACTTTTTCCCAAGTCTCGCCACCGTTGACGCTTTTATAAATTCCTCGTTCTTCGTTTGCTTTACTGTAAACTCCTTGAGCCGCTACATAAACGACATCCGGATTTGTTGGGTGAATAACGATTCTAGAAATCTGTTGTGTTTTTTCTAATCCTATATGCTTCCAGGTTTTACCGGCATCGGTAGATTTGTACACGCCATCACCATAAGAGGTCATAACCCCGCGGATAGCGTGTTCTCCCATTCCGCAGTAAATCACATTTGGATTTGAAGCCGAAACAGAAACTGCACCTACGGAGCCAGTTTTAAAGAATCCATCAGATATGTTTTGCCAACTCATCCCAGCATCTTGAGTCTTCCAAAGTCCACCGCCTGTGATTCCCATATAATAGGTTAACTGGTCGCCCACAACACCTGTCGCAGTCACCGAACGCCCGCCTCTAAACGGTCCAATATTTCTGTATTTAAGTGGGCTGAAGTATGAATTGATTTCTTGAGCTCCAGAAATCATAAAAGCTAACGATAGTAATAAGGTTAGGAGGGTTTTTTTCATTTTTGTATTAATTTGATGGTTTAGGTAAATATACAGGAAAGTTCAATCATGTTAAAGTTGAAATCTTAGTTCTGTAAATTTTAGGTTAACCTGAAGAAATTCTTATTTTTAATCACCTCAAACAAGAACGTGCCGTTCACTTTTATTGAATTCCTACATCATTCTTAAAATCAATTATTTATGAAATTAAATAGTACTATCCTTTTAACATTTTTAGCTTTCTTCATTTGTATTGAATCCAGTAATTCTCAAAAATTGACTTCAGATACATTTTCTGGTCTCGAATTTCGTGAAATCGGTACTGCACTGACTTCTGGTAGAATCGCAGATATTGCCATTCAACCTGATAATGAAAAAATCATGTATGCGGCTGCAGGGTCCGGAGGAGTTTGGAAAACTGAAAATGCCGGTACAACTTGGACGCCTATTTTCGACAAAGAATCTACCTATTCTATTGGATGCATCACTATTGACCCCAACGATCATAATACGATTTGGGTCGGTACTGGTGAAAATGTAGGAGGAAGACACGTTGCTTTTGGAGATGGAATCTTTGTGAGCCACGATGCTGGAAAAAGCTGGAAAAATGTTGGATTGAAGGATTCTGAGCATATTTCTAAAGTAATCGTAAGTCCAGAAGATTCTAATATTATTTGGGTGGCTTCACAAGGACCTTTATGGTCTAAAGGTGGTGATCGCGGAGTTTTTAAATCTATTGATGGTGGAGCAACTTGGAAAAGAACTTTGGGCGATACCGAATGGGTTGGAGCGACAGATATACTGATTGACCCAGACAATACCGATGTATTATATGCAGCAACTTGGCAAAGACAAAGAACGGTCGCTGCTTTATTAGGTAGCGGACCAGGTTCTGGAATTCATAAAAGTAACGACGGTGGGGAAACATGGACCGAGCTTACTAATGGCTTACCTTCCTCAAATATGGGAAAAATAGGATTGGCCATGTCGCATTTTGATTCTAACGTTATTTATGCGGCAATAGAATTAGATAGGGGCAAAGGAGGCGTTTATATGTCGGACGATGCTGGCGCTAGTTGGAACAAACAATCAGATACGGTTTCAGGTGGAACCGGACCTCATTATTACCAAGAATTATATGCTTCACCTCACCATGATGGGAGACTTTATTTAATGAATAATAACGTATTAATTTCCAATGATGATGGGAAAAGTTTTTATAGTATGAATGAAGAGAACAAACATGTCGATACTCATGCTGTTGCTTTTAGGGAATCGGACCCGGATTATTTAATCATGGGAACTGACGGAGGTCTTTTTGAAACCTTTGACCATACTAAAACTTGGCGTTATATTTCTAATTTACCATTATCCCAGTATTATAAACTTGCTGTAGATGATGCCAAGCCTTTCTATAATATTTACGGTGGTACTCAAGATAACGGTTCGCACGGTGCGCCTTCACAAACGACTTTTGAAGATGGAATCAGGAATTCTGATTTTTGGGTAACCCTTGGCGCAGATGGCTACGCCGCCGCAACAGAACCTGGAAATCCTAATATCGTTTACGGGGAATTTCAAGAAGGAACGTTATGGAGAATTGATCAAGCTACCGGTGAAACTGTATTTATTCAACCACAAGCTAGGGCAGGAGAACCATTTGAAAGATTTAACTGGGATGCACCGATTTTAGTAAGTCCGCACAAACCTACACGTTTATATTTTGCTTCCCAAAGAGTTTGGAAATCAGAAGACCGTGGGGATTCTTGGACACCGATTTCAGAAGACATCACTTTAAATCAAGATCGGTTAACCCTGCCGATGTATGGTAAACAACAGAGTTGGGATAACGCATGGGATGTTGGGGCCATGTCTAATTATAATACCATTACTTCACTGTCAGAATCTCCTGTACAAGAAGAGCTGATTTATGCAGGAACAGATGATGGTTCGGTATCCGTAACTGAGGATGGCGGAAAATCATGGCGAAAGTTCAGCTGGAGTTCTATAAAAGGTATGCCAAATAGTGCTTTCGTAAATGATGTTAGAGCAGATTTATTCGACGCAAACGTTGCGTACGCAGCTGTCGACAATCATAAAAATGGAGATTATAAACCATATATATTAAAGACAAGCGATAAAGGAAAAACTTGGTCGTCCATTGCGGGTGATTTACCTCAAAGGCTTCTAATTTGGAGAGTCGTACAAGATCATGTTAAAAAAGATTTACTGTTCGCAGCGGCTGAGAACGGAATTTACGTTACTAAAAATGGAGGAAAAAATTGGGTTCAATTAAAAGGTGGTTTACCGACTATCGCATTTCGGGACTTGACCATCCAAAAAGATGAAAACGATTTGGTCGGCGCATCTTTTGGAAGAGGTTTTTATATTCTTGATGATATTTCGCCAATTCGAGATTTTGATGAAAATGCCACGACGAAAGAACTGACGCTTTATGATACTCCCGATGCACTTTGGTATAAGCAGAAAGATGGATTATATGGTCAGGGCGATAATGAGTATAAAGGAAAGAATCCACCTTTTGGTGCAGTCTTTACTTATTATATGCCAGAAAAATACAAGTCTATGAAGGATGTGCGTTCTGAAAAAGAAAAAGAAGGAGATATGACGTTTCCGGGTTGGGATGCACTTCAAAAAGAAAATAGAGAAGACGGACCCAATTTATTGTTGTTGTTAAAGGATGCTAAAGGAAATATTATCAATACCGTAAGCGGAACAAATAAAAAAGGATTCAACCGAGTAAATTGGAATCTTACGATTGCCGATAAAACTGGGGAACGTCTAGACGCACCAAGCCGAGGAGTAGGAAGATCATGGGGAGGCGGAATAATGGCCACTCCAGGAGAATATACCGTTACAGTGATGAAGAGATTAAATGGTGAGGATACTGTTTTGGCAGGACCACAAACATTTAATGTGAAGCCTTTATACGAAGGTTCTCTTCCAAGAAAATCTTATGAAGAGATGAATGAATTTCTGGACAGCTATAATGATTACCGTCAAGATTTAAGAGCAACCTCTGATGTATTGGAACATAATCTTAAACTTATTGATGCGATGAAAAGAGCTGCGGATAAAGTTTATGTGCCAGCAGACGTGTACAGCAAGATTGCTTCAACAAAATCCAAACTTCAGGATTTAGATACGAAATTAAATGGAAATAAAATCAAGGAAGAAATTGGCGAACGTTCGAACATTAGCGCTAGTGATGGTAGCGGATTAGGATGGACCGCTTTTGGAAATACCTATGGACCAACTGCAGAAAACAAACTTTTATTAGATAGGGTTGAAAACCAATTGAGTTCAATTAAATCTGAATTAAGACAAATTGTAGCAAACGATATCACCGCAGTTTCTGCTGCCCTTAAAAAAGCGAATGCACCATATATTGAAGGACAAGGATTGATCGATGAGGATTAATCTAAGTTGTTGGTTTTTAGTTGCTAGTTGCTAATTGCTAGTTGTTGATTTGTGGTTTTTGAATTTTGAATTTTATTGATATTAAAACGTTGTTAGTTTAATCCTGTCAAAAACATTATTTGAGTCATTTTTGAAGCTGTTTTTGTATAGTTTTGAGTAATCACTATTGAGTGATGAGCTAGAACGTAATTGATAGTTGTTGGTTTTTGGTTTCTGGTTTTTGAATTTTGAATTCTATTGATATAAAACATTGTCAGTTTAATCCTGTCAAAAACCTTATTCGAGTCATTTTTGAAATAAACAAAAACGTTAGATAATTCTATTATAACATAATTTCTGAACAGCAAATTTTGTCTTAAGTCCTAATTGTATTTTCTAATTTCTTAAATCTTAAATCTTAAATCCTAAAT
Source organism: Flavobacteriaceae bacterium MAR_2010_188 (assembly GCA_900104375.1). Taxonomy (NCBI): domain Bacteria; kingdom Pseudomonadati; phylum Bacteroidota; class Flavobacteriia; order Flavobacteriales; family Flavobacteriaceae; species Flavobacteriaceae bacterium MAR_2010_188. Next base: position 1,048,538 of record LT629302.1, read on the forward strand.
CTTAAATCTTTATTCTTTGTTCTTTGTTCTTTGTTCTTTGTTCTCAAAACTAAATACTTTCTACTCTCCTCACTCTTCTTCTTTTTAATCAAATTTATGGCTCGGTTCCATTGGTCGTGCTGTAGTAACGTAGGTTCATATAAATAAACAAGCAAAAGTGGATAAGGAGATTGAGCTGCGGCGAAAAGCGCATCATTATCTACCAATCTTAAATCCCGTTTAAACCAAAAGATGTTTATTGCTACGATGTTTTATTAAGTTTGAATTATAGGTCTTTCAAAATTAATTTATAAAACAGATGAAGCTTAACTTAAAAAAACCACCTATTCTCTTTATTAGTGTAGTGGAAGAGTAAGAATTTTAAAATTCATTAAACTATCCGAAGAAAGAAAAGTCTTATTGAGGTATGCCTAAAATCACCATATAATTTCGCCTCGATTTTTCGGAGTGAAGGTGATGTATTTCTCAGAATATTTTTCATTTTTGCCTTTTCAAAATTAAAACCCATGATCGCCAATAGAACCAATACCCCACGCAAAAAATCAACTGGAATGTGGATGAGAATCATTCACCGCTATTTAGGTTATTTCCTTGCGGGAATCATGCTTATGTATTCTGTAAGTGGAATTGTTTTAATCTTTAGGGATACAGATTTTCTAAAAATTGAAAAGGTTGAAGAGTCAAAAATTAAAAGTGGTCTTTCTTCGGAAGAAATCGGTAAAACAATAAGAGCTAGGAATTTTAAAATCGAAAAGGAGGAAGGTAACCTGGTATATTTCAATTCTGGTTCATACAACAGAAGTACAGGTGAACTTATTCAAACTAAAAATGAGTTACCTTTTGTTCTTTCTAAGATGACAAAACTCCATAAGGCAAACACTAACTCCCCTTTATATTTTCTCAATATCTTTTTTGGAGTGTCACTGTTGTTCTTTGTGATTTCAGCTTTTTATATGTTTATCCCAAAATCCGATATCTTTAAAAAAGGATTAATCTTTACCGCAGTAGGTGTAGTTCTTACCTTCATTTTAATTTTTGTTTAAACTGAAGTTTTTTTAACTTAAGCTTTAGGCTTTAAACCTTTATCATCTTCAACCTGATTTAGCCTAATACTAAAATCGCTTTCAGCGCCGTATAATTTAATTTCTTGAATGTCTGCCGGCATTGAATAACCATTTTCGGCTAGTGCTTCTTTGACTCTTCTAATCACATTACCCTTGGTAATTAATGCACTTCTTCTAAAATCTTTTGTATCCACCCAAAAGTAGACTTTAAGATTTACAGTACTGGTTGCAAGTTGTTCCTCTACAACAAAATTTACATGATCTTCATCTTCCATAACGTCTGGCTCGGACCGCAGAGCATCTAAAATTGTTTGCTTAGCACCTGTTATATCATTTTCATAAGCGATACCTACGATAAAATCCCATCTAAAAAAACCATCTTCGGTATAGTTGGTTACCGGTTTGGTCAATACATCGCTATTAGGAATATAAACATCACGTCCATCAAAGGTCTTCAGTTTTGTATAACGAAATGAAAGTTCCTTAATTTTACCGAAATTTTCACCAATCGATACTGTATCATTAACATCGTAAGGTCGATTAAATGCAAGGATGATTCCGGCAATAAAATTTTCGCCTATATCCTTAAAGGCAAATCCAAGAACGACGGCACTTGCGCCGGCAGCGGTAAGAATTCCAGTTGCAATGCCGCCCAACCCTGCAGCTTGTAACGCAATCATGATTGAAATAATTATTAGGATATACTTTATTGCTTGGCCCAAAAATCGACTCATCAAAGGATCTTTAGAATGTGCAGAAATACGGCGTTTTGCAAATTGACCGGTCCAACCAGCTATTAGAATTCCGAGGACAATAATCAACAAACCCATTCCGATTCTGGGCAATTGTTCTATAAGCCTATCGTAAAAAGTCATAAAGGATTCAGTCACGGTGGTGTCTCCCGCGCTTTTAGATGTATTTTGCATAGCAGCTATTTTTTAGAAAATTAAGAATCTTAGTTCACTGATTGTAGTCTTTGTTTAGTCTTTATCAATATTTTCTGGAAAGGTCGTTTCACCTTCGAACTTCTTCTCTTCAAATTTAAAAATTCCTACATCTCCGGTCCGTTCAAAAAACGCATATTCTACTTCACCAAGATTTCTTATGCCTTCATTTCTCAACATTCCTAAAAATTCATCTTTTCTCACTCTTGATTTTTTAAGTCCCTTTTCACGGATTTTTCCATCCTTAATGATCATAATCGGATAGCCATCTAAAAAAGTGTTGACCGTTTTAGAACGCAGCTGCCATTCTTGCAATATCCTAGTTAAAGCCACAATAATCGTAATTACGATACAGGCGTAGAATAGAGGAACATTCGGATAGAACATCGCATCGCCAGTAGAAGAACCAAGGGCAATAATAAGCACATTTTCAAAAACCGATAAACTTCGGTTACCGCGTTTCCCCATAAAACGCATCAGTACGATGGTAAAAACGTAGATAAAAATTACCCTAAAGCCAATCTCTAACATAAATAGATAAGCTTGTTCGTCACCAAAAAATATTCGGTGCCAGTCAAAAGGTTTTACTCTTTCCATAATTTAAGGATATTGATGTATATATTTTAATTTGAATTTGCACTGGTTTCTGTTTTTGAAGTTTTCAATTTAAAACGTTTAGCAAAATAATCCACAAAAATAATCCTATCTCATCAGTTAAGACTGACTCATTTGCATTTACTAATGGTAGTTTCTACCCAAATAGGAAATATGAATTGATTTAATTTGAAGTGTCCAATATATTTAATCTCGAATTAAGGAAGATGAAATTGAAGAAGATAAAATTGCCAAAGAAAATAGTACTAAAGATGTTCAAAAAACTAAGTTAAAAGAGGTCTCCACAGTTTGTCGTGTGTTAAATTTGTAGTATAATATAGTACGATAAAAGTTAAAAATGATATTAAGAGATGGAGTAAAATCGTCGGAAAACAAAGTCTCCGCCGAAACTTTAAAGTTGAGTGAATTCGTTAAGGATGACAGTAAATCTCTTATCGACCGCTTAGAAAGCTACGAGGATATTATAAACCTAGAGGTTGGTGACACGGGGCTTAACCGCGTAAAAACGCTAGAAAGAGAGTTTAATATTCGTCAGCTTTATATAAAATATGAAGGCGATAACCCTACCGGTACCCAAAAGGACCGGATTGCTTTTGCCCAAGTCTACGATGCCCTGAGGCGAAGATACGACATTGTATCTCTCGCCACTTGTGGAAATTATGGAGTAGCGATGGCGCTGGCTGCAAATCTTGCCGGTTTACATTGTAAAATTTATATTCCAGAATCGTATCATACCGATAGGATCAAGGAAATGCAAGAACTTAATGCGGAAATAATCCGGATTCCGGGCAGTTATGAAGATGTGGTTAAACAAAGCAGTATTGATGCCGAAAAACACAAATGGTACGATGCCAATCCGGGTGGTGCAAATACACCGATTCAAATTAGTGCCTATTCGCAAATAGCTTTTGAGATTGTAGAGGAGTTAGGAGATGCACCAAAATATTGTGCCGCACCTGTGTCTAACGGAACCCTTTTTGCGGGAATCTATCGAGGATTTGTAAGTCAATATAAAAGAGGAAAAACGTCTAGAATTCCTAAAATGCTAGCGGCTTCTTCAACTAAAAAAAATCCGATTATAGAATCCTTCAAATTAGGATTAGATTATTGCAAGGACCTAAACCCTGAAGCTATCAAAGAAACAAAATACAATGAGCCGTTGATCAATTGGCACAGTTTCGATGGTGAAGAAGCGCTTTATGCGCTCCGTGAATCCAATGGCGAAGCCTTCAACATTAGCGATAAGAAAATGATACAGATGAGCAGTTTCATCTTAAAAAAAGAAGGTCTAAGAATTTTACCCGCATCGACTGCTGGTTTAATTGGCCTATTAGAATTAGACGAAAAACTGGATTTTGAGCCAGATAGGTTCGTCGCAATATTAACAGCAAAATATTAATTGATACTATGAAAGAAACAATAGATGGCAATGCCTTGGTTTATTGCCAAGGTGCCTTTAATACTCCAAACGGCAAGACCGCTCACGGATTAGTAAGATTCACTGAAAGATATAATGTAGTCGGAGTTCTAGATAGCAATTATGCCGGCAAAGATGCGGGTGAGGTTTTGGATAATAATCCGAACGGCATTCCGATTTTTAAGGATATTGATAGTGCGATGGAAAATTTTAATTCGAATAATATAAGTGTCCGTTCTTTAGTCATCGGGCTTGCCCCAGATGGCGGACGTTTACCATCTGAAGCGAAAGGCTCAATAAAAAAAGCTCTAGAAATGGGTTGGAATGTTGATAGTGGACTTCACGATTTCTTAAGCAACGATCCAGATATGGTAGCTTTAGCAAATTCAAAGGATGTAAAAATCCGGGATGTGAGAAAAACTCCAGACCGCGACAAACTTCACTTTTTTACGGGCGATATCGAGAGTGTTGATTGCTTAAAGTTAGCGGTACTCGGAACGGATTCGGCCATTGGTAAACGCACAACTGCTTGGATTTTGGTTCATGGTTTTAGGAATGCTGGTTTAAAAGCTGAAATGATTGGTACTGGCCAAACTGCTTGGATGCAAGGTGCAAAATACTCAATGGTTATGGATAGCTGTATTAACGATTTTGTGTCGGGCGAGATAGAGCATGCGGTTGTAAGTGCTTACAATGAAGAGCATCCCGACGTGATTGTTATAGAAGGGCAGGGGAGTCTAATGAATCCCGCTTATCCGGGTGGATTCGAAATCTTGGCGGCAGGACGACCAGATTACGTGATTCTTCAACATGCTCCAAAAAGAGTTGAGTATGATGGTTTTCCAGGTTATAGACTTCATTCTCTAAAAGAACAGATTAATGCCATTGAAGTTATTTCGGGAAGAAAAGTCATTGCAATTACCGTAAATCACGAAGAGATGTCGCCAGAGGAAATTCTTCCAGCCTGTGAAAAAATTGAAAAAGAAACCGGATTACCGACTTTTGACGTTCTTGCGCACGGAGCTTCAGAATTAATAAATGTGCTAAAAGCCAAAATTAAATGAGCGATATAAAATCGTTAGTAGTATTTCCAAAATTAATGGTTCACAATCTTAAAGTTGAACCAAAACGAGTTAAGGCGACCTACACCATTATAAAAGAAGATGGAAGTGCGGTAGAGAATGAATTGATTTATAGTTATAATCAAGTTTATTTTAATAAGAAGAATTGGGAAGATGTAAACCTTGCGTCGATGATGGTGGCCCAAGTGGCTCTTAATTACGGGCTTTTCTTTGAAAAGATTGAGTTAGATGGCATTTTTGACACCCATGATAAAAGGTTTTTGTTGGATATGCTGGAAAATACTTCCAGAGAAATCTATGCGATTAAGTTTTTGAAGAAAAATGAATTTTTAAAACCTCCTTTTGATTCACTTAAACCGCAAAAACTAGAGAAATATACTGCTTCAGAACTGGTTTTTATAAATTCCGATTTTGATGATTTAAACCCTGGAACTTCTGAAATTGCGGTTGATTATAACAAATATGCCATTTTAAGTAGTGGTGGTAAAGACAGTTTGCTCACTTATGGTCTAATTAAAGAAATTGGGGAAGCGCATCCTATTTTTATAAATGAGGCGGGACGGCATTGGTTTACCGCAGTTAACGCGCACAATAATTTTAAGGAAAGCGAACCAAATACAGCAAAACCTTGGTGCAATAGCGACCGAATCTTTAATTGGATGGTTAAGCAAATGCCATTTATTAAAGAGAATTTCCAGTCGATTAGAGCTGATATTTATCCAATTAGACTTTGGACAGTGTCGGTGTTTTTATTTGGAGTGTTACCGATAGCGAGAAAAAAAGGCTTAGGAAACATTCTTATTGGTAATGAATACGATACCACCGTTAAAGGAAATATTGAAGGTATTACTCACTACAACGCAATTTATGACCAAAGCAAATATTTTGATAATGCTCTAAGCAGATATTATCAGAAGAAAGGTTGGGACATCTATCAATATTCAATTTTACGAAGTCTTTCAGAATTGTTAATTTTAAAGATTTTAGTGAAGAGATATCCAGACCTTCAAAAATTACAAGTCTCTTGTCACGCAGCGCACGAAGAAGATGGAAAAATGCTTCCATGTGGAAACTGTGAAAAATGCCGACGGATTGTCGGTATGTTAAAAGCATTAGATGAAGACCCGAAGCGATGCGGGTATACAGACAATCAAATTGAAAAATGTTTGGTCGCTCTATCTAAACAGAGCGTTAAGCAGATTGGGTCAGATGCGGCTCAACTTTATTATCTTTTAGACCAAAGGGATTTGCTGCAAGAGAATGAACACACCAATAAGCTTGCAAAAGAACATCCTGAAATAACCAAATTACGCTTTGATATAGAGCGAAGTAATCTTGAAGATTTACCTAAGCACATCAGAAAACCATTGTTTAAAATCTATCAAAAATATAGTGATGGCGTGGTTAAACTTTCTGAACGGAAATGGCATAACTTTGACCTCGATAAGGAAATAGAAAATATTCCTTATTTCTTAAATAAGAAAAATGGACATACCATATAAAAGAGCAAGTTTCCTTTGGGAGCAGAAGACTTGGCCAGAACTAGAAGCCTACTTACTAACCGTAGATACTGCTATTTTACCTTGTGGCGCAATTGAGCAACACGGACCACATCTTCCGGTTGATATCGATTATTTTGATGCTAAGTACATGGCCTACGAAGTTGCGGATAGATGTGAAGAACCAAAACCACTGGTTTTGCCTCCGATTCCTTTTGGAGTGTCTTACCATCATGAAGATTTTAAAGGCACTTTGAGTGTTACCAACGAAGCTCTTTCAAAATTTGTGTATGATATAGGTATGGGCCTGGCGAGAAATGGGATTAAAAAACTCATTATCCTTAACGGTCACGGAGATAATGCGCCAACGCTCAATTATGCAGCGCAGATGATAAATCGGGATGCAAAGATTTTTGTTTGTGTAGATACAGGTGAAACCAGTGATTACGATGTTTTTAATCTTATTGAAACTCCTAACGATGCCCATGCCGGCGAAATTGAAACAAGCACCAGTCTTGCTTTAAGGCCAGAAATGGTACAAATGGATAAGGCCAAAAATGCAACCCTAAAATTCGGGAGTAAATTTTTAGATTTTGATGATGAACAAAGTGTAAGTTGGTATGTACGGACCAATAAGATTTCAGAAAGTGGAGTCATGGGGGATGCAACAAAAGGTACTGCAGAAAAAGGAAAAATTCTTTGGGAAGTGATGATTAGTAATATGGTGAAGTTTGTAGAATCCATTAAGAATACTCCTTTAGACGACCTTTATCAAAAGAGTTATTAATGAAAATTGTAAATGTTCAATTTGAAAGATTAAACCTTAAACTTTCGGAGCCATATACAATTGCTTACGAAACCATTGAACATACCACCAACTTTATCCTTAACCTCGAAACTGAGAATTCCTTAGTTGGCCGTGGATGCGCGGCGCCCGATTTAGAGGTGACCGGCGAAAATCCTGATGAGGCCGAACTCATCATTAAAGATGTCGTTGTTCCATTTTTAAAGGGGAAAAATTCGATTAGATACGTCTATATCGTCGAAGAATTAAAGCTTCTAATTCCTAAAAATCCATCCGTGCTTGCGATGGTGGATATGGCTCTCTTGGATTTATGCTCCAAGAAAATGGAAGTTCCTCTTTTTCAATTTTTGGGTGGCTATAGAGAGAGTATTGCTACCAGCATAACCATAGGGATACTACCACTTCAAGAAACTTTATTAAAATCCAAAGAATTTGTAAGTGCTGGATTTAACATTATCAAGCTTAAAGGTGGACTTTCTTATGAAGAGGATATCGAAAAAATATTGAAAATCCGAGAACTATATCCAGAGTTAACTTTAAGATTCGACGGTAATCAAGGTTATTCGGTAGAGCAGGCCGTCAATTTTGTAAACGGTACCAAAAATGCTAAGATTGAAATTTTTGAACAACCGTCCAAAGTGAATCAGGAGTTGCAACTGGGAGAGATTACCAATGCGGTAAACCTTCCGGTGATGGCAGATGAAAGCATCAAGACTTTAAAGGATGCTTTTAGGCTGGCGCAGAATGAAAGAATCGATATGGTAAATATTAAGATTATGAAAGTTGGTGGTATTCTTGAAGCGCTTCATATTAATTCGGTTTCAAAATCTGCGAATCTAGAAGTGATGGTGGGTTGTATCGATGAATGTGGATTAGGAATTTCGGCCGGTCTTCATTTTGCGCTTTCTAGACCAAATATTCAATATGCTGATTTAGATGGACATCTAGATATTTTAGATGATCCTTTCACCAATCTTTTTCAATTAAAAAACGGAATTCTGTATCCGAATAAATTCGCTGGTTTAGGTTAATTCAAGTATTTAATTCAACTTAAATAAAAATTTACTTAAATTGAGTTAATCGCTACTCGTATAAATCCTTAATTTTATAATCTGCTAAATTCAGTCGAAGAGATTAATGAGTACACCGAGATATCCAGAAATTACAAATCATGTCCTTAAAGAAATTGACCTAACCAATGAAGAGTTAGAAGAATTCTTAAGTATCCTCAGCGAGCAGGTTGTTCTTAGAAAAGACAATTTAATTGTACCTGGAGATGTGGTGGATTATGAATATTACGTGGTAAAAGGTTGCATGAAAGCTTATTTTATGGATTCTTTTGGTGATAGGCATATCCTTCAATTTGCGGTTGAAGATTGGTGGATAAGTGATTTTGAAGCCTTTTTTAATAATGAAGCCGCAAATCTTTATGTTGAAGCAATCGAAGATACCTATCTCTTAGGAATACACCGAGAGGCTCTTGAGATTTTATATAAAAGAATACCAAAGTTCGAACGCTTTTTCAGATTAAAAACCACAGCCGCCTTTATTTCATTAAGACGACGCGTACTATCTACTCTTCAACTAAATTCTAAAGAAAGATACCTTAAATTCTGTGAAAAATATCCGAGCATTGCAGAGCGAGTTCCTAACTACCATATCGCTAATTATCTTGGTATAAAACCAGAGAGCCTCAGTAGGATAAGACGGGAAACCCTTGGTTAACAAACTTTAACAGAGCTTCCTAACATACATCAACCGCTATTCATATATCTAGAAGTATATTGTAATTAATAATTACAAACGATTTTACAATTTTAAAAAGATATATAATGAATAACGATCAACCACTTTTACAACCAATAACATTTGGCGATTTACAATTACCAAACAGGGTAATTATGGCGCCTATGACCAGAAGTAGAGCCAATAATAAAGAAAACGCTCCTACACAAGATTTACAAGGGGTTTATTATTCTCAAAGAGCGACTGCAGGACTTATAATTACAGAAGGTTCTCAAGTTTCTAAAAGAGCTGTAGGTTATATAAATACGCCAGGAATTCATTCCAAGGCTCAGGTTGAAGGTTGGAAGCAAGTTGTTGATTCTGTTCATGATGCTGGAGGTAGAATTTTTATCCAGCTTTGGCACGTGGGTCGTATTTCTCATCCTGACTTTCATAATGGTGAAAAACCATGGGCACCATCCGCATTAAATCCAGATGTTGAAGTTTATACTCCAGATGGACAGAAGAAAACGGAAACACCTAAAGAAATGACCTTAGAAGAAATTGAAATCACCAAACAAGAATTTATCGATGCTGCTAAAAATGCAGTTGAAGCTGGCTTTGATGGTGTAGAAATTCATTCTTCTAATGGATATTTATTCCACCAATTCTTTAATGCGACGAGTAATAAGCGTACCGATAAATATGGGGGAAGTAAAGAGAATAGAGCAAGATTCTTCTTTGAAGTCTTAGATGGAATAAAGGAAGTATTACCAGAATCTAAAATAGGAGCAAGGTTTAATCCGTCCTTACACGGAACTTTCGGAATGACCTTAGATGAAGAAACCATTCCAACTTTCGATTATATCATCAAAAAATTAAGTGACGAATATAAATTGGCCTACATTCATCTTTCCGAACCTTTTACCGATGTTTCCGATAATCCTCATGCAGTATCAGAAATTGCGAAACATTATAGACCTTTGTATAAAGGAAATCTGATGATCAACGCTGGTTTTGATCAAGAAAAAGGAAACAAAGTGATAAAGAATGGCAATGCGGATTGTGTGGCATTTGGGAAATTATATATTTCGAACCCAGATTTAGTCGAAAGATTCAGGGAAGATATAGAAACATCAGACTGGGATAAGGATACTTTCTATACCACCGGTAAAAAAGGCTACACGGATTACGAAGCAAAAACTCGTGAATTGATTCCCAATTAAAGTAACTTTAAGTTTAAAAAAAAATATTAACCAATAAACATAAAACATATGAAATTTAATAGAACAGCATCTGCACACTGGGAAGGTGGCGGAGAAGAAGGACGAGGCGGAATATCAACTCAAAGTGGAGCATTAAACGGCGAATTGTATGAATTCAAAACCCGTTTCAAAGATAAAAAAGGAACGAATCCAGAAGAATTAGTTGGCGCCGCACATGCCGGATGTTATACCATGCAGCTGGCATTCTTTATAGAAGAAGAAGGACATACTGCGCAAAGTCTGGATACCGAAGCAAGGGTTCATTTTGAAGATGGAAAAATCAACCAAATAGATTTAAGCGTTAAAGGAAAAGTTCCGGGAATGAACGAGAAGGATTTTGCAAAAGTGGCTGAGAAAGCCAAAAAAGAATGTCCGCTTTCAAAATTATTGAATGCGAATATTTCTCTGGAAGTGGAATTTGTTGACTAATTAAGAATTCAAATTAGCAATTTTAGGATAAATACCTAAATTTCAGAATATTAATATAATAATGAAAAGAAATATATGAGTAAAGTAAAAGCATACGGAGCAGATTCTAAAGATTCCAAATTAAAGGAAATGACGATTGAGCGACGTGAAGTAAAAGATGATGACGTAAAGATTAAAATCACTTTTTGCGGTGTTTGCCACAGTGATATACATACAGTAGAAAATGACTGGAAAAATTCAACTTATCCGGTTGTGCCAGGACATGAGATTGTAGGTCATGTACTAGAAGTAGGTAAAAATGTAACCGACATTAAAAAAGGTGATGTTGTTGGCGTTGGTTGTATGGTAGATTCTTGTCAAGAATGTAATTCTTGTAAAAAAGATATGGAGCAGTTCTGTGAAAAAGGAGCTACGTTTACTTATAATGGGCAAGACAAACATCTTGGTGGACATACCTTTGGAGGCTATTCTGAAAGCATAATCGTGGATCAGGATTTTGTACTCAAAGTACCAAGTAATTTGGATGAAAAAGCAGTGGCGCCTCTATTATGTGCAGGTATCACGACCTATTCTCCACTTAATCACTGGAATGTTAAGAAAGGTGATAAAGTAGGAATCATTGGCCTTGGTGGATTAGGACATATGGGAATTAAATTCGCAGATGCGATGGGAGCTCATGTGGTTATGATTACGACATCTAAAGAGAAAGAAAAAGATGCTAAAAGTTTAGGTGCAGATGAAGTATTGTTATCTACAAATGACGATGATATGAAAAAGAGCAACGGAACTTTCGATTTTCTTTTGAATACCGTACCGGTTAAGCATGACGTTAATCCATACCTACAATTGTTAAAGATTGATGGGACTATGGTTATGGTTGGTGCAGTGGAACCTTTAGAGCCAATGCACGGCGGTAACCTTATTATGGGTCGAAAAAGTATTGCAGGCTCATTGATAGGCGGAATTAAGGAAACTCAAGAAATGCTTGATTTCTGTGGTAAAAATAATATTGTAAGTGATATTGAATTAATCGATATCAACAATATAAATGAAGCCTACCAAAGAGTTAAGGATTCTGACGTTAAGTACAGATTTGTCATCGATATGGAATCGTTGAAGAACTAATCGATAAAACATTTTTATTCCATAAACCCGTTAGAAATCTTTCTAACGGGTTTTTTTATGTTGAACTAGTTCATCTCAAAACCCATTGGCTCAACATTTTCAGTGATTGCGACAGTCATCCTTTTAAAAAAGTGACATCTTGTAACATTAAAATTATATAAATGATTAAGCCAAGAGAAAAAGCTCCAAATCTAGAAGTAGAATTAGTTAATCATACTAGATGGATTTTGGACGAGCAAGACCCGGAAAATTTTACAATGATTATTTTTTATAGAGGTAAGCACTGCCCGGTATGTAAAACGTACTTAAACGAATTGCAGACAAAAATTTCTCAATTTATAGAAAGAGGCGTCAATATAATTGCGCTGAGTTCTGATACCGAAGAGGTCGCCAAGAAGACTTATGAAGAATGGGATATCGACGACATACCAGTTGGATATGGATTCCCTATTGAAACTGCACGTAAATGGGGTTTATTTATTTCCAATGGAATTAAGGATGAGCCCAAACAATTTATAGAGCCTGGAGTTTTTCTTATAAGACCCGCCCGTACAATTTATGCAGAGTATATTCAATCCATTCCGTTTGCCCGACCTCATTTTGATGACCTTTTAAAAGGAATCGATTTTATCTTAAAAAAGGATTATCCGGCAAGAGGAGAAGCATAGCTGAAAAAACCCTTCATGGGTTAGTATAAAGAAAGCACCGCAGCATGGCTCAGAATTATAAATTGACAGAATCTAAAATAATAAAACTATTATTTATAGCTGTGGCTATAATCCTTGGTATTTATTTCACCTTCTCAGGATTGATAAAAGCCCAAGGCTTTTTTGCTCCATTATTGACTGCCATTATATTAAGCCTAATAATATTGCCTTTGTGTAGATGGTTTGAATCTTTTATGGGAAGAACCGCCTCATCCTTGCTAGGAACATTTATTTTAATGTTAATCTCATTCGGTCTCTTTCTTCTAATTCTATATCAGATAAAAAACTTTACCAATCAATGGCCTGATATCAAGGAGACTATGCAGCCTAAAATCGAGGAGTTAAGTTCCTATTTAAGCAATAACACCCCATTAGATGATAACGATTTAAATCAATTTGCTATAAATGAGTCTAAGGCTGCGGGTATGGGACTTTCATTACAGAACTTAGGTGGAAAATTATCTGCTGTGATGATGCAAATGGTTAGTTTCCTCGGTATATATTTTCTAACATTTATTTATATCTACTTCTTGCTCAGATATAGGCTCATGTTCAAAAATTTTATGCTTCGGATAAGCCCTGATAATGAAAAGGATAAAACCACTACTATCATTTATAAATCAGCCAAGGTAGCGACACAATATCTACAAGGAAAATTAATTCTTATTGGGATTCTCGCGGTAGTTTATTCCGTCGGATTAGGCTTATCTGGCGTGAGTAATTTTATATTGGTAGGCTTAATCGCTGCCTTGTTTACAATTATACCTTACATAGGTAACATAATAGGATTTGGGATGGCCATGATTTTTGGATATCTAACTACAGGGACTACAACAATTTTGATAGGTATTACCGCAACATTTGTAATATCCCAGTTACTGGAAAACTATGTGTTACAACCCTTTGTCATTGGTGATAAAGTCGATGTACACCCGTTTTTTATTATTGTCGTTGTAATAATGGGCAATTTTGTATGGGGTGTGATTGGGATGATATTAGCTATACCTATATTGGGAATCCTTACCGTAATCTTGCTACATATTGATAAATTAAAGCCTTTGGGACTCCTTTTTAGTAAACGAAAATTTAATGGACACGACGATTAACTGCCCTCCTTATAATCGATAATACAGTCTTTTTAGTAACTACACTGAAAATTCACTATCTTTAGTACTCTCCTCAAATAGTTGTTTTATAGGATTTTATATGAATCAGCAACCATAAATATCGTCAACTATGATATGGTCATATATTTATATTATTCTAATTAATCAATATTTTTTTAGCTATGCAAGATTCAGAGATTACCCAATTGTCCCAAACTGCTGCACCTATTTTTATTACCGTTAAGGTGGATGAATTGTTTAACCAACCTTATCCATCTTCAACCTCAAACCCAATTACAGAATATACAAAAATTGAAAGTGGAGGTAAAAGGGCCGATTTTGGCGTAGATAAGAAACCATTCACTACGACTGTTGGACCTGATGAAAATGTCCGATGGATGATATCCTTTGATGATCCAACACAAAAAATTGATTATTCGTTAGAGCTCGTCTGTATTACTATGAAGTATGTTAATTCTAACGTGGACTTCTTTGATTTCCATCCTCTAATACCTGTTAATCATATGATTATGGCACATACTAAAACTGATATAGTTAGGGGTAGTGAGTACATATATAATATAATTTTTACTATAACTGATAATTATGGTTATTCTCAAACCTATGATATCGACCCACAACTAAAAATGCAATAATACATATGTGGAGGGATTTGTTTAGCCGAATACTGCTTATCTCCTTTATTTCCTTTCTGGGGTTAACTGCGAATGCCCAAGATCAAAAAATCGCCGACAGTTTAAAGGAGATTTTTGAGAATGGAAAGAATGATGATGCACTCAACATTCTTAAACATATTTCTCGAGCCGAGACCAACCCCGACAGTATCATAGCCTATTCCGATAAATTGATTGAAAAAGCTGCAGAAGATTCACTAGCAAGCTATCATATATTTGGTTATCTACAGCGTGGTAATGGATTGAAGCTGAAAGGAAATTATCCGGAGTCCCTCGATTCCTATTTCCAAGCTATAAAACTGGCCCAGAGATTCGAACAAAATGATGAAATCCCTCCACTTTTTATAAGTGTAGCCGATACCTATACAAATTTAAAGGATTATGAAGCGGCTGAGAACTATTATGACGATGGGATTTTGTTATTTAGAAAATCCAATGACTCCTTGCATTTGGCAAGTGCCCTTAGTAACTCGGGAGAAATGCAATTCTTCGCTGATAATTATTCCAAAGCCTTAGTTCGATTAGAGGAGGCGAAAAAGATTTTCACCTTACTAGATCATCAAATCGGTGTGGCCTATAGCCTTGGGAATATTGGAATGGTTTATACTAGGCAACACAAATATGATTTAGCTAAGGAATTGTTGAATGACGCTATAGATATATTGATAAAAAATGAGGACCTCTATCCCATTTCCGTTTACGAAAGATATTTAGCAGAAATATATCGTTCTGAGGGCAACATAGATCAAGCCTTCCAACATGGACGTCGTAGTTTAAAGTTAGCAACTCGTTATAACCTAAAAGACCAGATTTCTGATGCCAATCTCATGCTTTTTGAGCTCCATAATAAAGCAGGTAATTTAGACTCTGCCTTATTCTATCATTTAAATTATATAGATATCCGGGATCGTATAAGAAATTTAGAGGAAATAGAAAAAAGTGGTAGAATTAGAAGGCAGTTTGACCTTTCCCAAAAGCAAGGTGAATTAGATATCTCTAATGAAAAACGGCGGACCCAAAAAATTGTGACCATTGCTGCGCTTGGCATTGTGTTTTTAATTGCAATGCTTACCCTTGGGCTATATAGACGTAATAACTTTATACGTAAGAGCAATATTATCTTGGAAAGAGAAAAGAACCGGTCCGATCATTTGCTGAGGAATATATTGCCCCAAGAAACTGCGAAGGAATTAAAAGATTTTGGTAAGGTCAAAGCTAAGAAATTTGATTCTGTGAGTGTCTTGTTTGCAGATTTTAAAGGCTTCACACTTCATGCCGAACACCTATCTCCAGAAGATCTGGTAAAGAGTATCGATTACTACTTTTCTAAGTTTGATGATATAATCGACAAATATGGTATCGAAAAAATAAAGACCCTTGGAGATTGTTATATGTGTGCCTGCGGCTTACCTTTTCCTGAAGAAAACCATGCCCAAAAGTTAATTTTAGCCGCGAAGGAATTCTTAGATTTTGTGCGATTGGCTAAAATAGATAATACAGATAACACTACGAGATTTGACCTTAGGGTAGGGATTAGTTCTGGACCAGTGGTTGCAGGTGTCGTTGGTAAAAAGAAATTTGCTTATGATATCTGGGGAGATACTGTAAATATTGCATCTCGGATGGAAGCAGCATCAGAAGTAGATAAAATTAATATTTCGGAAGACACTTACGAACAAGTTAAAGACGATTTTAACTGTACCTACCGAGGTGAAATTCATGTTAAAAATAAAGGAATGATGAAGATGTATTTTGTTGAAGGCATTGAATGTAATCTTCAAGATAAAGATATTGAAAGTGGTCTAAAAGTTCATACCGCCTAAATCAGATTCTTTATGCCTAAAGCTAGAGTTCTGATTTTTGCGACCATTCTTGTCATTTTTAATATTTTTAGACATTTGTCTATTATTTGTCTAGTAGTAATAAGGCGCGAATTATAGAACTCTGCATATTTTTGAAATGCTAT
Organism: Flavobacteriaceae bacterium MAR_2010_188; assembly: GCA_900104375.1. Lineage (NCBI taxonomy): Bacteria > Pseudomonadati > Bacteroidota > Flavobacteriia > Flavobacteriales > Flavobacteriaceae > Flavobacteriaceae bacterium MAR_2010_188. The sequence continues at coordinate 1,064,982 of LT629302.1, forward strand.
TAATAGTCTTAATTATCAGACAAAACTTGAAGGAGAATATAAGGGAGAATTAAAAATCCTTCAGGAATCTTTAAAATAGTAGAATACTTTTCAGGTTAACTATTAACCAATTTAAAAATTGCAGTAAGGTCTTGAGGAATGCCGAACTGCAATTTTTTTTTGCGTTCTTCTAAGATTTTTTATGCACTTAGAATCTTAAATTTCCTTATAAATAATAGGTAAGGCCCAAGAAGTAATAGCTCACCTGGGTTTCGTAATTAGATAGCGGATTATCGTTAGGGGCCTGGCGATATGGATTCATTAGACCATAGTAATAACGAGGAGTAAGTTGCACTTTTTTCCAAAATTTGAAACTTAAACCGCTAATCAAAAACACGTTTAATCCTATATTTTCACTGTCCGTATCAAAATAAAGTTGTTTTACCCGGATGTTGTTCGGGTCCAACAAATAGTCACCTTTAGCTTCATCATCTGCGCCATATTCATAAAAAATATTCGCAGAAGCACCTGCGTTTAATCCGAACTTAAAATTATCGGTGCTTACAATATTATAGGTGTAGGTGAGGGGTATTTCTAATTGTTTCAGCACCAACTGCAAATCTTCTAACGGTGCGTTTAAGGTTGGCCGGCCTTTAAAATTTACCTGATGCCGATTATATTTAGCTTCCAAAGTAAGTTCCGAGCGACGATTAAAAACAAAATTTGCCGAAAGTCCAAGGGCGATTCCTATTGATTGCTCGGTGGTAAAAGCTTCGGTATCCGAAATAAAACTGGTGCCGCCAATGGTAATCCCAAATTTATGGGTAGTCTGGGCGTTTAAGCCTAAAGAAAATAATGAAATTAAGACGAAGAAAATCTTGTATCGCATAGAATTTTTTAGGAGAACGCTAAGAATAAGTGCTTATTATAATCAATAGTTTTAGATTTCTTTAAATTACCTTTGACAATAAATGTCTTTACCCTTACTGAAATCATATTTTAATGAGATTCGAGAATCAATTAGAATGTGCTACTATTAATTCTGGAAAAGAGTTAGATTCAACAATTACACTACGACCAATTCAGAAAAAAAAAGCGTGAACAAGAAAGAAAGCGAAGAGAAACAAGGCAAGCAGGTATGACGGTTTCTCCAGAAATTACATTTATCGATTATCTATCCGTAGAATCAATGGCGCTCTTAGGAAAAGCTTTGGGAGGAGCTGTATTCGTAGCACTTTTAAAATACCGGGCTTTTGTTTTTAATGTGAAGATGAATTGATTAAATATTTTATACAAAATCAGTCTTTAAAATTTTCGGATTTAAACCAAGAAATATCTATCGGTATCATTGGTTTACTATTGAATACAATTTGCCATCAATCTTTTCTCGGATAGGTTCAAATTGAAACCGACTTAAGGTTTATTTTTAATATGAGTGGCTAGATAACCGTTTTAAAAAATGAAATTCAACTTAATATTACTAATACTATTGACTATGAATACAGAAAAAACACTATACGATTTTAAAAAAAATGACTCCTTAGACCATTGGGAAATTGAAGATGATGTGGTTATGGGAGGGAAGTCCCAAGGTCAATTGTCGATAAATGATGAAGGACACGCCAAATTCACCGGTAAGGTCTCTTTAGAAAATGACGGTGGATTTTCCCAAATGCAATCAGATTTTGATAAAATCGATACTTCTAAATTTTCAAAATTTAAGATTAAGTTGAAAGGAGACGGCAAAGACTATCAATTTAGGGTTCAGGAGAAACACGACCAGAAACATGTATATAAAACCGAATTTTCCACAAGCGGCGAATGGCAAACCGTTGAATTGAACTTTAACGATTTAACGCCATCTTACCACGGTGAAGATTTAGATATCCCTAATTATTCTGGAAAATTATTAGCGCATATGGCAATCTTGATTGGTAACGGTCGCGAAGAATCTTTTGAAATGTTAGTTGATAAGATTTGGGTTGAATAATAATTTAAATGAATCCATTAATTTAATCTGAAATTCGAAAGCTTCCAGCAGAATGATTAAATAATCAAAAACTAAGAAACCTCTCCAAAGAAGAATATTATTATTAAGAACTAAAGGGCAGTATCTAATATGATAACTGCCTTTCTTCAAATATTTCTATTTTACATAATATAAATTATAGGGCAAAATGTACTATATGAGTAAAATAGCGAATAGAACTTTTGGGTTTTATTTTACATAGTTGCAGATATAAAGTCTTTAGATTTATATCGATAGCAATTATGTAATAGCTTTTTTTACGACCGAAGGCTATTAAAGGAACTACAGAACCTGTGTCATTCAACTATTCAGCGGTTTGCTTCGTAGCATTTATAAAACATTTGTATCTATAATTAGCGGTTATTAAAATTACTCAGTAAGTAGTTATCTGAAATTTTTGACCTCGTCATTACAAATCAAAGATTTGTTATTGCCAAGCGCTCGATTACTTTATAACATAAATGTGAAGCATTCACGAGTTCAAATAAAAAATAATAGAAATGCACGAGTAATTATACATCGCTTGCCAGCGCATTTAAAAAGCTAGTTTTAGTTTGTTATTGAAAATTTAACGTCTTTGAGTATTTGTGCGTTATATTTTTTTCTACGCGATTCTCGTAAGCTTGCCATAAGAGCTTAAATTTTAAAAAAATAAAATTTCAAGCACTTATTCTATTCTCGTTACTATTTAATCTTTTTTAATTTTAACTACTAATATTATGTAAAATAAAATTTGAAGATTTAAACTACTTAAGTTTTGATTATATCTTTTTTTCTTGATAAAAAAAGAAACAAAAAAATCAAGACTGCATAAACTTTTGGAAACAATTACGCCTCGTTATGCTATATTTTAGGAAACATCGAAACTCATTAAGATTGTATTGAAGTTATTGTATACTCTCAACTCTTAAGAAACTGTATTACTAGATCCCTAAAATATGGACGCTCTACTCACCTATTGTTTTACCAGAATTTTATGAGGTCAGTTTGCCAACGCACTATCTGGGTAAAACTTAATATGTTAAAATTATTATAATTCTTTTAGTTCTTTAGTTTGAGAACTAAAAGAATTATATATTTGTACTCGATATGGAAAACAAACTAACAGATAAACAAAAAGAACTCATTGAGAGTTTCGGAGTAGCTCAAGAAAGTATGGGATTGTCTCCTGCATCTGCAAGAATCAACGCATTGTTGACCATTGCCGATACTGTAGAACTGACCTTTGACGAAATTCGTGAAGCTTTGGAATTAAGTAAAAGTGCAACAAGTAACGCCCTTAATAATCTTTTGATGCTGAAACGTATTGGCTACAAAACCAAACCAGGTGACCGCAAACGCTATTTTTATTCAAAAATGGGCCAGTGGCAAAATGCTTTTATGGACAGTATGAGCGGTTTGACAGGTTACAATGAATTACTTAAAAACATTTTAAGCAATCGAACAAAAGACAGCAAAGAGTTCAATGCCCAACTAAAAGAGTTGACTGAATTTATAGATTATTATCAAAAAGAGAGTATTAAAATCATTAAAAACTGGAAGAAATAAAGTACACTATTTTTTTATCTTCGCTGGTTCTATTTATTCTGAACTAACTAATTTTAAGCAAACTAAAAGAAATGATTAAATTTATAATTGCCTTTGCCATTTTTATCACAAGTGTGGTAACAACTACGCTTTCCGCACAAAACGACGTGATCCAATTCAACACTATTGAAGAAACTATCAACTATGCGATTGAGAACAACAACAACCTAGAGAGCGCTAAGATTGACCAAGAAATTATTCAGACGCAGATTGCTGAAGTTAAAGGCCGTGCATTACCACAAATTAATGGAAGTGCTGGTTTTACAGATAATTTCTCTTTACAAGAACAAATACTTCCTGCAGAAATCTTTGGAGGAGAACCTGGCACTACGCTTTCTGTTGCTTTTGGCAATCGCTACCAATACACAGCTGGCGTGAATGTCCAACAACAATTACTAAATTTTCAATTGTTTAGTTCTATAAAGTCTACTTCAGCTTTAGCTGAGTTGAGAAACTTACAAACACTCGTAACAACACAAGACTTGATTGTAAATGTTATTCAAACATATATTCAGATTCAAGTATCTGAAAAACAAATTGAACTCTTACAACAAAATTATGACCGTACAGATAACTTAATTGACCTCTCGGATGCGAAATATAAAGAAGGTATCATCAAAAAGTTAGACCTAAACCAGTTATTAGTTAATCGTTCGAACTTAAAAACTCAAATTGAAGATGCTGAATTTGGTAGAAATCAACAAGCACGTCTTTTTAAAGTTTTGCTTCAAATTCCAATGACTACGGATGTTGTTCTAAATGAAAAATTAGAAGATAGAGCACCATATTCTTTAGTAACCGAATTACTCTTAGATTCTAACCTAGAATATCAACAATTAGACAAATCTTTAGAACTTTCTATTATTGACCAGAAACTAATTAAGGCTGAATATTTACCAACTTTAAGTGCCAATTTTGGGTATAACTATTTAGGGCAATCTAATGAACTAGCAGATTTTGACACGAGTGTTTATCAAGGACAATGGAATGGAAACTGGGGACTTTCAGCAAGTATTCCAATCTTCGATGGTTTTCAACGTCGCAATCGCTTAAAACAAAAAGAATTTGCGACGGAACAATTAGAACTTGACAGAGAATCACTAAAACTAAATATAGAAAAAGATTTTGACGATGCAAAAGAACAATTGCTTTTAAGTAATTCTCAAATAGAAAGTCAAGAATCTAATATGAGTCTTGCTCAAGAAAACTATGATGGTATTAAAACATCATATAACGAAGGTGTTGCAAACTTAACTGAATTATTAGATTCAGAATTTGCATTACGACAAGCACAATCTAATTATCTAAATGCATTACTGCAATCTAAAGTAGCCGAGGTTACATTATTAAAATCAAGCGGAACACTCTCTCAACTAATTGCCAATCCAACATTAAATAACTAATCTATTACAGTTTAAATATTCATAAAATGAAAACTAAAAATATCATCATTATCGGAGTAATTCTTCTAGTAGGCGCTATCGGTTATACTTTATTCAATAATAAAAAAGAAATGACCGAGAAAGCCGCAACGGTGCCCGAAGAATTTGCAATACCTATTCAAACATCTACAGTTGGCGAAAAAACCGTTTCAAACGGATTGATTGCCACAGGCGAGTTCAAAGGCTGGGAAGAAGCAATGTTAGTTGCAGAATCACAAGGTAGTATTCAATATTTAAAAGTTGAAGAAGGCCAAAAAATTAGAAAGGGTCAAGTCATTGCAAAAATTGATGCGGTCTCACTAAGTTCTCAGTTAAGTGGTGCGCAGTCTGCTTTTGCGAAAGCAGAAAAAGATGTTGCGCGTTACGAACGCTTACTAAAAGTTGGGGCTATATCACAAAGCGCTTTAGAAGATACCAGAATCCAGATGGAAAACGCCAGAGCAAACATTGCTCAAATTAATCAGCAATTAAGTTTTACGGTCGTTAAATCGCCCATTGATGGAGTGGTAAATAAATTGATGGTTGAAGAAACTAGTTTTGTGATGCCAGGGAATGAAATTGCAGAAATTGTACAGGTTGATAGGTTAAAGATACAAGTCAATGTCGCAGAGGATAACCTTGCTAAAATAAAGCAAGGACAAGCGGTTTCTATTAAAACAGATGTCTATCCATTAGAAACATTTAAAGGAAAAGTGAGCAATATTAGTGTAAAAGCAGACGCATCGAGAAAATTTCAAGTAACAATAGAAGTGGACAACACAAAAGACAGCCAATTAAGAGCAGGTTTGTTTGCGGAAGTCAATTTCGATGCACTAAAAACTAATGAAACAGCAGCTATGTTTATTCCGCGTGAAGCGATTGTAGGTAGTCTTCAAAATCCTTCTGTTTATATCGTAAGAGATAGCACAGTTACACTTCAGAAGATAAAAGTTGGCGCCGTCATCAATGGCGATGTCGCTGTATTGGAAGGTTTGCAAAACGGACAACAAGTAGTCACTAAAGGCATCATTAATTTGACCAACGGAACCAAAGTAAAAATCACAAATAACTAAAAGATGACAATTACAGAATTAGCAGTAAAAAGACCGACGCTTGTCGTTGTAGTCTTTACAATAATCGCATTATTGGGTATCATCAGTTATTCTAGTTTGGGCTATGAATTATTGCCAAAAATAACCTCGCCACAAATATCGATAAGTACCATTTATCCTGGTGCCTCGCCAAGCGAAGTAGAAAACTCCGTGACCACAAATATTGAAGATGCCGTAAGTGCCTTGGAAGGTGTAAAAAGTATCACTTCAACCTCACAGGAAGGTATTTCAATCGTTAATGTTGAATTGACTTATAACGCAGATGTAGACAAAGCTTTGCAAGACGCACAACGAAAAGTAAATAATATTTTAGGGCAATTGCCAGACCAAGTGGACCAACCGACGGTTGACCAGTTTTCTTTTGACGATTTGCCAATTATGCGTTTGGGAGTTTCGTCTGAAATGGATGCCAATGCGTTTAATGATTTGGTTGACAATGAAATAAAGGAAAAATTATCACGGATTGAAGGCGTTGCTAGAGTAACGGTCATTGGTGGAAACGAACGAGAAATCCGCGTGAATGTAGATAGAGATAAATTGAAAGCCTACGGGTTAAGTATTCTACAGGTTACAAATGCCATTTCTGCAGCAAATCTCGATTTCCCCACAGGAAATATTAAGGATGATAAACAACAAGTAACGGTCAGGCTTTCGGGAAAATTCAAAGACGTAGCTGATATTAAAGGTCTTGAAATAACAACAGGAAATGGTTCAAGTGTTAAGATTGAAGACATTGCTGAAGTCTATGACACCTCAAAAGAAGTAACAACTATTTCGCGAATTGATGGTATTAGTTCTATCGGACTAACAATCTCTAAACAATCTGATGGAAACACGGTACAAGTGGCCGAGGACATCAAAAAAGAAGTTGCCAAAATTGAAACCGAATACGCGGATAAAAATCTTAAAATAGCGGTAGCACAAGACAGTTCTATATTTACGCTGGAAGCGGCAGACGCCGTAATTTTCGACTTGATGCTTGCAGTAGGATTGGTAGCAATCATTATGCTGTTCTTTTTACGAAGTTGGAAAGATTCAATTATTGTAATGGTGTCTATTCCTGTATCAATCGTTGCCACATTTATCGCAATGAGCCAGTTGGGCTACACACTGAATTTGATGACCTTGTTAGGTTTATCGTTGGTAGTTGGTATTCTGGTGGATGATAGTATTGTGGTGCTGGAAATAATTCACGCTGAAATGGAAAAAGGAAAATCCAGAATGGAAGCAGCGATGGAAAGTTGGAAAAAAATCGGGCTGTCCGTTATGTCAATCACATTGGTACTTATTGCAGTTTTCCTACCTATTACATTCGTAACCGGATTAATCGCAGATTTATTAAAACAATTTGCCGTTGTAGTCGCTTTTGCAACCGCAATATCACTAGTCGTTTCATTTACACTTACACCATTACTTTCAAGTCGCTTTTCCGAAGTTATTACCTTAAGAAAAGAGAAACTTTTACACAGACCTTTAATTGCTTTTGAAAGCTTTTTAACTGGCGTCAACAAAGTTTATAAGGATTTACTGCAATGGACATTATCAAGAAAACGTGTCACAGCATTTTCATTATTATTTTTAGTATTTGCTTCTCTCTCTTTACTGATTTTCGGATTTATAGGTAGTGAATTTGTAAAAAATGGCGATAACGGCGAATTCATAGTAGAATTGGAACTTCCAAAGGAATCCACCATTGAAGAAACAAATCTGGCAGCACTTGCGGTGGAAACTATATTATTGAAAGACGCTATCGTTTCTTCTGTATTCTCAACGGTAGGAACAGGTACTGGCGGGGGCGGAAATTCATCAAACTTGGCGCAAATAAACGCCAAAATGATTAGCCCGGATGAACGTACCATTACATCAGAACAATTTGCACGTGACATCAAAAACAAACTCACGAAAGAAATTCCAGGCGTAAAATTTAAAACAGCCGCCGTAGGAATGGTTGGTGGAAGTACTGCTGGACCAATTCAGGTTTTGTTGGTAGGAAGCGATATCGGTGTGTTGATGGATACAGCAGAAGAGGTCAAACGAACCGTTGAAAGCGTCAACAGTACAAGAGAAGTTGAATTGTCAGCAAAAGGTGGAAATCCCGAAGTTGCCATAACGGTTGATAGAGATAAAATGGCAGCTCTTAATTTGACTATGAGTACCGTTGGTAATACAATGCAGAATGCTTTTGCAGGAAACACACAATATAAATTCCGAGATGGCGAAAATGAATATGATATCAATGTGAAGCTCGACCAATTTGACCGTCAAAACACAGACGATATTAAAAAAGTAACCTTTTTAAATACAACTGGCGAGTTGATTGAATTGCAACAATTTGCAGCAGTTGAGCAATCTACAGGACCTTCAAGATTACAGCGAGATAACAAACGAAGTAGTGTAAATGTCGGTGCGCAAGTGGTTGGTCGTCCAGTTGGTACAGTTTCAACAGAAGTGCAAACCGCTATTGAAGCTATGGAACTTCCTGCTGGTGTAACTTTTGAAATGGGTGGCGATTTAGAAAGTCAGACAGAAGCCTTCGCCAGTTTGGGCTTGGCTTTACTAATGTCAATCGTATTAGTATACTTAATTATGGTAGCATTGTATGAAAGTTATGCTTATCCATTAGTAGTAATGTTTTCAGTGCCTACTGCGATGATTGGAGCTTTTTTAATCCTAGCGCTTTTTCAAGAAAGTTTAGGTGTATTTACCTTCTTAGGATTGATAATGTTAGTTGGATTGGTTATAAAGAATGCCATCCTTATTGTAGATGCTGCAAACCAATTTAAAAAAGAAGGAATGGACAGTGTCGAAGCGGTCGTAAATGCTGGTCTTTCAAGATTACGTCCAATTCTAATGACAACACTTGCCATGGTTATTGCTATGATTCCTATTGCTTTTGCAGCGGGTGCAGGTGCAGAATGGAAAAATGGATTAGCAATGGTATTAATTGGTGGTTTATCAAGTTCATTAATTTTCACAGTTATTATTGTTCCTGTAATGTATGTCATCATCGATATCTGGAAAGGTGATATAAAAAGGAAGGTCGCAAAACAAAAATCAAAGGAGATATCTCATTTAAAGATTTCAACTTCTCATTAAAAGTGGTTCCAGACCTTCCGTAATGGTTGGTTGATTGATATTAAAATCGGGAGGTTTGTGAACCCATTACTATTATAAAAATGAATTTATATGATAAACGAAAAAAACAAAAATAAAGATACTTGGGCCATCGGCGGAGGATTATTAATTGGTGTAGGTATAGGCTTTTTCTTCATACAAATGAATCCGCTAGCATTTGTGGGGTGCACAATAATCGGACTAGGGTTGGGATTAACACTCACAGCCATACTTGACAATTTAAGAAAAAGTAATTAAATGGTTCTAAACCTTTCAGGTTTTGGTTAATAGTTAGTAATGGTTAACTGGAAGGTTTTTGAACCCACAATATAAATAATATGTTTTACTATAAAGCAAGCAAAAAACCCAAGCTTGAAGTGAGTATCAGTAAAAGCTATTCAGAAGCTGATATTCAGAGACTGTTTCTTTTTATTGAGTCCTTAATCGATAATCCCAATATGCACGTGGTTTTTAAAGTCAATCCTTCTACAAAAGAACAATTCACTGCAATGTTTGAAAAAAATAATTTAAGCTCAATTTACAATTACAGTATTCAGTAGAAAAGTTTCAAAATAAACATCTCTGAAAAAAATGGTCTACATATCTGGAGCCTTATTCAGTTCCATCACACTTTTGTCCATTCTATACAAATTACTACACTTACAAGGCGCACCAACTTTATTGAATGTCGGAATCGTTGGATTGGCTTTCGTATCTATTCCATTATATGCCATTTACAAATACAATAAAAACAAACAAAAATGATTGAATTTTTTAACCAACATAAAACAGCCATTATTTACGCAGCAATTGTGGTCGTATTGGTTCTGCTGCTCATCTTTTTGTCCAATTTGGTATGTCGATTTTGGATAAAAAAAATAAAACAAAAATATCCAAACGAAGAGGCGACCACCGTCATTCTTGTCAGGAGAATTTTAAGGGTGATGTGGATTGTTTTGGGAATCATTGCCGTCAGTTTCATATTCATTGATAAAGATTCTTATAAAGTCGCCACAGATAATTTCTATCTCATTTTTTATTTAGGGATTGTCGCGATTATTACAGTGGTATTGGCGTCTTCTGCCAATGTCTATTTTGAACGTTCCATAAAAAAAAAGAGAACGGCTGAAAGTGATTTTACAAGTGATAAATTCTTGAGGAATTTAGTTGTTGTTGCTATCTATTTCATTGGTGTATTGTTGGGATTGATGGCATTTCCTTCCATGCGAAGCGTTGCGACGACGGCTCTAGGCGGTGCAGGTGTCATTGCGGTGATTGCAGGCGTTGCATCTCAAGAAGCCTTGGCAAATCTTGTTGGTGGCGTGTTCATCATCATCTTCAAACCTTTTAAAATTGGCGACATCATCAAGTTGGATGAAACCATGGTAGGAAATGTGACGGACATTACCTTAAGACATACGATAATCCGGAATTACGAGAACAAAATGATTGTAATTCCGAACGCCGTAATCAATAAGGAAAAGGTCATTAATTACGATTTGGGCGAGCGACTGTGCTGTCAGTGGATTGAAATTGGTATTTCTTACGATAGTGATATCGATTTGGCGAAACACATCATGCAAGAAGAGTGTGAGGACCATCCAAACCTAATCGATAACCGAAGTGAACTAGACAAATACAATAATGTCAAAAAAGTAGTTATTCGGGTCATTGGTCTCGATGCTTCTGCGGTCACATTAAGAGCTTGGGCTTGGGCCGGCAATTTTACAGATGCATTTGTGATGAAATGTGATTTGTATGAAAGCATAAAAAAGCGGTTTGACAAAGAAGGAATTTCCATTCCATTTCCGCATCGTACCATGGTTTTTAAAGAGAGCCAATTAAAGTTTCTTAAGAATGAAAATCACAATGAAACGATAAATCCATTTTCTGAAAAAGAAAACCAACATCCTTAAACATCCACTAAATGGTATTTATATATCTGCTGATTATTGTCATTATGGCCATAATCACAATATAGTGCGTAGAATGATTTTATTGATAAAATCAAATATGTATTTACAACACGAAATTGAAAAAAAAGACAAAAAACTAAACTTCATAAAATCTACCCATGAATAAATTAATGACACTAACCATAATCACGATAATTTCAACAGCCGTTCCCACAATTGCTCAAGAACAAGATAAACAACCAGCCGATTCAACACGTCAACAGGCGGTTCAAGGCATCAAGGAGAAATCCCCAAGAGCAAGGATTCTAAATTTCGAATATGGTCAAAGTCTTAATCGGAATTTCAGTTCAGAATTGTTTGACCAGGCTTTTCAAGAAGGCGAAATCAAGGGGCAACGTACATTTACGGCGTCAGCAAATATTCCTGTTTACAGAACCCGTAAATGGAGCTTAACCGCTTCGGCCAATTACAAATTCAATGAATTTGAATTTGATAATCTTGAAAATACATCAACCGCTAATGTCTTTGAACAAAATGGGATTGTCGATTTTCATAATTTTTCAACGGCATTGAGTTCTACCTATTTTTCAAGTTTGTTTAAAAAACCTGTTATTTATAACGCCTCTATCATTGTCGATGGTAATGACCAAGGTTTTGAACGTATCAAAGGTTTGGTCGGGTTGTCATTCATTATGAAACGTACAGAACTCACCACCATTACATTGGGTGCCATCGTATTTATCGACCCAACCGCGCAAATACCATTTTTCCCGACCTTTACTTATAATCACAGATTCAAGAACTCTAAATGGGAAGTCGATTTCATAATGCCACAACGTTTATTGTTCCGCAGACCCATGGGAGAAAATGGAAGGCTTTCATTAGGCAGCTCGTTTGGTAGTACTGGTTTTTACGTCAATGTAGACAATGCAGGTTTTGCAGATGTATTTGAATACAGCCAATTGGAAATAAAATCAGGTATCACTTATGAACATCGTTTTAGTGATTATTTAATAGGAACGTTCCAAGGTGGCCTTCAAAATTTCATCAGCAATCGTCTGACAGAGAAAGGAGAGCCAACGCAAGATTTTATCTACGAGAATAACCAGGATGCCACAGGCTATTTTCAAGTAGGAATTTCTATTGATCCTTTTGCAGGGAAGAAAAAGAGTTAGAATAAAGCAATTAAACCATTTCACACACATTCCACTTCGCTCCTATTCTCCTTCGCTAAAAAAGCTTCGCTGCACTTGTCGTAGCTTCGTAAAAAGAGTGTTTACTCGCACACACTATTTTAATAAAAAGGTGCTCGTGAACCGCAAGCGGTTTCATTAACATTGTAAACTATGTTTTTAGAAGAAAAAAAATAATAAAATGTAGAAGTTTAAACTTCGCTTTTGCCAAAGCAAAGTTACATAACGCGGTACATTATAGGGCAAAATTAGCAAATTGCGCACAGCTTGCTGTTTTGCATAATATCAGATATAAGCTCCGCCGTAGGCGGATTATATCGACACGGATATTATGTAAAAGCAATTTGCGGTTTTGATCCATTACAATATAGGTAATGATAAAATCTAAAAAGCAATTTGAGCTTTTTACGGATTAAATAATTTGAATTATGAAAATGTAAAAACGATTGGTTTTTGAATCTATTAAAATTCTGTATTGATAAGATCTCAAAAGCAATTCGAGCTTATGAACTAAATGACATAATCCTAAACGGCGGAAATTATGTAAAAGACAATTTTCAATCTAAAATCAGAAAACAACATGAAAATTCTGTGAATGCTGAGAATCGATTATTTTGTATAATGGTCCAGAAATTTTAAAATACGCGATTCTCAGAGATGTGAAATTTTGTGGAAATATTTAAAAATGTAGAAAAAATGTCTGTCAAAATATAATGGCAAACTAAATTCCTTCATCAGTTACCAATTGACAAAGGACACTCCAAGACCAACCGTGGTTTGATAATGATTGTAATCGACCAAGGTTTCACCATAGCCCGTAAATATCTGTGCTTGAAAATTCAAATCGCGATTTATGGGATATAGATAATTAAATTCTAAGCTACCTCGATTGTCCTTAAATGTAAACGTATTTGTGCCAATGACGTAAAATCTGTGTTTGTTCAGTTTGTAAATAGCCATTACACTTCCATTGCCAATATAGTCGGTTATCATTGGGTTTTCATCTTCTTCATCATTAAGCCTAAACCATGGACTTAAAGTAAGTTGAAAGTTTTTACTTTCGAAAGCAAAATTAAATATAAACCGATTCCAACTTCTAGACCTCGGTAAATCACGACCATTAGACTGATGATTAAAGGTTACACCCGCCATTCTTAAATTAAGTCCGCCCAACTTAACATCTATAGGGAAATTAAGCATGAGTTCTGGTTCGTAATTTAACTCCCTAAAAGCCCGCGACAGTCCGGGATTATAAATTTGCCAATGGGCTTTCTGGGTATATCCGACCCACAGATCGGCAGCGCCAAATAAAAGTGATTGTGCAACTTTAGATTTAAAGCTCAACTGGAATTTTGCTTCGAAATTGTTGTATTCCTCAGGGACTGTTGTGGAGAAATCCGGATTTTCACTTTGTGGTAAGGTGTTAGGGTTACTAGACCAACGTCCTGCCGTGACGTATATAGGTCTATACGACGCAAGCTTAAAAGTACCTTGTCTGTTTTCTTTATCTAAATCCCATCTTTCTGAAAGAGATTTAAGTTCATCTTGATTTTCGATCGAGGTTTGCGCCTTAAGTGTGAAAAATGATGTAATAATTGATACAAATAGCAGGAATCTTTTAATCATAAATTTGAATTCGAGTAGTAAATATTGAAGTTGACAAAAGTACATTCAACTCCTGTAATTTCATCCTCTTTTAACGAGTTCAATTTTATGTCTATGATAGCTGAATCTTATTAACAAACTTTAATTTTGAAGGAGTTAAAATAGAAATTTTAATATAACGCTTTGCGCGCTAATCTACCTTTTTGAATACAGTTAAAATTCCTGAAGGATTTGAAAGTGTTAATCGGTTATTTTCAATTGAATACTGAGTTATCCCTTCTAACGCTTTTAAGAATTGCGCTTCCTTATTGGTTGGCTCACACATCATTTTTGTAGTGACGATATTGGTGAATCGAATTGATACTTTTTCAAAGAACAGTTTGCCATTAATCCGGTTACAACCTGCAAAGCCTAAAAATGTATTTTCTGTGGAATTGATTTCCATGGTTGGAAATTCATTGCTAAAATCTTCTTTGCTGATTGCTTTTCCATTCAAGCTTTCGAGCACCCAAAAATCATGCAATCGATAGTCAGTCTTATAATCGCCACAGCCTTCAAGATTTTTGAATTCTGAAGCATTTCCTTCTTTATAGGAAATAGACACTCTATAATTAGACACAATTCCAGACATTTCATTGATACATTCAACCTGAACAATTTGAATATTCATCTTACTCGATTCCGTTTCTAGGTCGTAACGTTTTACAATATGGTCCTGAGCTAAAATTGGATCGGCATATGGAAAGAAAATTGAATCCGACGGCGTTTTAAATTTTATCAAATCTTCAGAAATATCCAAGCTCCAAAATGGTTCGGTTCCGGTCGCAAAAAAATAAGTTCGCGATTCTTTTACTGTTGAATCGATTTTAGAGTTTCCCGCTTCATCTTCAACCTTAATCTGTTCTGTTTCGGACACCTTCGATTTACAACTTAGAACTAATAAAAACACGAACGGTATTCGAAATAAATTTTTCATCGATTGATGTTATTTCTAATTAATTAGAAACTTTTTTAAAGCGCATCATTGCAACCTCGTTCATCTTAAGAGTTAATTTTCCATCGGCATCAAAGCTATAGGTATCAATTTTTTGCATCATATCTCGAAAAACCTTCTCCCCTTCTCCACAGTACATCATGGTAGAAATGCCTGGCTCGCCAACTTTAAGCGACATTTCATTTAAAGCGTATGGCGCGGTATAACCATTGCAACCGCTATTGCCGGTAATTTGGTTTGTATCTTTTTCAAACGTAATTAGCGGTTTTTTATCCGGAAAAAGACCTTCAAAAGCAATCCGCGGGCCTGTAATATATTCCAATTCCCAGGTATTATTATAAAGTTGGTCTGTTTTGGACATGTCTTTAGTGGTACCACAAGCTGTAAAAAGGGCTATACAAAGAATGAATAAAATGGGCTGTATTTTCATAATAATAGAGAATTAATGGTTACTTATTTTTTAGTCGTGCCACTAGATATAAGGCAGCAAGTAATATCATGGCGAATACGCTGAGTATAATAAAATTAATCAAAACCTTTGTTAGTCCAATGCTCGCAACATCAATAAACGGATAGGGATAATAGCCAGAATATTGCCCTCTAACTATGATGAATATGAAATATATAACAGGATACAGCAGCCATCCAAAAAGATACCTAAGCTTTAAATTTTGAAATTTGACGTACAAAAACCAATACATCAGCGTATAGATTGGAATTACAGTATGTAGCAGTTCGTCAATGACCATTTGAAAACCTTTAGGTTCCCAAATAGAACGCAAAACAATCTGGTACACCAGACCCACGATTAATATAAAAGCAGTAATAGCGGTGAGCGCAGAGTCGTTCTTTATGAATTTTAAACTTCTACGGTTTATAATTTGGCTACTAAAATAAAGTGACACCAGAATATTGGTTAGGATGGTGAAAAAGCTAAAGAATCTGATAATGGTTTCAATAACGCCTGCCTGTCGATTAGTAATGATTAGAACCAATTGACCGAGCACCGCAAACCAGCCCAGAACAGTGCCGATAATACTGAGCAACTTTCTGCTCGGATTGCTTGTAGTAGCTGGAATTTTCTTAGACATACTTGACTCACCAATAGTTGAGTAAAATTAAAATGTTTTAGTTGAATTGGTATTACCTTTTTAAAAGACTTTTTAGATTGAAAAATCTTCTTAACATCTGAGTTTTTGATTCTTCATTCTGAAGTTTGAAAACGAAGTGACCGACTTAAAATTGAAGTTCTTGTTGATAAATAAAATTAGCACTCTCCTACTTCCAGAAAACTTATAAATAGCTTGTTAATACCTTATTTACAATTTTTATTATGCCTTGTGTAAGAAATTATTTCAGGTTGATTTAACAAAATATAAATCTTAAACACTATCTTGAAGAAAATTCTTATACAAAGATTATGAAAAACCTACTTTTTATCTTCGCCCAAATTGTGTTCGTTCTTCCCGTTTTAGCCCAAGAAACCGTACCAGATAATAACTACCTTAACATTACGCGTGAGGGATTCGGCGTTCACTCCGCCTACGACATGAATCTTGGTTTTGTAAATGGGAAGCCCATGACCGAAGGCTCTGCCTATTTTTTTAAAGATTGGAATACAAGCGGGACGGTATTTATAAAAGACAAAGGCATGGTAAAGCTAGAAAAAGTAAATATTAATCTTTACGATAATACGCTAGAGGCACTTTACGATGAAACTTCTGTTTTTACCTTTAATAGTGAGAATATCATTAAAATAGCAATCGATGATAAGGTTTTTAGATTCTTGGAAATCAACAAGGAAAAGAAAATTTTAGAATTGCTTTATAACGACAAATTCTCGGTTTATAAATATAATGATGTGCGTTATGCCAAGGCTTCCAAAGACCCGATGCGTGGTAGAATGTCCAATAAATTTATTACCAAGGAAGAATATTACCTTTATAAAGATGGTCAGCTTAGCGAATTAAAACTCTCCAAAAACGGCTTTTCCAAGATGTTTCAGTCTGAAAGTGTTAGTGAAGACGCCATCAAGGATTTTATTTCAAAAAACAGATTGTCCTTATATGAGGATGAAGAATTGCTGACGGCGCTAAAGTTTGTGAGTAACTAACTTCTAATAATTACTGAAGCAACTTTTACCAAGTCAGATTCGTTAATTTCCGGTTTAGGGGCAAGTGGATATAACTGTTTTCCTTCTCGAGCAATAAAGGCCGCCCGCCAATCTGCCCAAAGGGCTCCTGCAATATCCCAACCGTGGGCCGCGATGAGCATACAATCTTTTGGCTCCAATCCTATCTTTTTTGCCGCCCAATGATAGACATCGGTATGAGGTTTGTATTTTTTGATATCCTGAATACTTAGGGAAGCATGAAAAAAGTGAGTTAGATTGGCATTCTGTAATTGTTCCTTTACCGCATCATTGGTACCATTGGTAAGAGAGACCATTTTAAAACCTTTTTCTTTTAATAGGCTAAGGCCCTCTTTTACATCTGGATGTGCAGCAAGGGACCGCATTGGTTTTAACGCTTTTTTTGCTTCTTCTTCAGATAAATCCAAATCATTGCTAGCCGCGACCATCATTAAGGTAGCCGCTCCAATATCACCAAAATCTGAATAGGTTCCTGCAACGGTATGTACCAAAGAATAATGGAGCATTTTGGAAAACCAAAGTGGCACTAATTCATCTTTACCATTTAAAGCTTTACTTACCGATTGTTTAAGGTCTTTTAAATCTAAAAGCGTTTCGTTTACATCAAAAAATAAAACTTTAGGATGGTTGGATTGGTTATTCTTCATTTTGGTTTATTTAAGCAAGAAAAGTATATAATTTCTTTATGGAGTTCTGCAGCCAACGAAGCTATGTTTAGCTTAATCGGATGGAAATCGGCCTAAAAATATGTAGTTAAAATAAAAATGGGAAATGAGATTTAGTTATTTTACTTGAAATACCATACAATGTTGTATCGGTAGATTATCAATATTCTTTTCTAACTTAAAACCGTTCGCCTTTAGTTCTTTAACCGCTTGAGCTTCTGTCATCTTATGTAATTTTTTAATAGGGATATTTGGATCTTCGCCACGGTATTCTATCAAAAATAATTTCCCGTTGTGTCGTAAGGCTTTTTTAATGGAGGCAAGCATCTCTACCGGATAAGACAATTCATGGTAGACATCTACCATCAGAATTTTGTCTACACTATTTTCAGGAAGGTTATTGCTGTTTTCAGAGCCTTTAATAAGAGAAATGTTACTGATGCTTCTCTCCTCTTTTTTTTCGTTTATCGCATCTAACATTTTCTGCTGTATATCTACCGCATATATGAGTCCAGCGTTGGCCAGTGGCACCATTTTAAAAACATGATATCCGGAGCCTGCACCTATATCTGCAATGTTATCTCCAGGCTGAATGTCCATATTTTTTAACAATGTGGTGGTATTTTCTTCCTCTTCACGCTCGGAACGTTCCAGCCAAGTCATTCCTTGATATCCCATAACCTGAGCGATTTCACGGTCCAGGTAAAATTTTCCGGTTCCACCATAACTCCCAGTTTTATATGTGTAATTTGCCTCTGGCTGGGTATGTTGCCCTTTACACTGACCAAATATCGTTAGCAAAAAAACGGAGATTAAAAAATGTTTTAATATTCGCATATTGAGGTTTAAAGAATTCTTAATTATTATTCAATTTTGTCGCTAGATTTTCCATCTCCCCCACTCTTTTATCCAACATCCTAACCGCTTCTTCAGTTTTAGCGGTAGGTTTTGCATCAACGCTTTGCAACACATTTAATAAATAAAGAAGTTTTTCTTGCAGTCCCACGATGGTTTCAGATTCTAAATCGTTTTGCGAAATACTGCCGTATACCACATCACCATCGCTCGGTAATCCCTCTCCCCGAAATTTTTGTAACTTTTCTTTTTTGTCCGAATTTGCATCTATCTTTTTGTCAATCGCTTCCCTAATCGATTGTAGCTTTATATAATTGTTATAGCAGCTTAAAGTCAGCTTGGTTTGTAAATCCAGCGCTTCTGGACTTATTTCAGAACGTGGGTCTAGTTTTACGGTTATGGTTTGCTCGCTTACTTTTCCATCTACGGTCAGCTTTAACTTATAATTACCAGGAGCTACGAAAGGACCGGCTGGGCCACTTTCGGTATTATATTGTACCGCGGCAATTCCCAATGATCTGTTAGCTCCTTCGGGAGCGGCGTATCTTAGATTCCAGACAAAACGCTGATGTCCTTTCTCTGTCGACAACCCTTCAAAAGGTCTTACCCAATACGTAGGGTGTTGCATGTTGGTAGAATCCAAGGCTTCTGCTCTATCTTCAGAAGAAAACTGATTAATGGTATTTCCGCTTTGGTCCAAAATCTCTAAGCTGACTTTTTTGGCATTGTTATTTAAATAATAATCGATTAAGGCACCATCCGGCGGATTCTGACCGGTCGGTTCTTCGGGTGGCAACGGGGTATCAGAAAACATATTAAATCGCACCCTGTAAGCATCCGATGGTTTATATAAATGGCTGCTATTTAAATCTGCCGACTTTAACTCTCGTAACGGACTAAAGTCATCCAAAATCCAGATAGAACGGCCGTGGGTACCAATAACCAAATCATTCTCATGAATTACCAAATCACGAATGGAAGACGCAGGCATATTCAACCTTAAGGATTGCCAATTTTCACCATCATTTACAGAAAAATAAACTTCACGCTCGGTTCCGGCAAACAGTAAACCTGCTTGAGTATGGTCTTCCCGAACCGTATTTACCGGTCCTGAAGGATTCAACCCAACATTGATTTCTTGCCAAGTCTTACCAAAATCATGAGTCTTAAAAATATGTGGTTTCATATCATCTTTTCTAATGGCGTTTACCGCGATATAAGCGGTTCCTTTTTCAAAATGCCCCGCATCGATTTGCGATATCTTATCCCAAGATGAAAGGTTTTTAGGCGTAACATCATTCCAAGTTTTTCCGCCGTCGGTAGTAACATGTACCAATCCATCATCCGTCCCCGCCCAAATAATATTTTTATCCAATGGTGAAGGTGCCAAAGCATAAACGATGGCGCGTTGCCGCATCGTTTTCATCTCTTCATTTTTAAAATCACCGATGCTTTCAGGAACTTCGGGCTGATTTCTGGTTAAATCTTCACTGATTTGTTCCCAAGTTTGACCGCCATTAAGAGTTTTCCAAACCACATTAGTTCCGAAAAGTAGCATATTGTCGTCCGCCGGATGAAATATCAACGGCATGGTTCTTAGATATCTAAAATCTTTAGAACGCAAAACCTCAGGCCCGACAAATTGGGTTTGACCAGTCTTTTTGTTAAAGCGCAATACCCGACCGCCGTAAATAATATTATTGTCCTTCGGGTCTGGCGCCACATAGGCATATTCGTCCGCGCCAACCCCCATAAACTCACGAAAGGAAATTTGTCCGCCATTACTGCGACTCGCAACCCCAATGGCACCGCTTTCTTGTTGACCACCGTACACCCAATACGGAAATTGATTGTCGGTAGTGACGTGGTATAATTGTGAAGTGGGCTGATTGTACCAAGAGCTCCAGGTTTTCCCGCCGTTTACTGTAATAACCGCGCCTTGGTCAGCCGCAAATAACATAATATCCGGTTGATTAGGATTAATCCAGATTCTATGATAATCATCTCCGCCCGGAGCACCTTTTATAGAAGTCCAAGTTTTACCAGTATCGGTAGATTTATAAGAAGCAACGTTGGCAATGAATAAGGTGTTTTCATCTTTAGGATGAACCTTTATTTCGGCAAAATCACCACCACGACCCCAAAGACGGCGCTCATCGGTAACGAGTTTCCAGCTTTCGCCGGCATCATCACTGCTGTAAATTCCACCGTTTTCCCTAGCATCTACGGTAGCGTACATTTTATTGGAATTGCTATTTGAAAACGCCACCCCTATCCTACCCAAACCTTGCTTGGCAGTTGGTAAGCCGTTTTCAATTTTAAGCCAGGTTTCACCAGCATCGGTAGATTTGTACATTCCGCTATTTGGACCAGAAAAACTTGCATTTTCCCAAGGACCTTCTTGGTGTTCCCACATATTCGCAAACAGGATTTGAGGGTCGTTAGGGTCGAATTCCACTTGAATTGCACCAGTGTTATGATTTATATAGAGAGTTTTGCTCCAAGTTTTGCCGCCATCGACGGATTTAAAGACTCCCCGCATTTCGTTAGCTCCGTAGGGATGACCAAGTCCTGCCACAAAAACAATATCCGGATTTGTTGGATGAACAATCACCCGACTAATTTGTTGAATATCATTAAGTCCAATCTGCTTCCAGTTCTTTCCACCATCAATTGTTTTGAACATACCATCTCCCACGGATAAATCAGGTCGATGCAGACCTTCACCCGTACCCACATATATGATATCAGGATTAGAAGGCGAAACTGCCAAATCGCCCACTGAACCGGTGGGAGCGTCCTCAAAAATTGGATTCCATGTGCGGCCGTAGTCCTCGGTTTTCCAGACACCACCGTTATTTACACCAATAAAAAATACGTTTGGTTGAGAAGGAACGCCAACCGCGCCAACGGTTCTTCCCCCTCTAAAAGGACCGATCATTCGGTATTCGAGATTTTGGTAGAGAGATTTATCGACTTGTGAAAATGACACTAATGAAATTAAAAAGAGCAGAGAGAAAACAATTTTACGCATGCGAGAGGTTGATTAGTTGATTTCCACTAAAATTATGAATTAAAGCTGAGACTTTTTTAGTATGTAGTTAGATCTTAGATGCTAGATGTTAGATACTAGATGTTAGACTTAAGACTTAAGACCTATGACTTGGGAGTTATGAGTTAGGAGTTAGGAATTAGGAATTAGAAATTAGGAGTTAGGAGTTAGGAGTTAAGAGTTAAGAGTTATGAGTTAGGAGTTAGGAGTTAGGAGTTAGGAGTTAGGAGTTAAGGAAAAGAAAGTAAAATTTAAAATGTAATGATGTATATGCAGGGAATGTCGTTTTCGAAACGCTTTCTATTCCGCAGGCAGGCTCAAACTGACAAAATTGTAATGTCATAATAATCTACCACAAACTAAATCCTACCACCTAATACCAGAAACCTTTTGCCTCTGCTACTTCTAATAAAAACCAGCAACTAAATCTCCTTCATAATCTCAGAAAACATTTCATAAGAACGGATTCTGTCTTTTACGTCATATATATTACAAACGGCAATTAGCTCATCTGCGTGGGTTTTTGCCATAAATTCTTGAACTTGTATTTTGACCTTTTCCTTAGTTCCTATAAATGAATATTTCAGCATTTGGTGAATTTGTGGATGTTGCATCACCTCTTTTAAATCGTCCGTCATTTCGGTTGGAGGTTGAACATAATCACGTTTTCCGGTAAAGATTCCGATAATCATTCTTATTAATGACGTTGCCATACGCTCGGCTTCTTCATCGGTATCGGCAATAATTATATTTACTCCTGCCATTACATAAGGTTTTTCCAAATGCTCTGAAGGCTGAAATTCTTCACGGTAAATTTCAATGGCATCCTCTAAATGAGTGGTTGCGAAATGACTCGCAAATGCATAAGGCAATCCTTTACTTGCCGCCAAATGCGCACTATCGGTACTAGAACCTAAAATATAGACTGGAACGTCTACTCCTTCCGCAACAGTTGCACGGACTTTGGAAGTAGAATTTTCTAACGAAAAGTAAGTCTGGATTTTTTCCAATTCATTTGGGAAAGAATGTGCCGCCTGCATAAAGTCCGAGCGGATTGCCTGTGCAGTTTCTCGGTCAGTGCCTGGTGCCCTTCCTAAACCTAAATCTATCCTATTTGGATAGAGAGAAGCTAAGGTTCCAAACTGTTCTGCAACGATTAAAGGCGAATGGTTAGGAAGCATAATTCCGCCAGAACCAATCCGCATGGTGTTGGTGCCTTCTGCAATGTATCCTATTAGGACGGAAGTTGCACTACTACCAATATTAACCGCATTATGGTGTTCTGCCAACCAATAGCGAGTGTAACCAAATTTTTCGCCCTGTCGCGCCAAATCCAAGGCATTGTTAAATGTTTCTTTTAATGTCTTTCCATCGGAAACCAAAACAAGGTCTAGAATGGAATATTTTGTGGGTTGAATTTTCATCTTTGTATTAAATCAGTTTTAAAACAGCGCCCTAAAACTCCAACAAAAGTAGGAGCATAATCATTCATATTTCTTAAGCTGGCAATAGATAAATCCTATTCGATTATCGAAAACTTAAAACAAGTGAAATTTCGGGCTGATTAAACTAAGTCGTAATTAACCACCATTAATTACCTCGATGGTGTTTTTAGATTTTTCAAGAGGAAGAATTATGAAGGACGTTAAAAGGTAGCTTTCCACATACCTTAAAGAGAAAGCCAAGTCCGTTCACTTAAGTCGTTTGCAGGTAGTATATTTGCTGATATTCATATAAACACCGAGCTACCTTGTCTGACACCATAATGCCCATTCCTTTTAAAAAATTACATCCGGATATCAAAGAAAGGCTCGAAACATTTGAAATCAGTACTCCTACTCCATTTCAAAAGAAAAGTATCCCGATTATAAAAAGTGGAACCAATTTCTTTGGAATTGCCCCTGAAGGTAGCGGAAAAACCACCACCATGATTCTTACCACAATGCAGAAATTAAAATGTGAGGCGGTAGGCAATGCTCCAAGAGCTGTGGTTCTGGTGGAAAATAAGGAGATAGCATTAGAAATGTACGATGCATTTATAAAGTACACCAAGTATACTCCGCTACGGGTTTATGTGGGTTACGAACAATTACATATCGATGTACAGAAATCAGAAATATTTATGGGGGTAGATATCCTTATTTCTACACCGGGCACCATGAATAAATTATTCTTGACTAATGGAGTGAGTATGGCGGACTTAAAAATTTTTAGTGTTGATGACACATTAATTTTAAATCAATCATCAAACTATAACGCAATGATGTCAATTACTCAAAGCATTCAAAAATGCCAGTATGTTCTTTATTCTGAAACTAATCATCCGGTTTTAGAACGCTTTATACCGCACTTTATGGAATACGCCAAAACAGTTTCACTTTAAAAATCAAAATATTTTAGAAACAACTCATAAAATACTATGATACCTAAACTCCATTATATCTCTCAAGGCAAATCTAAAGCAGAGCAGCTAGAGAATATTCAAAAAGCTTGTTCGGCTGGCGCAGAAATGTTGAGATTAAGTTTTTATGATTTTCCTAAATTAAAGTCGAGTAAGTCGGCGAAGATGTTTCTAGAATTGGCCACAGAAGCAAGAGAAATTACGTCCCATTTTCAAACTAGATTGATTATTACGTCTCATTATAAAATAGCCAAAGAGGTTAAGGCAGATGGCGTTCATTTAAACCAAAAAGATGATTCACCAACTGTAGTTAGAAAAAACCTTTATACTTGGCAAATGATCGGTGCAACTGCTAATACTTTGGAAGAATGTGAAAATTTAATCAGCAAAGAAGTAGATTATATTTATTTGGGACCTTTTAGAAAGAGCGAAGTTGAAGAAAATACTGGGGTTATTCTGGGTTTAAATGGTTTTACAGCTATTACAGAAATTTTGAATACTGAGATACCAATCATTGGATTCGGAGGGATTACCACAGAAGATGTGACCGACATTTTAGGGAGTGGAATTTCTGGTATTGCGGTTTCTGATCAAATTACCCAGGATTTTAATTCCATCAAAACATTTAACCAGTTACTAAATGATTCTTCCACGGCAGAACAACGCCATTCTTTTAAATAATTTGAAGCGATCTCATTATATTCAACCTATAAATTAAAATCATGAAATTAAACTTATTGTCTTGTGATGCACAACGTCCAGATAAACGGGCGATTGCTAAGTGTATTGCGGAGATTTCAACGGTTGGCGATTCATTGGCGCAAGAGTTTACCGAAATTTTACTTGAAGGTGATCCGGTGGAACTGGATGTGAGCGATAAAAATTCTGCTACGGCCTTACGGGCTTTGAGAAAGTTAGATATTGATTATGAAATTTTGGAATAATTAAATCTTTAGGTATAGGTTTAGAAATCCCTGCGGATAGGCAGACTCCACCTGACTATGTTAATCACAAAAATAAGGTTTCAACAAGCTGTTCTTGCATTTTAACATTCGAGAACTTCTTCAAACTAAATTAAGACACTTTTTCAAAATCATTTAAAAGCAAAAAGCCCATCAATAATTTGATGGGCTTTTTTTAAAAACTTGAAGTATATGTTAGATAACTGTTACGTTTACTGCATTTAATCCTTTGTTTCCTTCTTTCAGTTCAAATTCAACTTCATCACCTTCGCGAATTTCATCTATTAAACCTGAAACGTGTACAAAATGGTCTCTTTCAACTCCTTTTTCTGTGATAAATCCAAAACCTTTGGTGTCGTTGAAAAATTTTACTGTTCCTTTACTCATAATATTATATTTAATTTTAATAATTACTTTATAGTAGTCAATTATAGTGCCAATAAGTTGTGGCTGACATTTAGCGTGTCATTTAAATCAATCGAACTTAATTTTAGAGGTCAATTTTAGCATATTGTCGCTCATAGAAACCAGCCAATTTAAGTGCTCCCAGATTAAATGAGCTTCCTGAAGATTCCTCTGGGATTCAGATGAAAGCACCTTATTTATATCTTGATTTTCTGTTAAGTCTGAAGTTATATTTTCTTCAAACAAAACGGGCTCATCATTTATTACAAATTTCTTCTTTATTTCCCTGCCATCAAGAGAATCTAGCACCTTGCCCAGATTTATGTTGATTCGCTGTACCACCCGATTAAATTTCTCGGAAGCTTCAGTGGTTCCATGATTTTGCACGTAGGTACTCATGGACGCCAAGGAAGACAAAAAGGTATGGTTTAAGGTTACCATTTCATAAATGGCATCAAGGTTTTTCTGTTTAGATTTTGGCTCTTGCACCATTCTCTGAAAGGCCGAACTCAAGTTAGATGTTTCTAGAAATGCCTGCTTCCGCGAGACTTTATAGACGGTCGGTACTTTCCCTTTATCCTTGTAATATTCGGTGATTTGAAAAAGAAAATCCTTATTTGCCTCAATACTACTTCTTATGCTATCCTTAATTTCATAAAATCCCCAGGCTGGCCATAACCAAAGCGTTGCCAAAAATGCTAATAATGCCCCAATGAGGGTATCCAAAACCCGGTACTGTATCACCGTCAATACGTCTGGTCTTATGATGGCATAAATAAAAATGACACTCAATGTTATAAAGGTTGCGGAGGTCTTGTAATTCTTTTGAACCATGGAGAAAGCGATGACCAGCGAGATTACTCCCAAGGTACCGAAGAGATAGGGGTTTTGAACTACCGATACGATGACGAAGGCAATTGCTCCACCAATTAAAGTTCCAATGGTTCTATCCTTAGAACGAGTTTTTGTAAGACCGTAACTTGGTCTAAGGATAACAATAATGGTAAGCAATATCCAATAAGGATTTTGAAAATCGAAAATGGTTCCCACCGCGTAGCCAATCATGACCGTCACCGCTAAACGCAGCGAATGCTTAAAGATGTTCGATTTTAAGCTTAAATTACGAATCAGTATCTTCGGGTCATAATCCTGTGGTACCACAAATCTTTTAGAAGTTTCCCAATCTAGATAATTTAGGTCGCTAGCATCAGAATCTCCCAACAAACGCTTGATTGTTTTCAATTTTTCAAATTGCTTCTCAACATATTCATAGAAATTTTGAAGCATTAAAAAGCCCTCTACGTTTTCGGTTTTTGGATTTTCTTTAACCGCAGTAATCTCTAAGCTGAGATTTTCGAAACATAAGCTGAGTTTGGTGTTTTTTGGAAATTTCTTTTTGTCTCTTCCTGCTTCTGCTAGCATTTTTAGTTGATCGGACATTTCAAAAATTAAATTTTGAAAGCTTTTCATAAACTCAGGATATGCCTTGAACAAAGCCTGCATTTTAGTAAAATTCACCGGGTTGGCGATTGCTGTTTCAAGCATTTCTACCAATTGAACAAAAACCAGCAAGCGTTTGCTATGATAAACAGACTTACCGGAACTCTTCCGCGACAGAATTAATATATCTCGTAAAGTTTCATGATTTTCTATAAGTTGGTCCTGTAACTTGTGCCATTGAGACTGTAATTTTTCAAGATTATCTTCAGAACCAATCATGTTACCGCGTGTCTGTAACAATTTTCCGGTTAAGACATATGTTTCTGATAAAAGTTCTTCGGTCTGTCCTTTGGGATTTATTTTGTGCCAGATGAAGGTCAGCAGCAAATACCAAAGCCCTCCTAGCCCAATCAACAACGCATATTGATATACTTCTAATCCTTTTGGATCGTGGGCAAAGCTTAGCACTAGAGCAAGCAATCCAGAAAAGCTTATCAACGACGCCCTAAAACCATATACCGAAATATAGGCAATGGCAAAAGTGAGTACTCCCAATATAGGGATTAGAATTTCGGTATCTACTTTTAGATAGCCACCGATAAAGCTTACCAACATTACCAATGCAGCAGAGAAAAGTATACCAATCACCTTATGTCTAAAGTTTCCACTTACATCGGAAGGCGAACTCCAAAATGCTCCGAAACAAAGTGCTAAGCCTATTTCTAAATGTCCTAATTGTAAACCTAGTAAAATAGGTAGCGTAACCGCAATCCCAATGAGAATCGCCTTAGAGAAATCGGTGCTCTTTAAGAATTGTAGAAATTCTTTAAATTTTGCGGAAAGCGGTTGGGTAAACGAGCTCAATACGTTTTATTTGGTTGCAAAGATAGGACTTATGGAGAAGGTGCAAGTTTTCTAGGTTCAATTATAATATTGGATAACCCCGAATATTCTAAGCTTCCCAAACTTCTGCATCTTATTATTATGAACTTTACTTTTGTTCAAAAGTTACTCCTATGAATAAATCTTTCAATAACTAAAATGTAACTTGCTATTACTTACTATTGATATAATTACATGGATTCAAATTATAAAAGTATCATTGAAAATGCTTATCTACTCGTCAACTCGCTTGCCGACAAGGGTAAGATAGCGACATATATTCCAGAACTTGCTACCGTTAACCCCTCTAAGTTCGGAGCACATATTAGTCCACTCAATAGCCCTGATTTTGGGATAGGTAATTATTCGGAGAAATTTTCCATACAAAGTATCGCAAAGGTATTATCGCTGACTTTGGCTTATGAAATCCTAGATGAAAAAATATGGACAAGAGTTGATGTTGAACCTGCTGGGACCAAGTTCGATTCATTGATTTTTTTAGAAACCAATATGGGGATTCCCAGAAACCCTTTTATAAATTCAGGTGCTCTTGTAATTTGTGACATTCTTAAAACTCATTTGGATAATGCTCACGAGGAATTTTTGGCATATGTAAGGGATATAAGCGATTTGCCCAATCTTACTTATTCCGACAAGATAGCGGATTCTGAAAAAGCCCACGGATATAGAAATACAGCCCTCTGTAATTATATAAAATCATTTGGAAATATTAAAAACGAACCGGAAGAAGTACTGGACTTTTATTTTGATATGTGCTCCTTAGAAATGAATTGCCAACAATTGTCTCATACCTTTACCTTTTTGGCAAATGCCGGCCGAAAAGTTTCTGATGGGAATAAGATAATCTCAAAAAGTCAATGTAAAAGGATCAATGCGCTTATGCTCACTTGTGGATTCTATGATGAATCTGGGGAGTTTGCATTTAAAGTGGGTCTGCCGGGTAAAAGCGGGGTAGGTGGCGGAATCGTTGCATTATATCCTGGCAATTATGCCATTGCTGTCTGGAGCCCGCGGCTAAATCCAAATGGAAATTCTTTTAAGGGCATGAAATTTTTAGAGGAAGTAACGACCCATTCCGAGCTGAGTATATTTTAAAGGTCTCTATTTTAGTAATACTGCCCTATAATTACTGATCAGAGACGCCCTTAAACCGTACCTCGTAATATATTTGACGGAAAAAATGAGAACACCTAAAATTGAAACCACAATTTCTATTTCCATTATAAAATAGTCTCGTATATAACTTACCAACATTACAAGGGCCGCTGAAAAAAGAATGCCGATTGCTTTATGTCTAAAAATTTCCATTCACATTATAAGGCAATCTCTAGAATGCTCCGATGTATTGAGCCAATCATATTTCTAACTGTCCGGTATGTATGCCTTAAAATAATGGGAATGTCAACCGCAATCCTAATAAGAATCGCCTTGGAGAAATCCTTGCAATTTAAAAATAACAGTAGTTCATTTGATTTTTCATAAACATTCTTGTGATTGAGGTCAAAACTAAAAAGTTTGACTGCAAAGATAAAGCATATGGTCTACGTAGTTTTGTGATTTTAGGGTATTCTTTTACTTTTCCTTATCCTTTCGCTTCTGACGCTTATATAACAGATATAATCCCAACATAATGATAGGACCTATAACAATCACATAAAGATCAAATCCATTATTTAAGTCTAGTTTACCACTGTCCCCAGGTTTTGGGGCATCGGTAGATATTTGGATGTAGATGAGGTTTAAAAGTTGAAGCATATAATTAAAGATAGCTTATTTCTAGAATTTCTAGTATTCTAGTTTCATTACCGAGTACAAAGTTAATTTTTTCTCCAATCTTTTTGCCGATAATCGCGGTTGCAATTGGTGCCACAAAAGCAATTTTTCCAAGTTTTATATCGGCTTCATCTACTCCCACAATTTGAAACTTCTGAATATTGTTGTTTATTTTAAGTTTAACCGTAGCCGCAAATCTTATTTCATCTTGTGGTTGTTCTTCAGGTTTAAGGATTCTGGCTGAAGAAATCCGTTCATTTAAAAGATTCATCTTACCATCGATTACGGCCAAATCTCGTCGTCTTTGTTGTTCATCGTTGGTTGCGAGATTAGATTTTTCTTTTTCTAATCCATTTCTTTCTTTCAACAACATTTCTAATCCTTTAGGGGTAACATAATTGGTTGCATTATCTGGCAATGCGGCCCTCGGCGGAATAATTGGAGTTTCTTCCTGATCATCTTCTTTTACGAAACCTCGGCTCATCCGTTATTTATTTTGAATTGAAGTCTTTAATATCTTGAGTTAACAAGATAGTGAGTCAGTACTGAGTCGGATAACCATGAAAAATCTTTCTCTTGCTCTATTCCTAAAATCTGAAGAAAATTAGGAAAATAAGGGATTGTTAAGTTCATTATCAATGCAAAGAGGATATTTTGCTACGATAGCACCAATCATTGTCGATATCCAAAATGTAATGCCTAAATAGAAACTTGAATATTTATCTTAGCAGTCTAAAAAAATTTCTAAGTTATAATTGGAACAGATAAAAGCCTATTTAGACCAGATTGCTAAGATTTCAGAAGCAGATTGGGACTATTTTACTTCAAAATTAGAAAGGAGAATTTTTCCTAAGAAGTCTATAATCTTAAATCTTAACGAAACAGAGAGGCATATTTCATTTATAGAATCTGGAGTAGTGCGACTTTATTTTCCAAAAGAAAATCCGGAAAAGGAAATCACCTTTGGTTTTAGTTTTAAAAATCAATTTGTAAGCGCCTACGATTCATTCTTGACCCAGCAAGCATCGGCCTACCAACTACAAGCGCTTACTGAGACCACAATGCTCAGCATTAACTACGATGACTTACAGGAAGTTTATAAAAATACCCAGATCGGTAATCTAATTGGCAGATTAACGGCAGAACGTCTGTTTTTGCTGAAATCTAAACGCGAACAATATCTCTTAAATCTCTCTGCAGAAGAGCGTTATCTAAAATTGTTTAAAGAGCGACCAGAGCTCATTAGGATAATTCCACTTAAATATATCAGTTCTTACATCGGCGTCACCGCTCAAGCATTAAGCCGAATAAGAAAACGGATTACTTCATTTAGTTGATTTAGGTTCATTGTTTAGAGGGTTACTATAAAGTATCTTTGCGAAAAAAGTTATGGCAGTAGTTATATTCGTTCTAGTGCTTTGGTATGGCGGATTGTTTTTTCAATCCTTTTTCTTGCATCGCTATGCCGCACATCAAGTGTTCACCATGTCTAAAACCATGGAGCGCTTAACCTTCATTTTTACTTGGATTTTTCAAGGCTCTAGTTATCTAAGCGCCTATGGCTATGGAATTATGCACCGTATGCACCATGCCTATACCGATACCATTGAAGACCCGCACTCCCCTTCTCACGACCCAAATATGTTTGCAATGATGTGGAAGACCAAGAATATCTATCAAGATATTAACAAACAACGTATTGAAGTAGATCAGAAGTTTACCAAAAATGTCCCACAATGGGCAGGATTTGATAAGTTTGCCGGTTCTCGATTCTCTAGGTTGCTTTGGATTTCCTTATACGTTTTGTTTTTCGTTTACTTTGCAACCGCTTGGTGGCAGTGGCTTTTGTTGCCGATTACATTTTTTATGGCACCCATACACGGTGTGATAATTAACTGGTTCGGTCATATCTACGGTTACGTAAATTTTCAAATGAAAAACACCAGCAAAAATCTATTTAGATTTGATTTTTTAATGATGGGCGAAGGCTATCACAATAATCATCATAAGCACGCTAGCAGAGCTAACTTCGGGGTGAAGTGGTACGAAATTGATATGACTTATGTTATCATAAGAATTCTAGACGCCGTTGGTGTTATTCGATTAAAACCGATTAGGATTAGAGAGTAACTTAATCAAATTCTTTCCTTACCGTTGTCATTCTTTATTTTGAAAGCTTTTCGGATTGGAATTAAAATCATTTTTTATTTCATATTCACGGATTTTTGAGGTCTATAGATTTATTTTAGGTTGAAACTTTCTATCGACTACCTTTGCAGTTATGCATCCAAAGAATCCATATTCAGACCGATATGATATTAAAGGTCTGGCTAAACATTATCCATCCTTAAAAGAACATATCATTCTAAATCCTGATGGGCAGCAGACTATCGACTTCAGTTCTTCCCTTTCGGTTTTTGAATTGAATAAAGCAATTCTCCTAAAAGATTTTGATCTTGAAGAATACCAATTACCGACCGGTTATCTTATACCGCCTATTCCCGGAAGATTAGATTATCTGTTGCATTTAAAGGAATTTCTGATTGAAAAATTCAAGATAAAAAAAGATTCTGAAATAAAGGGATTGGATATCGGCAGCGGCGCAAATGGCATCTATTGCATTCTTGCGGCCCAATATTTCAATTGGAATATGGTTGGTGCGGAAAGTGATGCAAGAGCGGTAGAAATAGCCAACAATAATATAAATGGGAACAAGCGATTAAAAGATCGCGTGGAAATTAGGCTTCAAAAAGACAAAAGTTTTTTGTTTAAAAATATTATTCAGCCTGATGAACAATTCGACTTTAGCATCTGCAATCCGCCTTTTCATTCGTCTAAAGAGGAAGCTTTAAAAGGTTCATTTAAGAAAATCAGAAACCTTGGAGGGACAGCTACCGACCAAGATATTTCCTTGAATTTTGAAGGACAGGCCAATGAGCTATGGTGTAATGGTGGGGAATCCCTTTTTATAAAGCGGATGATTAAGGAAAGTGTTTCATATAAAAGTCAGGTTAAAGTATTCAGCAGCTTGGTTTCCAAATCAGAAAATCTTCCCAAAATTGAAAAGCAGTTAAGAAAGATTAAGTCCCAACACCAGATAATCCCTATGGAACAGGGCAATAAGAAAAGTAGGATTGTGCTTTGGTGGTTTAATTAGAGTTTTTAGAGAAGATTTATTTTCTACTATTTTTCTTCCAGAGATAATAACCGATAATTAAAAGTATAGGTAAGACTATATAAACAATGACATCAAAAGGGCTTGTAAAGTCTATGGGTTTGTTATCATCGGGATTTCTGGTACCGGGCGGAAGTTGTAGGATCAATAAGCTGAAGGTTCTTAACATTCTTGTCTTGTATTATAATTCAATTTACGAATTTAATAGGGAAGTCTAAAAAATCTTAATACATGGATAACAAGGGACTTAAATAAAGAAAATTTAATCTCTATTCTTCATGCTTTCCTAATTGAAAAAAATAGATGCTTATTATTTAAATATTAACTGCTCCAAAATTAAAGGATCTAAAAACTATCGGATTTTTCCTTATCTTAATATAAGTATTTTAGTGTCAATGTTTTTAAGCGGAGAACATGAGAAATCTTATTATTTATTCACTTTTTTTCCTTTTCGTTACTATAGGATTTGGACAACAGCTTCCTTTTAAAACTTTTACCACACAAGACGGATTAATACATTCTAATATAACGGCTCTTGCAGAGGACTCTAAAGGTCTTCTTTGGATCGGCACTCCTTTTGGACTGAACTGGTTTGACGGAAATAGATTTTATGAACCTCCACTTAAAGCTCATACAGGACAGTTATTTATCACAAAATTCTATAAAGACCCCAATGGTTCTATGTGGGTCCTCACGTTTTACAATGGTATCTATAAATTTTCGGAAGGGCAGTTCCTCAATTTTTTGCCAGAACCATTAACATTGGCCTCCAATAGTAACAATGTTTTTGACATGCTTCAATATAGCTCTCAGCGTTATGTCGTCGCTACCGATAAGGATCTGCTTTGGTTCAATGGTACAAGCTTCTCTCCTTTTATCTATGAAGGCAGCCAAATTAAGGGTCCTTTTAATTTTGTTGAAAAATTAAAAGATGGATCCATGTTGATAGGTGTCGATCAGGGCTTATGCTACCTAAAATTAGAAAAGGGCATTTTCAGCTCTCAAATGATTCTAGGACCCCATATTATAAATGGTATAGCCGTTGAAAGCCAAGCAATATACCTAGCTACTGCTCAGGGCATATATACCTATAAAACTATTTATGATCTGCTCCAAAATAAACCTAAAATATTTTTGAAGGATACTAATGTTAATGCTGTATTTACATTTAAAGCGGATTTATGGTTTATCTCCGACAGAGTACATCGCCTCCATAATAATGAATTATTACATTATGAACCTCATCAAGGTGCACCTCAAAATGTAAGTTCCATATTTGTCGATTCGGAAAGTATAGTTTGGTTTGCTACTAAAAATGGATTGACCCGACTTGTGAATGAGAAATATGTTTTTTATGACCTTAATCATAAGGTAACTAACGCCATGACAATCTGTTTAGGATTGGATAATGAAAAAAATATTTGGTTAGGAAATTATGAAGGTTTAGCAAAGGTTGATAGTACCAAAATAACTGAATATATTTTTTTTAATAACGAAAAGTTGGGATATACGACTTGGATATTACGAACTAAAAATGGAAAGATGTTATCTGGCACCGAAGCTGGGGTAATGGAAATGGGAAGAAATGGATTATCTAAGATTACTTCATTAAAAACCACCAAGGCATTTGAAGACATAGATGGTACTCTTTGGATCGGAACTTCAAAAGGTATAATATATACCTTAAAAGATAAAGAAATTAAGCCCATGGCTCTCTCCGATACATTATCAGATTATATTGATGGGATTGCAGTAGACCGAAACCACCAGCTATGGATCGGTTATAGAGGGTATGGCGTGAGAAAATTTCGGATAAAGAAAAATATGGCTTATTTGATCCAAGAATATTCGAATGCAACACGATTTAAGGATATTAGAGTGAGGTCATCGTCCATTGATCCTCAAGGCAACATTCTATTCGGAACCCGTACCAATGGGATCTACATCTTTGATCCGGACACTGATATAAACTGGCATATAAATACATCCCAGGGATTGAGTGCCAACTGGGTCAAAAGTATCAGTTTTGATGAAAAAGGACATATATATTTAGCTACGAACAAGGGTGTCAATTGGTTTAAGACAAATAGCTATGGAAAACCCAATATCCAGCGATTGTCGCTTACCCACGATTACGGTTTGGACGACTCAAATGATGTTCTTAGCGATAAGGATATGATTTTAATCGCTAACGATGCAGGATTTATTAAATATCAAAAGGATACAATCCTGGATAAAAAGGGATCTGCCGTCTTGTTTACTCAATTACGGATAAATGGCAAAATAGATTCTAGTTTTGTCCCATTTTCGCAAAAAATTCCAACTAAAAAATTGGCCCATAACCAAAACATCATTGAAATTGAGTTTACAGCTATCAACAAAAGAAGTGAAGATATAAGCTATACCTATTTTTTGGAAGGACAGGATAAGGATTGGTGCTTACCAACAAAAAGAAATTTTATTAGCTATAACCTTCCCCCCAATACCTATACCCTAAAAATAAAGACAGTTGACCAAGATGGCGATATGGCCCTCCCCCCTGCCACCTTTGGTTTTTTAATCTCGCCACCTTTTTGGAAAACCTCTTGGTTCCTTTTAATCATAGTTGGATTACTATCGTTTGGTTTATATATTCTATATCGATTTCGTATTAATAACTTAAGGAGAACCTATGAAATTAGAAGGCGTATCTCAAATGATCTGCATGATGATATTGGATCAACCTTAAGTTCCATTAATATTTTAAGTGAGATGGCGCTTCAAAACCGAGAACTAAAAACCTCTAGAGGAATGGTAAAAGAAATCAAGGACAATACTGCAGCCATAATGGATAGAATGGACGATATTATATGGAGCATTAATCCAAAAAACGATCAATTGCAAGGGCTGATGATTCGGATTAAAAGGTTTGCAGGGCTTGTATTTGACGCGAAAGGAATTGATTATTCTTTTGAGATTCAAGAAGAAACTAACATGGCAAATCTTACCATGCCATATCGCCAAAATGTTTATTTAATATTTAAAGAGTCCATTATAAATATTGCTAAACATTCCTGCTGTACCTATGTCACCATTAAGATTACTTATTCCAAAGGATTTCTCATGGCAGTAATTACGGATAACGGAATAGGTTTTGATCTGGAAGGAAAATTTCTTGGCAACGGCCTGCATAGCATTAAAGATAGGGCAAATGCAATCCATGCTACCTTAAATGTTGAATCGAAAATGGGAATGGGAACCAAAATCACACTTTTATCAAAAATGAAATAAATATCCTATAAGGTTTTTGGTTTAAATACAGATCTTTAAAGTATGATCAAAATCGCAATCATAGAAGACAACGAATCGTTACGCCTCAATTTAATAAAGTTGTTCGAGAGCACAACTGATATAAAATGTGTATTACAGTTGGTAAATCTCTTTAATGTCATTAGTGAATTAAGATTTAACCCACCCGATATTATTTTAATGGATATTGGTTTGCCCAATATCAATGGCATTGAAGGGGTAAGGACGGTAAAATCCCATTATCCTAAGATAGAAATATTGATGTTCACCGTATTTGAAGATGACGATAAAATATTCGAGGCCATTAAATATGGGGCATCGGGCTATTTATTAAAAAAAACACCACCTATGGAAATTATTTCGGCCATAAGGGATCTCTATAACGGAGGAGCGCCAATGAGTCCCAGTATTGCCCGTAAGGTGGTTACAGCCTTTCAAACCCGTCCTCAAAGCTCTAAAGAAACATATAAACTCACCACACGAGAATATGAAGTTCTACATTCTTTGGTAGATGGTTTAAGTTATAAGAAGATCGCAGAAAAATATTGCATTAGTATCTCTACCATACGAAGCCATATTTGTAACATTTATGAAAAATTACATGTCCATTCTCGGGCTGAGGCGGTAGCAAAATTACTTCGCAAATAGAACAAAATTCCAAAAAATCAGATATTTATCTAGCTCTCTCCTTTTTGAGGTTTTCTAACTTTAATGAAAGTATTGCCTGTTATCAAACGGCTTTTACTATTAAATAGAACATCATTGTAATCAATTAACATTTAGTAAATATGAAAACTTTAAAAGCAACTTTAATTATCTTGATATTAATTGTAGCGACCGCCAATAGTGACGCCCAAATTTTAAAAAATATTGGTGATAAGGCCAAACAAAAGGTAATGCAGAGAGGGGAAAATAAGGTAGACCAGGGAATCGACAAGGGTTTAGACGGAATAGAGGAAGAAATGCGTAGAAAAGACCAAAATGATAATAAAGAGACCCCTATCGAAGACCACAATACTACAGTGAGCAATGAAAATTTTACTTACAACTCCAAGTACGATTTTATCCCAGGGGAAACGTTATTGGCCGTTGAGGATTTTTCTCAGGAAGAGATAGGGAATTTTCCTGGAAGATGGCAGACCAACGCAACCGCCGAAATTGTGAGTTTAAACGATTCTGACGGAACTTGGCTAAAGATTAATAAAGAAGGCGTTTTTTATCCAGAATTCATCGCGGATCTGCCACAAAATTTTACACTTGAGTTTGATCTGGGCGTAAATAAAAATTGGTATGGAAGTTACTTGGCCGTTAATATTGCAAAGTTGAATTCTCCAACTGATTATCTAGATTATTATCATTACGTAAATTGGAAAGGAAATTATGCAATCCACTTGCAGTTTAAACCTGCCATTACCGACCGCTTTTCAGGAATGTCTAAGTTACAAGCGAGTTACGACGGAAATTATATTATTAGTAATGATGTGGAATTTAATGTGTGGAACAATACAGACCGAAATATTGCACACATTTCGTTATGGCGCCAAGAACAGAGATTAAGGGTTTATCTAAATGGAGAAAAAATTTGGGATCTTCCCAAGGCATTTGATGCCACTAGCGACTTTAATGGGATTACCTTTGCCCAATATGCTTCCAATCAACCAGACGATTTTTTTCTTTTAAGCAATATAAAACTTGCTGTTGGGAAAGCAGATACCCGAAATAAATTAATCTCCGAAGGTAAGTTTGTGACCCACGGAATCCTTTTCGATGTAAACAGTGATCGCATTAAACCCCAGTCTGAAGGGATTTTAAAAGAAATTGCTTCAATTATGAAAGATAATAAGGATTATAAATACCACATAATCGGTCATACCGATGCTGATGGTGACGATAGATCAAATTTGCTGTTGTCAGAAAGACGAGCCATTTCTGTGAAGAACTATCTTGTCGATAAATTTGGTATTCCTAGTGAAAACCTAGATATTGAAGGCAAAGGAGAATCAGAGTTGTTGGATAGGTCTAATACACCTGAATCTAAAGCACTTAATAGAAGAGTAGAATTTATTAAACTGTAATATTAACTATAAATACTGTGATAAATCAAAAGTATTAAAAAACCGCCTTTTTAAGAGGCGGTTTTTTTAATTTCCTTATCCTTAATTTCCCATGCAGTACCAATTACTACTTAATTCTCCTGTTTTTGGATTTTTCTTTATAACATGCCGGGCCACTAATTGTTCGCCTGTAGCTATATTTTTTAAAACAACAGTACCCTGGTGTATATAAATTTTACCACTTGTACTGCCCACGGGTACGCCCCCTGCATTAAATACAGGATCAGTAACGACAAACATTTCGGCCCCTGCCACTACAGTATATTCGGTTCCTGGTGCAAGCCCTGACTGCACATTTCCTAAACCTAAGGCATCAAGACCCTTTATCGACCAATGTCTCGTATAATGTTCGGTTCCATTGTTATCTGTAAATCGGTTTACCTTGTTTTCGACAGTGCCAAAAAAACGGATACTTTCACCCCAACAATATTCTACAGCAGCTACAGCTGAAAAACTACCCGTGGTAATGTCCGTGCCATTAGTTCTGCTTCCGAAATTAAGATCAGTTTTCCATTTAATGGGTATCTCAATCGCTAAGTCTTGATTGGGAACATCTAGTTCTTCCTGAGAACAGGAATGGTTAAATAACACTACACATATAAGTGCCAAAGTTGTTATTAAATTTTTTGGTTTTTGCATAATTTTCATCTTGGTCTTTTTTTTAAGTTAGAGAATATTTCTGTTTTTTCAATTAATACTCTCTAAGTTAATTAAGCCTAGAAATGAATACAATAGTATGAATATCTGAATTTTAATTGTTCCCATTAAATGCAATTCTGTAATACAACAAGAAATCAAGGGATTTAAATATTAAAAAATCTGATCCCTATTCTTCAGCCTTTGTAGCAAAAGCTGTTTCGGAAAAAATGATTTGTTTTGGAGTAAAATCCGCATCCTTCACGATCTTTTTTAACTCTTTTTCTGTAGGTTTCTGGTCGTTAGATACCGAAAAGGTTGCTTCACCTTCTTTTATATCTATTACTATATCTTGTGCAGTATTAACTGTAACCAGTTTTTTTTCTAAACCATATGCGCAGAACGGACAAGAAAGCCCATCTACCTCAATTTTAACGTACGCTTTTTCGGTAGAAGCTTGGGCATAACTGGTTTCTATAGTTGTAATAATGGCGATAATCAATATACTCATTGTCATTGCTGTGGATTTTAATATCTTTTTCATTTATAAATTTTTTTTAGTTCTACTATTATAACGCAACACTCATACCAAGATTTTAAGGTGGGGAAAAAATCTGGTATTGAACGTTGCGCATTTCATGATTGCTTTAAAAAATCTATATTCTTGTTCCTAATGTATAGATAAATTTGGTTTGCTGAGCATTACGCACATTCTCTATAAAGGGAAGCTGTATTCTGGTTTCAAACAGTAAACGCCTTCCTGTTATCCATTGTGCCAAAGTATTACGAATCAACTGGTTTTCAACTTATTTTAAGTAGATACAAAAAATTTCATATATCAAAAAAAAACCACCGTTTCCGATGGTTTTAGACTATAGGAGTTTCGGCAATTAAACCAAACTCACTTTTACGGCACTAAGGCCTTTATCTCCTTTTTCAACATCAAATTTCACATGGTCATTCTCCTTAATGTCGTCGATAAGATTGGTC
Organism: Flavobacteriaceae bacterium MAR_2010_188; assembly: GCA_900104375.1. NCBI lineage: Bacteria > Pseudomonadati > Bacteroidota > Flavobacteriia > Flavobacteriales > Flavobacteriaceae > Flavobacteriaceae bacterium MAR_2010_188. Next base: position 1,104,743 of record LT629302.1, read on the forward strand.
GAGTGAACAAAGATTTCTTCATTAGAATCCTTCATTGTTATAAAACCAAAACCTTTGGCGTTATTAAAAAATTTTACGGTACCTTCTTTCATTACTTCTGTTTTATTACTATTGATTAATCTATTTATAAGTGCTTTTATCATAATTATTGGATTTTAATTTTTAACAGGTTGCAGATAGCAATCATTGCCCAATACTTTCAGCATTTTGGTGTGGGCAACTATGGCTTCTGCAAAGGTTTTCTTCACATTGTAGGGTAATCCAAATTCCTTGGCAGTTTCTGAAACTATTTTAGTAAGATTTTTATAATGTATATGGCAAACATCAGGAAGCACATGGTGTTCCACTTGATAATTTAGTCCGCCCAACAACCAAAATAAAACCCCGCTATTGGGAGCAAAGTTAGTTGTGGTTGCAAATTGATGACCGTACCAATCGTCGTTCATCATCCCATCTTTATCTGGCAAAGGAAAATTATTATCTGGCATTATATGAGCAACTTGAAAAACAACACTTACCAAAAGACCTGTGATGAAATGCATGCTCAAGAATGCTAAAAGAATAATCCACCAAGCTATGGGTATCATAATCATCGGCAAAATTAGTGCGTATGTGTAATACAATAATTTCCATGCAATCATTCCGACCAACTCCTTATTATATTCCTGTTCTTGATTAAAAAATCCCATGTTCTTAAAGCGCTTTAATCGCACAAAGTCTTTGGTGGTAATCCATGAAATGGTCGATATTCCATAAAAGAACCAGACATAAATATGCTGGAATTTATGTAACCAATAATGTTTTGCATGCGGTGAAAACCTCAGAAAAAATGGAGCGTTAATATCGTCATCCGCATCATCAATATTAGTATAAGTGTGGTGCAGAACATTATGTTGAATTTTCCAAATGCTGGCATTGGCGCCGATAAGGTTAAAGGTATAGCCTAGCAGTGTATTTACTTTTTTATTTTTTGAATATGAGCCGTGAATGGCATCATGCATAATTCCCATTCCGATACCTGCCATTCCAAAACCACTGATTACATAAAGTAAAAACAATAGCCAGTTAGAAGTTACCACCCCAGAGCTTAGTGTGATTAATGGAAGGAAAAACAAAGTCAGCATAATCACAGTTTTTGTGACCATTGAAGCATTTGCGTTTCTACTTTTATTATTGCTTTTAAAGTAATGGCTAACTCGACTTCGAAGCGTTTTAGAAAAGTCGGAGTTCTTAGCTCGCGAAAATTTGGGATTATCCATACTGTACTGTAAATATTTAAAAAGTTCGATACTATGTCAGAACCAATTATATAGATACAGTAAGAGAATGTGCTTAACTTTTAAGCTTTCAGATAGTGTATGCAGACGTTTGAGACTGTACTTATTAATGATTTAGAGAGAGCAGTGGTTTCTTTAAAATTTGGAAGAAATTAAAAAAAGAAAAGCCTTCAAAAGCACATTCCGGTGAATATAGGTTAATTAAACCGAGAGAGTTCATTATAAAGGTTAAATAAACAATAGTCTTTAAATAAAAGTATTGTAAAACATCTATCTATTTTACGAGTTAATTGATCTTATGTGGAATTTGATTCAATTTTGCTGCTCCACCTCTAACTTATAACCAATCCCATGGACATTGGTAATTTTGATTGTGTCGTCTTCGGCAAATTTTTTACGAAGTTTGGAGATATACGTATCGAGACTTCTACCAACAAAAACGCCATTATCTTCCCAGACTCGTTTGCTGAGTTCTTCACGTTTTACTATTTGATTAATGTTTTCAACCAAAATTATTAGAAGTTCATTCTCTTTATTGGATAGATTTATTTCCTTGCCCGCTCGGACTAATTTACTCTGTTCTTGAAAATATATATAACTGCCAATTGAAAAGTAATCTTCAATTATGGGAATTTCCAAAATTGGTCGTTTCCTTTTAAACATCCCGAAAACTACAAACCCGAAAATACCAAAGACCGAAATATAGAGTATGGGTTTACTTGCTAATGAATTGCCCTTTTCTTGGGTGAATCTTACTGTGATTTGATAGCAATCCTTATCTAGTGGTCTTCCAAGGCAAGGGATAATATTATCGCTATTATTCGATTTTATTTCAAAACTGTGGACTGTTTGGTGAGACTTGCAATCGATGACTTCTACCCTATAGGATTCTGGTAAATTTGATTTTCTAAAACTCCTGGAAAAAATCTCTGCTAAGCTATCTGGCATAAATGCCAAATGTTTTTCAAATGAAAGTTGAAATTTATTCTCTTTCAATTCAAGAACCGGCAACACTAACGACGTCGAATCTCCATCTGCCAAGAGCAATTGGTTACCCACATCTCTCAATGAAAGTTTTACTCGTTCGTTAAAGTCCGCATCAACTTCTTTCTGGGTTGAAAAAATCCAGATTACGAAACTAATTAGTATAAGTCCGCTAAAAGAAAAAAAACCTTGTTTACTCATAATCAGTGTAAAGTACCCACTTTTATTTGAGATTTGGTAAGGTTTGACACTTCTTTTACATTTTTTTGACATTTGCCTTCTTGCTTTAAAATAGTTTTATCGAAAAAACAATAGAACATGAAAACACTCATCATTGCACTCACCAGCATAATAACATTATCAATCAATTTAAACGCACAGGAGCAAATTAAAATCGACCCTAAAACAAGTATCATCCACTGGAAGGGTTCTATGGTATTTAGTTTTGGTGGTCACGAAGGAACCGTAAAATTTAATACCGGAAAAGTCTTGAAATCAAATGGAAAATTAAGTGGGGGGAAACTTTACTATCGACATGAATAGCATAAGAAATAATGATGGTGATTATAATGAAGGCCTCATTGAACATCTAAGCAACAAAGATTTTTTTAATGTTTCAGAATTTCCATTGGCAACCTTGGTGATAAAAGATGTGAAATATCGAGAAGATGGTCTAATCGAAACCAAGGCCGATTTAACCATTAAAGGCATTAGCAAACCGATTAAATATGTGGCGGAATTTGATGCGAAACAAAATACCTATTCCGCCAAATTTATAATTGATCGCACCGATTGGGATATCGTTTACGGCACCAAAGCTACCTTAGACGTAAAGGATTATGCGATTTCTGATGCCATTGAATTTGATGTGCTTCTTAAATTTTAAACTATTTAAACTAATTTCAAATGAGAATAATATTGATTACCCTGATTCTTTTATTCACCTATACGGTCTTTTCGCAAGACAGTTTAGAAACAAGAATATTTAAAGCAGACAGCAGTTGGGCAAAGGAAACATTTAAATTTCCGATTGGTTTTGCTCCAGAATTAGTATATAGTGGATTTGAAGAAGCAGTATTTCCGCCGGGTTGGGGAAATCAAGAAAGTCCAGAATTCTGGTCGTATGCATTCGCTTGGAAAGTTGAAAATATCGATAGCTTAAGCCAGAAGAAATTAGAAGAGGATTTAAAATTATATTTTGATGGACTGATGGCTACTAGAAAAACTCAAAAACATGATTCAGTCTTCCGAACCCAAGTGCAGTTGAAATCAATTTCATCTATCGAAAATGAACATGTTTATACCGGACAAATTAAATTATTTGATGGTTTTAGAACTAAGAAAGTTCTCATACTGAACACTAAAGTAACGGTGCATAATTATTTTGAAGAGAGCATAGACTTACTGCTCTTTAGATTTTCACCTAAAGACTTTGAAGATGAGATCTGGAAGAGACTCGATGCATTAGAGTTAGAAAACTGATTTTAAAATGAACTAGTATTTAATCTGAAGATACATCTCAAGAATTTTGAAAGATAAAGCCCAGAGCATTTCTAGAAGAAGTAATTTGTAGTCTATTATTTTAAAGACTATAAATTATAGAACCTAACAACATTCAACTTCAATATAAAGGCTACGCCTCTACTCCATTACTTTGGAAAGAAGATGCCGTTCTTGGCCTTAAACAATTCAAGATTAAAAAAAATCCAAATCCGATTATTGAGCCGATCGGAGAAAAAATGCGTTTGGGTTTTAGGGTGGAACGATTTATTGGTGCGGATTTATTGCAGCAAAAGAATATTGAAATTCTAGCTGAAAACGTTCAGATAAGAGAAAATAAACAAACAATCGGTGAACTGGATTGTCTGTTACTCAAAGATGGAAAACCTTTTCACCTAGAAATCATTTACAAATTGTATCTGTATGACGAAAATGTCGGCACCAACGAAATCGACCACTGGATTGGCGGTAATCGTCGCGATTCTTTCGCCAAAAAATTAGAAAAATTAAAAGAAAAGCAACTTCCTCTGCTTTACAATCCCCACACAAAACCATTGTTGGATTCTCTCAATCTTAAGGAAGAAGATATAGAACAGCGAGTGCATTTTAGGGCACAGTTGTTCGTTCCTTTTCAAAAAAAGGTGGAGTTTAATCTTTTAAACGAACAATGTTTGAAAGGATTTTTTATTAGACCGAAAGAGTTAGGGCGTTTTAAGAATTTCGAATTTTTCATTCCCTTTAAAAGAGATTGGCTAATTGAACCTCAAGAGGATGTCGATTGGATGACTTATCAAACATTTAAGGAAAAATAGATTCTATCATCATTTTCAAAAGTTATCCGCTGTGTTGGATCAGATATCCAGACGGAAATATGAAAAAGTTTTTTGTGGTTTGGTGGGATTAGTTGTTGGTTTTTATTTGTTGGTTTTTGGTTTTTGGTTGCTGGTTGCTGGTTGCTGGTTGCTGGTTGCTGGTTGCTGGTTGCTGGTTGCTGGTTGCTGGTTGCTGGTTGCTAGAAATTATAATTCTTAATTCTAAATACTCACTGCCTAAGTCTTAATACACAAAACTCAATTCCTAATTCCAACTTCCTAATTCTTAATTATTTTACCACACCTGACAGAATTTCAGACCGTAATTTTAATTTGAAAAATGCTCTTTCATTGATAGAGTATAACGCTTCAAAGTACTGATGATAGGACAGGATGAAGATTATTATTTAGGATTCATGCAATCATTTTAGATTAATATCAAATCAATTCCTTAAATCGGGTCTTTGGTATGGTTATCGCGCGTTACGCGTTACAAACATTAAATTAAATATGGAAGCATAAGAATTATGCAAGACATATTTTAAAAATCAACATATTTTATGAATCAAGTTAAAGAGAATAACACAGTAAAGGTACATTACACAGGTAAACTAGCTGACGGTAGAGTTTTCGATACTTCAGAAGGAAAAAAACCTTTAGAATTTACTTTAGGAAAAGGAGATATGATTCCAGGATTTGAAAAGGGATTGATCGATATGAAAGTGAACGAGAAAAAAACCATAAAAGTGAGTAAAGAAGAAGGTTTTGGCGAAGCACGTGAAGAATTGATACAAGAAGTTCCAAAATCTCAATTACCAGAAGATATGAATGTTGAAGAAGGCATGTCTTTGGTTTCTAAAACTCCGGATGGGCAAGAACACAATCTCGTTGTTAAGGAAATAAAGGAAGAAAGTATTATTGTTGATGCAAACCATCCATTGGCTGGCAAAGACATTATTTTTGACCTAGAAGTAGTAGAAATACAAGCATAAAAGTATTTTTCGAAGATACAACCTGATAGTAATTGGAACATCTCCATTGCTATCAGGTTTTTTAATTCAATTTATATGACAAAAATGGTATCTTGAAGACCAAGAATATTTCAACTAAAAAAAAATAACTATGAGTAAGACAACATTAAAAGTAAATAATAACGGTTCGTTAAGGGTCGAAGGCGATTTTGAGATTATCGACAAAAATGGAAATGCTTATGATTTAGGCGGAAGAGATGTCGTATCCCTATGTAGATGCGGACTCTCTAACAACAAACCTTTTTGCGATGGCGCTCACAGAAATCATTTTGAGCATGAAGCAGAAGCTTTTGCTCTTCCACCGAAAGCATAAATATTTTAGAAATCTTATAAATTAAATGCCATTTTTAGAAATGGCATTTTTTTGTTTCCATCAATTTAAAATTACGGTCTAATATTTTGGTTTACCCTAAAGAAATTATTGGGATCATATCTGCGTTTAATTTCCAATAATCTCGGATAATTCTGCTTATAACTTGCTTTAACCCGATCTTGGCCTTCGTCCATCATAAAGTTTGAATAGGCTCCTCCCGCCGAATAAGGATGTAAAGCATCATAATACTCTTTGCACCAATTGGTAATTTTTTCGGCATTTTTTGGGTCTGGGTCTACCCCAACATAAACTCCGGCATATTTGGCGTCACGGTAAGCCCAAGGTGTTTCTGTCGCTCCTACCATACTCGCCGCACCGCTGATTGGGTACAAATGCATCTGTGATAAAGGCGTCGGAATTTTAGACCCCAACTTTAAATGTTGTGCCCTAACCTCTGGACCTAATTCATTAAAAAAGTCTGCTCGCCAATACCACTGCATTCCACTTGGAAAAAGTCCATCGAACATAGATTGTATCGCAGGATACGGCATTTCGCCGACGTGGGCAAAAACTGGATTCTTATCAAAAATTGGTTTGAATAATTCATCTGTCATAGACATGTCCCCAGTGTAACACCAGACTATTGCACAAAACTTTTTATTATGAAGTTCTTCCGGAAATGGAGCACCTGGAATAATCATCGTTGCGATAAAGCCACTAAGATTATCGGGAGAACGGTCTAGAAAACCATCGTACCATTCCATAATTTCTTCAGTTTTTTCTATGGGCCAAAGTGTAGGACCTCCAAAAACATTTTCAACTTTGTGTGCTTGGAAAGTAAATGAAGTTACAACTCCAAAATTTCCGCCTCCACCTCTAATTGCCCAGAACAAGTCTGTATTTTTTTCTGCATTTACGGTTACAAATGAACCGTCGGCCAGAACCATCTCGGCTTCTAACAGATTATCGATTGTTAATCCATATTTCCTTGTAAGATATCCCACGCCGCCACCTAAGGTTAGACCAGCAACTCCAGTAGAAGATACCATCCCAGATGGCACCGCTAGACCAAATTTGTGCGTCGCTTGATCTACTTCTGACCAGAGGTTTCCGCCACCAACTTTTACAGTTTTGGTTTTAGGATTTACCTCGGTAAATTTTAATCCTGACAAATCTATGACCATGCCGCCATCACATATTCCTAATCCACCACCATTATGTCCACCCCCTCTTATAGCCACAAGCAAGTTATTTTCTCTTCCAAAATTTACGGCAGAAATTACATCTTCAACATTCTGACACACAGCAAAAAGACCAGGTCGTTTATCGATCATACCATTATAAACTTTCCGCGTTTCATCGTAACTATCGTCAGAAGAGGTTATTAATTCTCCTTTTAGTGTATCGGCAAAAGCGTCGAGCGTATTTGAATCTAAATTGTTAATTGAAGTCTTCATATTTGGTGGGTTTTGTAGTGTATTTATTTTGAAATTATCATGTCCTTTAGAGACCAAAGCACAGCGAGCACTTCTTTTTTAGATTGTTCATCTATAGAATTTTGGTCTAAAGCCAGAAAGATATCGTCAATGACGTGCATATATTCAGCGGGACTAATATTCATTCCCGTGTGAGTGCAAACCATATCCCGGCCGGTATAATTGGCTGGTCCCCCGCTACCCGCACTAAAGAAGTCTACAGTATGGTTCTTTATTATTTGCAATTTTTCTAAATCATTTTTATAAGGTAAAAACCTTGCACTTACCGCAGGGTTGTTCATATGGTTGGCCACGGTGTTATCTACAATTGAGATAATTCCTTCTCTGCCCCCAAGTCGTTCAAAAAGTGATTGTTCCATTTTTTTCAATATTTAAGTTGGTTAGTAACGTTGTGGTTGAACAGTAATATTCATTTGGAGCGTGAAGAAAATCAAGAAGTTGATGATACTTCTTAAAAATGTATCTAATTGAACCTTCAGCTTAATGCGAAGGTATAGAGGCCCGTGAATAAGCCATCATAAAATTCAACCAAAAATGTCCAAAAATCGGTCAAGCTAATATTTTGAAGCTTTGCTATTTAATTGATTTTGAATAATGTGAAGGTAAAATTCCGTACCGGTTTCTAAAGCATTTGCTGAAGTATGCTAAACTATTGAACCCATTCTCAAAAGCAATTTCAGAGATATTTTTCTCGGTAGATTGGATCATTTGAAGGGATTTTTTCAATCTAAAATCTTGTAGATAATTGGTAATCGAATTTCCGCTAATACCATTAAGCTTTCTATATAATTGTGAAGCACTGGTCCCAAGTTTAGTGCAAATTTCTTCAACGTTCAGCTTCGGATTACTATATTCTTTTTCTAGAAATGTGTTCAACGCTAACAGAAATAGCTCTTCGGAAGTGGTAAGTATCTGGATGTAATCTTTATTGAAAGAAATATTTTGATTTTCACTTTCATATAAATCGCTGATTTCTGAAGTCACTATTATTTTATCCCTAGAAATGGACGACAAATATTCTGAAGTTTTAATCGTTTCTTCAAATAATCCTGACTCATCGGTAACTGGTAAACCAGCGCTAAGGCCGATTCTTATTTTGCTTTGTTGTGAAAGTTTGGAAAAGTGAAAATCAGCTTTTATCTTTTGGGCAGATTTTATGGCATCGGTAGTCAAATTATAAGATATTAGGAAAGAATCCCGATTTTGTTTGACGACGCGTCCGTTGAATGATTCAACGTGATTGATAATTTGGATATTTAAATCGTTCCGCTCTATCTCGGATAAGTCGATGAAATTAATTTTTTCAAACTCTACAACCACCAGCACTCTAAATGCGGGATGGTTTACAATATTGAGTTCTTTTTTCTGGGATTTTGAAGGATCTTCAATCCTGCCCAAAAAAGACTCTACAATACTGCTATCTACTTCAATAATCGTATTCGGAACTTCGCCATGAGCGTGGTTATGCATCGCTATAATTGATTGTTTATTCGGAGCTTCGATCAAACAGAATGCAGTTTTACGAACGTCATCGAACCAATAGGTCAAACCTCTACAGCCAAATTGATCTTGAATTCTTAAATCTTCCTTGTGAAGTTCGGCAACGATTTCCGCAGTTACTTCTTCGGAAACATTGTGACGGTCCATAAATATTGGCATCGCACTAATTTTTAACAAGTTAGGCAAAAAAATTAAATGGATGTAGATTTAAAAAGGGAAAGAGGCTTTTGCCAATTAAATAATCCAAATCTAAAAAAGGTAAATAAAAAAACCACCGCTAAATTAGCAGTGGTTCCTCAATCAAAGAATTGATTGAAATAATCTAACACTAAAGACTATCCTTTTGGCATCACAACCGTATCGATGGCGTGAATAATTCCGTTGTCAGCAGCTACATCAGCCATAACAACTTTTGATTTTCCTCCATTGGCATCAGTTAAAATTACATTTTCACCTTCTAGGCTTAATGTAATTGAACCTCCGTTTACGGTATCTACCTTGTACATTCCCTTATTATCTTTAATTGCTTTTACTACAGTTGTAGCATCAAATTTTCCTGACACTACGTGGTAAGTAAGCACACTTGATAATTTTTCTTTGTTTTCTGGTTTTAGTAAGGTGTCCACTGTTCCTGCAGGTAATTTTGCAAATGCATCATTTGTCGGTGCAAATACAGTAAAAGGTCCTTCACTGCTTAGTGTTTCTACCAATCCGGCTGCTTTAACTGCAGCAACTAAAGTTGAAAAACTTTCATTTCCAACAGCAACATCGACAATCGTAGTGGACATTTTTTCTTCCTCCATATCTACATCAGTTGAAACAACCTCTTGTTCTGTCATTTCAGACAGATCAGCATTGTCTGTAGTTTCAGATTTACCTTCATTACAAGAGACCATTGTAAAAGCCGCGAACGAAAGCATAAATATTGATTTTAATAATTTCATAGTTGATTATGTTTTTAAGATTGGGTCAAAGATAAAGCTATATTCGATTTGTTTAATCTATTTAACAAATCTTTAAACAAAAATTTCAATTGAAACGATTTAGCATACCAAATTATGGAGTAATGCCTTAGAGAATTCAGGATTAGCCCTTATAAATCCAAGCAAGCGAAATAAGGGTTGTATCTTTGCGCCCGAATTACAATACCTATGCAAAAATTTCAAGATTTTTTCTATAATCTCTTCATCGAAAATGGCGTCTCTGCCGATAGCGCGGAATATCTAAATATGCTTGCCCTTTTGGCAATTCTATTTCTGTTCGTCTTTATTGCGGATGTAATTACCAAACGTGTTTTGATGCGGGCGTTTAAATCATTGGCAGCAGCTTCTAAAACAAAGTTTGATGATATGTTGCTGGCAAATAAAACCCCAAATTTAGTTGCCCATTTGGTGCCGTTATTTATTGTCATTGAATTATTTCCGGTTGTGTTTTTAGATTTTCAATCCTTTGAAAGACCTGCCGCACTTCTCCTTAAAATTTATGGAATATTACTTTTTATCTGGATTCTAAGAAGTATTCTAAAAGCCATTGAATCTTATTGTAAAACCGTACCTAGATTGAGGGATAAACCGATTGACAGTTACACTCAAGTTGTAATGCTTTTTAGTTGGGTGATCGGGATAGCCAGCGTTTTTGTAATTGTTACCGATGTTTCCTTCTGGAAGTTTTTTACAACACTTGGAGCTGCATCAGCTGTGCTTCTCCTTATTTTTAAGGACACTATCTTAGGGTTTGTAGCGAGTATTCAAGTCGCAGTAAACGATACAGTGAGAATCGGAGACTGGGTGACTATGGAAAAATATGGCGCGGACGGAGATGTTATAGAAATTAATCTTAATACGGTTCAGGTCCAAAATTTTGATAAGACCATAACCAACATTCCTACTTACGCTCTACTCTCTGATGCCTTTACAAACTGGCGCGGAATGTCAAGCTCGGGTGGAAGAAGGATTAAGCGAGCGGTTTTAATTAAAGCTAGCAGTATTAAATATATTTCTGATAGCGAATTAGATAAACTTAAATCCATCAAATTGATTTCTGAGTATCTTCAATCTAGTCAAGCTGAAATAAATCAATTCAACAAAGAAAACGATGTAGATAAATCGTTGTTGATCAACGGTCGTAACCTTACTAATTTTGGAGTTTTCAGAAAATATCTTCAAACTTTTATCGAAAACCATTCTGGGATAAATAAAGAGATGACCATAATGACCAGACAACTTGCTCCTACTCCTCACGGAATTCCACTAGAAATCTACGCCTTTAGTACCGACAAGCGATGGGAAAATTATGAATATATAATGGCAGATATATTTGATCACTGCTTAGCTTCGATTCCATATTTTGGCTTAGAAATATTTGAATATGATTTTAAACCTTCAGAAAAAACAGCTTAATACTTTTAAACTCTTAACCGGTTTATGTTCAAAATTTTAAGGTATTTCAATGGCCTTGCATTTATATTAACCCTAGACTTTATTTAGGATACGCCACATATTTCCTATATTCTCGCATATTTTATTTAAGAAGAATGAAAATGTTTTAGATGAAATAAAAAAGGAAGTTTGGTACATTTGCAGGAGTCTTTACTACTTCCTTGTTAACCATTCTTGGCGTCATTATCGAAACGATAGGTTCTACTTTACTAGTTAAAGCTGCCAACAATTTTTATGAATTGGATTTGGGTCTATTGGAATTAGAACATTAAAAATCCTAATTAAAAAATATGTTCAATTATTCCTTCCAATTATAAATAATCTGACCCACACCATCAGGCACATCTTTCTTATCTAATCTGTCTCTTACTTTCCTCCTGCTCACTTTATGAACATACCCCAAAACGTGCATATATTCGTGCATAAGATTCCCAGCGATTTGTGTTAAGCTCTCTTGACGGAAATTTTCTAAATTGGTACTTATCATTCCTTTTTTTGCGCCGCCTCTTATATCTAAGGATTTCAACTCTAAGTAGATGTCCAAAATACAATCGGCACGAACCTTTCCTAACGCATCATCACCATTGACTATCTGCTCAAATATTTGGTTAGAACTGACCTTTTTTTGAATTTGAATCTTTTCACCTTTATAATTCCTCATATAATAACGTCGGCTATCTCGGAAATCAGTATTGATTACCTTCTTTTTGAATTCATCGGAAAGGATAACTGCATCAAGAAATGATATGACTTCCTTCAATTTTAATTTGTCGGTTTGGGTAAAGGATTTCGTTAATCGAATATTGAAATGATCTGTAATAATAGAATCTACCAATAACCTCTGTTGTTGCTCAATGGATTTCGACTTATTGAAAGTAATGCTCTGCCCGTTTACTCTACAACTGACTAGAAGTAGCGTACTTACTAATAATGCTTTTATCAATCCATTTATCATAAACACCTGCAATTTTAAAAACTATTAGAATTTGCCAGACCTATACAAATATGCAACCAAATCTTGTTTGTTTCTTTAATTAAACTAACTGAAATCAAGAATGGTATTTACGATGAAGGTTAATTTAAATAAAAGTTAGCGAGCGCGACAGATTTGCCACTGGCTTATCTTTTTATGATTTTGGATTACTGAAACATATTCGTGAAGATTAACGGTTGGGCATATATGATAAGGCACGGCAAAGAAAACATCTCCAACATTTATAGCTTCAGAATCTTTCACTCTTAAAACGCCATGCTCCTCACTTTGCGATAAAAGTTCGTAATCCGTAAGATTTAAAAATTTAATTCTTTTGTCAATAGGATTTTCGGAGGCCACTGATTTATGTCCTAAGTCGATGGTAATAATGCCATCAGTAGGTTTTGAAATTACTCGGGTAACGATTAATACCGCAAAGTTAAATTGCTGTTCCGTAAGTTTTTCATCATAACTCCAATCCCAAAAAACGCAAGTGCCCGGGCTCGCGATTCTGTCATTTTTAAGAATATGAGAAGTAAAAGTTGGAGTGCCTCCACATATTAAAATGATTTCCGGGAAATCCGTTTTTAACTTTGAATAGTACTTGTCAATCGGAATAAATTCAGCTTCAATTTTTTCATTTCTTACTGAAAAATCAATATCACGAAAATGCCCGTCGTAAACATGTAAACCTCTAAATTTTAGATTATTAAATTTCCTTATCGAATTAATTAATTCATCTAATTCTTTGCCGATTTTTATGCCGGATCTGTCCATCCCGCTATTAATGTCGATGAATATATTAATACTTAAATTTTCATTTTTTACTGCGTTGTTTAATTTCTCTGCGGAAGAAATATTATCTACTAAAGTTGAAAATTTGGTATCGGGAAATTTCTTTATCAAATCGATAAATCTTCCAATTTTTGGACCTACCAATTGATGTGCAATCAAAACTTCTTCCGCACCTTCTTGAGAGGCCATTTCGGCTTCAACAATTGTAGATGCTTTAAATTTTTTGATACCGAAAGCAATCATTCTTTTAATTACTTCTGGCATTTTATTGGTTTTAATATGAGGCATCAAACGAGACGTATTACCATCTACCAACTCGATCATCATTTTAAGATTCGACAGGAGATGATCTTCATACAAAACGAGTGAAGGCGAATCAATTTCATCGATATTATTTATAGTGAACCAATCCATTTTACAACTGTTTTAGATTTGATGACTTTAAATGTAGTATTAACTGATAACAAAATAGGTTCAAATTTTAGATAAATAAAATCATAAAAAAAGCACTCCTAAGAGTGCTTTCAATTAAAATAAAATGTCATGATTAGTTGTTGATATAACCACCTTTATTTTCAACCTTGATTTGACCACAAGCTACAGGAATAGTTGCAACATATTGACCGTCAATATTTAGACCATGCAAAACTATCGCTCTATTTTGTAATGGAGTAATTGAAGAATCTATAGTATAGGTTTCAGTAAAATCTATGTTACCTTCAGCGTCGGCCATTGGTAATGGTGAAAGGGTTAGCAGCACTGCACCGTAAAATGGAGCTCCTTCAGGTATTGTGATGATTCCATCGTCATCAGTATCTGCAGATTCTTGAGGACAGGTAGAATTTCGATTATCGGTTTCGAAACCGTGTATGTGCTGTGGATGAGTTTTATCTGGAACCAAACCAGAAGCCATAATATGTACGGTTAATTGGTCACCAACTAAAGTAAGCTCAGCGGTACCCGATACTCCAGAATCATTTAAGGAACCGAAATCTACAGTGTATAACTTCGCTTTATGCTTCATCGCATCTTGTTCCTGCTTAACATTATCTGGCATCACCTCGTCGTTAGAACATGATGTCATAAAAACTGTTGACAATAAAAACATCATCGAATAAATTGGCATTAAATACTTTTTCATAATAATTTTATTTTGAATTAATATATTTCAATATAGCAATACCCCGAGCTAAAACTTGCCGTAGAACGTGTTATGACTAACTCAATCGCTGTAGCCTAACAGCTACTTTAGGTTAATCAGATTTTTAGGTAACTCAGGCTTGGTTAGAAAATAAAATGCAGATAAGATTAAAGAACCAATGAAAGTAAATCCATAGACCACAGCCAAAATTAAGATTGGTCGTTTATAATTGTTGAATAAATTCGTCTAATGAAATCTTATCGTCTAGTTCCATCTTTTTACGCAGACGGTAGCGACTAGTATTTAGTGAAGCAAGGGTAATATTTTGCAACGCAGCAATTTCCCTACTATCCATTTTTAACCTAATAAGAGAACAAAGTCGGGTTTCATTCTTGGTAAGCGCAGGAAATACCGAAGAAAGTTTACCATAAAAAGAATCATTGAGTTTATCCAATCTTTCGTAAAACAACTTAGAATCCATATCGAATGTATTCCGGGTTTTTATATCACTGTAAAGATCTTCCCAGAGCTCCTCTCTATTTTCCTTATGATATCTTATTTCTTCAAACTTCTTCATCATCTCACTAGTCCACTTTTGGTTCTCTGTAAGATTTATAGCAAAATCTGAAAGGTCGCGTTCTTTAGAAATAATTTCAGAATTTAGCCTATCAACTTCCAATTCTTTATTTCTAAGTTCTTGCTCTGCCAACAGTTTCTCATTCCTAGCGTTCCTTAAATGTTGTCTTCTCCTAAGAAATAATGATAAAAGAATTATAATGAGAATTATAAACGTCAGGGTCACAATCCAAAATCTAGCACGTTGATTTTTTATCTGGTTTTCTTTCTTTAGTCTATCTAATTTAGAGTTTAAAGAAATCCTATCTAAAGTGATGTCATTTAATTCTTGGCGCCAGTTTTGGTCCGCACTAGCAGCCACTGCTGCAATGCTATCTGAAAAATATTTTTGTTTTTCCAATGCTTTAAACGCGTCTTCAAATCTTCCTGAGCTACGTAGAAGATTTACTTTGGTTTCTAAATATTCTAACTTAGAACTAGATTCCAAAATGTTTTTTGATTCAGAATCCTTTACAATTGAATCTAATTGCTTAAAATAAACTTGGGCGTTGTTTAGGTCCTTCAGATTTATGTATGTCGAAACCAATTGAGCGCCAGAACTGATGAGCCTCGGAATATCCCTTCGGTGTTCCACTTCATTTTCGGCAGTCTTAAAAAATTGAAAGTTTTTTAAATAGAGGGGCTCAGCGTTTCTAAATCTCTTTTGATCCGTATAAACATCTGCGATATTATCCCTTATACTGCCAATAAGAGTGTGGTTAGGGAAGTTTTCAGTGGTGATTTTGTCGGCTTCTTTGAAATAAATGATTGCAGAGTCCAAGTCCTTCTTCCACCAATAAAAATATAGACCATAATTATTTAATGCTGAAGGTTTAAAGATTCCGGGAATAGTATCGGTGAAACTCACATTTTGCTTATGAACCTTCGCCGCCAATTCTAGTTGATTCATTTTAGCATAATTATCTGCCATGATGCTATAAGCGTAATTGCGCATTCCAATAAAATCATCCTTTTGCTTTAGGTTCAGGTATTTCTCATTCTTGGTGTAGTAGTCAAAGAACGCCTGATAAGACGCGTTTGACTCTTCAGGAAAACCAATAGCACGAAACCAATTGCCCGAAATAAGATATTGTCTTAGTATAAAATAATAGTTGCCTTTAATCAAAGGCAGTAAATCTAGTCTCTTAAAGTGTTGAGTAAGATAAGTTTGAAGTTGGGCTTCGGTATATGACTTTCTTTGATAGGTTTTGAATTCATCCTCCGCAAAGCTTTTAGACATCTCTTCTGAAATGTCAATATATTGTTTAAGAGCATCCTCACTGCTGATTTCTTCGGACTGTCCAACGACCATGTGCATCCAAAGCAGAAGTAAAAAAGTAAGACCCACTCGTAGGCTTTTCAAGTTTTTTATAGTTTGGAAAGGATGTCCAATTTAATAAGTATAAAGGAAATTTCCTATGAAATAATATAACCCTAAAAGATTTATGATTCAACAGTTAATGATTTGGTTATAGCACATATTTATCAATAGAAGCATCATCTTGTCGGATTGCAATAATTCTTCATGCTCGAATATTGTAAATTACATTTCACATAAAAACCTAATATTATGAGCCACGATAAAGTAGATAAAAGCCGACACATTCCAGATTCAGATACAAAAAAAGCTAGCGGTAGTAAAAGTGTACATAGCGAATTAGATGATTCTACCGAAGATGGTTTTAAGCCGAAAAAAGGTGATGGCCAGGATAAAAAGGATAAAAAGAAATAATCTTAAAGAATAAAAAAACAAAAACTCCTGTTGAATTCACTCAACAGGAGTTTTTGTATGTCTATAATAAAATTTAAATCAATTTATCTAAAGTGATTGGCAGGCTTCTAATTATTTTACCAGTAGCATTATAAATAGCATTCGCGATAGCCGCAGCAACACCGACCAAACCTATCTCGCCCACTCCTTTTGCTCCTAGCGGATTAACGATGTCGTCTTCCTCTTCAACAAAAATAACTTTGTGGTCTTTTACATCTGCTTGTATCGCTACGTGATACTCTGCTAAATTGGCGTTCATTAGTCGTCCATAACGGTTATCCATCATTCCTTCTTCCTCTAACGCCATACCTATTCCCCAAGTTATTCCTCCTAAAATTTGACTTTCAGCTGTTTTCGGGTTAATGATTTTTCCTGCTGCAACAGCAGATACGACCCGGGTTACGGAAACCATTCCTAAATCTTCATCAACGTTCACCTCTACCATTACGCAAGAATGTGCATAGCAAGAATGCTTTTTACGCTTTTTATCTGGTTTTGCATCGGCCTTTGCAAAAATGGATTCTTTATCTGATGCCGACATGACTTCCTTAAATGATTTGGAAGTTCCGGCTTTGCTGATTATTTCGCCATCATAAAAACTTACATCTTCAAATTTATTATCCTTAAACTCTTCTGGAAAGGATTTCTTAGCGACTTTTAGAAGTTCTTTTTGGAGCTCGGCACAGACCAATTTCACCGCAGAACCTACTGAAGAGACTGTGTAAGAGCCTCCTTCAATCGGAGCTTCCGGAAGATCGGTATCGCCCAATTTAAAGGTCACATCTTCAAACTTTTGGCCAAAACTCTCAGCTGCAATTTGCGCCATAACAGTATAGGTCCCTGTTCCTATGTCTGCTGTGGCCGAACTAACAATTAATTCGCCTTCACTGGTTAATTCTGCTTTAGCCGACGAAGGTTTTTGCATCGCTTCCCATACACCTGTAGCCATCCCATGACCAACTAATTGATGGCCTTCTTTGGTAGATCTTGGTTCTGGTTTGCGATTATCCCAACCAAATTCTGTAGCAGCGGTAGTATAACATTTACGTAATTCCTTACTAGAAAATGGTTTGTCTTCGTTCTGATCTTTTTCAGCGTAGTTAATTAATCGAAGGTCTAAAGGATCAATCCCAATTTTACCCGCCAATTCATCCATTGCACATTCTAATGCGAACATACCAGAAACTCCGCCCGGACCACGCATATCCATCGGTGTATAATTATCTAATGGTACAAGTTTGTAATCTAGTTCTACATCTTCACACTCATACATTAAACCGCTCCAGTCTGAAATTGATTCATTAAAACTTTCAAATTTTGAGGTTTCACAAATCGATTCATGCTTAATAGCCACCAATTTTCCATCTTTATCAGAGCCAAGTTTCAAATTTTGAATACTTGCCGGCCTATGTCCAAATGAGAACATCTGCTGTCTTGTCATTGAAACCTTTACTGGTTCTACCAATATTTTTGAAGCCAATGCCGCAAAAAATAATTGATATTGAGGTCTAAGACCCGAACCGAATCCGCCACCAACAAATGGTGATAATACTTTAACCTTTTTAGATTTTAATCCGAAAATACCAGCGATATATCCTTGACTACTAGCGACCCCTTGAATCTTATCGTAAATAATAAAAGCCTCATCGTCTTCGTGCCAAATTGCCAAGGTAGCATGAGGTTCCATTGGGTTGTGATATTCTCGAGGTATGTGATATTCTGCTTCTAATATAACCTTCGCTTCTTCAAATTTCTTTTCGGCCTTTCCACGTGAAGGTGGTGGCGCTTGTATATCTTTATCCGTAGCCTTATCAAGATTATCCTTTAACTCAGTCGTGGGCTGTTCGACTTTAATATATTCCACAGTCACCAATCCTGCTGCATATCTTGCAATTTCAAATGTGTCTGCAACTACCATCGCAATTGGTTGATGATTGAATTTTATAATTTCATCATGCAAAGGCTTAAACGGTTCTCCAGGAGGCGCTAATGGATCCGAATAATCGTCATTTAATTTTACGCGATCCTTAATATTTAAATGGGTAAAAACTTCTATCACCCCTTCTACCTCTAATGCCGTTTCTGTATGGATTTTTGCGATTTTTCCTTTAGCAATCGTGGCATTAATTATATATCCGTGTTTTGAATTTTCAAGATGATGGTCAGCGGTATAATTTGCTCGCCCTGAAATCTTTTTATCACCGTCTACCCGGTTTTTCTTCTTACCTATTATATTTTTTATGTCTTCCATTATTTTTCTGATGCTTCAGTTAAGGCACGTACAATTGTATTCTTTGCCAGTTGAATCTTAAAATCATTATCTCCGAAACCCTTTGCCCCTTGCAGCAATTTCTCTGCAATTGATTTAAAAGTTGAAGGCTCAGCTTTTTTGCCTATAAATTCTTTTTCTATACTTACGTCTCTCCATGGCTTGTGAGCAACCCCGCCTAAGGCAATCCTTATATCCTTGATGGTATCACCTTCGAGTTCTAGACCAACCGCCGCAGAAACAAGCGCAAATGCATAGCTAGGACGGTCTCTAACCTTTAAATATCCATAGTTTTTGCTGAAACCTTTTTTTGGAAGGTCTATAGAGGTTATTATTTCATCATCTTCAAGGGTTGTATCGATTTGTGGATTATCTCCTGGCAAACGATGGAATTTAAGAATAGGTATACTTCTATTTCCATTTGGACCCGTAACGTTTATGGTAGCATCTAAAGCTGCCAGCGCAACACACATATCCGAAGGATGGGTTGCAATACAATCATCGCTAGTTCCTAATATCGCATGGATTCTATTAAAACCATTTACCGCGGCACAGCCACTTCCTGGATCTCGCTTATTGCAAGCCATAGACGTATCATAAAAATAATAACATCTTGTTCTTTGTAAAAGATTCCCTCCGTTCGTGGCCATATTTCGCAGTTGTGTCGAGGCTCCTGCAAGAATCGCTTCAGATAAAAGAGGGTAATCTGTTTCTACCGTATCGTTATAGGCTGTATCAGCATTTGTCGCAGTTGCGCCCAGACGTAAACCTTCATTCTCGATTTCTTCAATGTCAGATAGTCCCAGTTTGTTTATATCGATTAGTGTATCTGGATTCTCCACTCGATACTTCATTAAATCAACCAGATTGGTGCCACCACCAATAAACTTGGAATTTTCAGTATGTGATTTTGTTTTGAAAGCGTTATCAACAGAATCCGCTCTATATAAATTGAAATTGTTCATGATTTTATATTAGAAATTATGAAGTTTGTTTCTGCCCTAAAGATTTATTAGAGCGGACTTCTTTAACCACTTTAAAAATATTGGCATACGCTCCGCATCTACAGATGTTCCCGCTCATTAAGTCTCTTATTTCTTCATCATTGTTGCCGATATTCATCTTTTGCAAGGCTACCGTTGAGCAGATTTGGCCAGAAGTACAATAACCACATTGAAAAGCATCTTCCTTAACGAACAAGTCTTGGACTTTTTTGCCAATTGTATCGTTAGAAATTCCTTCTATGGTTACTATTTCTTTGCCATCGTTGAGCATTGCTAGACTTAAGCAACTATTAATATTTTTGCCGTCTACCAAAACCGTGCAAGCACCACATTGGCCATGGTCACAACCTTTTTTTGTTCCGGTGAAACCTAAATGGTCTCTCAATGCATCTAACAACGTTGTCCATGCAGAAATATGAAGTTCACGCTGCTCTCCATTAATATTTAAATGAAT
This sequence comes from Flavobacteriaceae bacterium MAR_2010_188, assembly GCA_900104375.1. Taxonomy (NCBI): domain Bacteria; kingdom Pseudomonadati; phylum Bacteroidota; class Flavobacteriia; order Flavobacteriales; family Flavobacteriaceae; species Flavobacteriaceae bacterium MAR_2010_188. The sequence goes on from LT629302.1 coordinate 1,125,116, forward strand.
CGTATTCTTTTTTGGGTGTTTATCAAATTCCATATAATATCTTTCAATGTATCACCGCTTTGACGGGTGAAATTTAAGTTGACAATATAATTGCAATATTAAAAGTGTGATATCTCAATAAACGAACATTTTAAACCAATCAAAATCCAAGTTGAAGACTTAGGAAGCGTGTTAGAAATCTTCTGATAGTCCTTATAATTTGAAGGCTATTTATAGTAAAACGGAAAACACTACTCCTCGCTTATATCAATTTTTTGAAGGTTGCCAGAATAGCCAATAGGAAATCTAGTATTTCCGGTAATGGTCATTCGGCAGGTCATATTGGGGTAGAAATTTATATAAACATCAAAAAACTCACGGTTGCTCCTGGCCTTAAAATTCACAAGATACATTTGCTTTCTTTCGTTCCATTCTGCAGAATAATCTTCAAGTACGCCTTTCAAGTTTATTCCTATATCATCTGGATCGTAAGATGCAGCCATTTGTCTTTCTCCGAAATATGGAAGCTGTGAAGAAATACTATCCCCATTAACTTTCAGAAAATTTGAATTGCCGATGAGACTAATTCTATTGGCAGTATTGCCCATACCGAACAAACCCGAATTTTGAATATTCATCATCGCAGAAGTAGCTCTAGGATAAGCAACGTCCGACACAATTTCGTAATTTTTAGAATCGACGACATTTTTTAATGCCGTAATTTCGGTTTGACTAGCTAATGAGTCTACCTTACTTTTACAACTTGTAAAACATACTAGAAGAAAACTTAGAAATATCCACGAGTAAGACTTTAGATTGAATGTTTTCATAATTATAGTTTCTTTAAAAGTTACGAAACTCTAGTCATCAAATTGGATGAAGTTGCTATAAATTATTCTTAAATATTCAATTTAGAAATGGCCTTATCATAACTTGAAAATAAAATTCTTGGCGTTTTTTGAAATCCGATCGAGATAGGATAAGCACAATTTAGCCATCTGCAATCTTGAAGATTACGAATTGAAAAAACCAAGTTGAAGTCTTTGATTATCTGATATGACTACCGGCATTAACATCAATAGTAGAACCCGTAGCATGATCCATAAATCCGCCGCACATTAAACCAATTAGAGGCGCCAAATCCTGCGGTCTGGTAAGTTCATTTAGAGATATTTCATTTAAAACCCTTTCTTCACCATATTCTTCGATAAACTGTTCTGCCATATTGGTTCGGGTAAAACCGGGAGCAACAATAAACGATTTTATGTTTTGCTTGCCGAAGGAACGCGCTACGGACCTGGCCAAAGATGTAAGACCACCTTTAGATGCAGCATAGGCAAGATATTCTTCGGTTTCACCTCTAAAGACTGCGCGACTGCCTATATAAATAAATGAGCCTCCACCCATTTCCTTAAAATGATCAATTCCCAGCTTAGTAAGAATCCCTACCGAAGTTAGGTTGATTGCCAAGGTTTTCTTCCAAGTAGATAACCAATCATAAGTGTCTTGTTCAGTAGAATGCTTTAAAAAAACTCCGGCGTTTAATATGATGACATCAATCCTTCCGAAAGCTTTTTCAACATTCTCAAAAAGCTCTAAAACTTCTTCTTCGTTTTCTAGATTAGCTTGAAAAGCTTGAGATCTATTTTCGCTTTTAGCGACCAACTGTTTTGCAGATTCAATATTGGTATTGTAATGAATAGCTACTTGAGCTCCCATTTTTATAAGGAATTCAGCAACCCCTCGGCCAATTCCATCGGAAGCGCCGGTGAGCAAGATTTTTTTCTCGGTAAGGTTTATATGAAGCATTTTATAAGATGTTTTTAATCCATCCACCATCTACAGCCAATGAAGAACCAGTAATATAACTAGCCCTTGAGCTAGCCAAGAAGGTAACCGCGGCCGCAAATTCTTCAGGATTACCAAAACGTCTTAAAGGAATCTCATTTACCGCATTTTTAAAATTTGGATTAGCATCAATCAACTTTTCTAATCGGTTGGTTTTGGTATAACCTGGCATAACATTGTTAACGGTGATATTATATTCTCCGAGTTCTGAAGCTAAGGTCTTCATAAGCCCAACTACAGATGCTCTAACAGAATTTGAAAGAATAAGATTTTCTACAGGTTGTTTTACCGCTTGAGACGTTATTGTAATGATGCGGCCCCATTCTTGATTTTTCATACCAGGCAAAAATTCTCTGATCAACTCTACTGCACTACCTAGTAATAGTTCGTAAGTGTCGTACCATTTATCTTGGTCTAAAGATTCAAATTTACCTGATGGTGGTCCGCCGGTATTGGTTACTAAAATATCCAAATAACCATACTCGTCTAAAACCGTTTTTATGATTTGCCTTCTGTCGTTATGATTCGAAAGGTCGCCGGCAGCGATTAAGACTTTCCCTTTATACTGAGATTCAATTTCTTTTTTGGTTGCCTTAAGACTATCTACATCACGGCCATTTATTACGACATTGGCTCCTTCTCTGGCCAATTCTATAGCCACGCTTTTACCAAGTCCTTGGCTTGATGCTCCAATAAATGCATTTTTCCCTAGAAGTCCTAAGTCCATTTTTTGTTATGAATTATCCCTTAAATAATTGTCGGTACCATCTAACCAATCTTCACGAATTGGGGACCAAGTATCAATTTCTTCTACATCACCAATCATAAGTGCTTCGTGTGGAACATGAGCGGGAATTACAATTATATCACCTGCAGTCATATCAAAGGTTTGTTCTCTGTCCTTCCCAAACCAAAATCTAATTGTACCAGAAAGTACATTGGTAACTTGCTCGTTTATATGGCTGTGCAGCGGAACTTTAAATCCATCCTTAAATTTCATTTTAGCTACCATAACATTCTCGCCGTAGACAAGCTGCCTCTGCATTTTATCAGTAACATGTTCTACAGGAATACTGTCCCAATTTAGCTTCTTAACCATAGTTATTATTTTTGTGTTCTAAACAAATATAAACCAAATGTTCTCTAAATTGAAGGACAATTTCATCCAAAAATTAAGAGATGATAAACTATTTAGGTATTTGCTGGCTAAGACAATGAAGGGTGCCAAATCCCCAAATTAAGTCAATCGCGCTAATCCCTATAATTTCTTTTTCTGGAAAGAGTTCTGCAATTGTGTTAAGAGCAATCCGATCATTCGGGTCGTTAAAGCTTGGAACCAAAACCGATTTGTTCAAGATTAAGAAATTGGCGTAACTGGCAGGTAAGCTCAAATCCTCAAAAAGAATTTCCTTCGGCAAAGGTAAAGTCACAATTATAGGGGAGCTTCCATTTTCAAGTTTAGAATTCTTCAATCTTACAAGATTATCCTGTAATGCCCTGAAATTTGGATTTTTCTTATTTTCTTCTAACACTGTAACAATAGTATCTTCATTCACGAATCGGCAAAGATCATCAATATGTCCGTGGGTGTCGTCTCCCACAATCCCGTCACCCAGCCAAATGGTATTGGTAACGCCAAAATATTCTAGAAAAATCGCCTCGTAATCTTCCTTGGTAAAATCCGGATTTCTTACTTGGACTTTAGGATGAAGCAGACATTCTTCAGAAGTTAATAGGGTTCCCTTACCATTGCTGTCGATTGCTCCGCCTTCTAAAGTTACATGTTTACCTTTATAAGTTACGTTAACCAAAGGAATTTCAAGAAAATCAGAAACAGCCTTGGGGACGTTTTTATCTAGCTGAAAGTTTTTGTATTTGGCCCAACCATTAAAGTTGAAATTTAATGCTTCTCGATTCTTTCCATTCTTGACAATAATGGGCCCAGAATCTCGCATCCAACTACGATTAGTCTTCTGAATGATATAAGAAAGATTATCAAAATTAATGTTTGCGCGAGTCAGCATCACACCAACTTTTTCCTTATGTTCGTTATTGCTTACAACTAGAAAAACTTTCTCTGACTCTGCAATTTTCTTGATGAATTCTACAAAAGCCCACTGGATAGCCTGAAATTTCCCTGGCCAATCGCGACCATTATGCGGGAAAGAAAGCAAAATTCCATCTTGCATTTCGAACTCTGCTGGAAGCCTTCTCATCGATCTATCGCTCTTTTAGTTATATCGCCAAAAGCGTCGATTCTCCTGTCCCTAAAAAATGGCCAATTTTGGCGAACATTTTCCTGTAATTCAAGGTCCACTTCTGCGATTAGGATTTCTTCTTGGTCGTGGGAAGCTTGAGCAAGAATTTCACCTTGAGGTCCTGCTATAAAAGAGGCACCCCAGAACTCAAGACCCGCGGTATCTGGTAAATATTTCTCTAAACCGATTCTGTTTGCTGCTGCAACATAAACACCGTTGGCAACCGCGTGACCTTTCATAACATTCATCCAAGCTCCGTATTGGTTTGGACCGTATTCAATTTTTTCATGTGGGTGCCAGCCGATTGCGGTTGGATAAAACAAAATTTCCGCCCCTTTTAAAGCGGTTATCCGAGCAGCTTCTGGATACCATTGGTCCCAGCAAATTAAGGTACCAACATTTCCTTTTTGTGTAGGAATTGATTTGAAACCAAGATCACCAGGAGTAAAGTAAAATTTTTCATAAAAATGTGGATCATCAGGAATATGCATTTTTCTGTATAAACCTGCTTCTGAACCATCAGTATCGATGATATATGCACTGTTATGATAAATGCCCGCCATCCTTTTTTCAAAAAATGGAACAATAATTACAACTTTCAATTCCTTTGCTAACTCACTAAACGCCTTAAAGGAAACATCATATAATGGTTCTGCAAGCGAAAAATTCTCAACATCTTCACTTTGACAGAAGTAATGACTGCTATATAATTCTGGTAAACAAATTACTTCACCTCCCTGCTCTGCTGCGTCTCTTACCCAGATTAAACACTTTTTTAAATTGTTCTCAGGTTTGTCATTAAGGTTGAGTTGAACAACGGCAACTTTATATTTTTTGTTAGACATATTTTAATCTTATTTTTCAAAATTACTCATTATTTAAATAATTAGAATAATGCAATAAGCCATCCGCTCGTCGATAAAATGTTCAGAACAACTTCAGCTTATCGAGAAAAGAAACACGTACATCCCGATTTCTTGTAACATGCTCATTACTAGACTAATTTGCCCTCACCAAATAAACCAAATCTAATATACCTACTACATTATGGAAACGAATCTTTCCCTATTCAACCAAATCAACAGTTTGTCTTATTGGTTTCTAATTGAAACAAATTATAAAAGTTCAATTGTATTCGACTCAGATAAGGATAGCTACTTTATTCAAATTAAAAAGAGCGGACAAATACTCTACACCCATCACATTAGTCACTTTAGCAAAAAGAACAAACGCTTTTTACAGTTTGAGCTTCGTTCTGTGGTAGAAAGTTTGTTACACATTAAGCAAACTATCGATGCTCGTGCGGCGTAGATAGTATTAGCAAACTTTTCAAAAATAAAAAGCCAAAAACAAAAGTTTTTGGCCTATATGCTTTTAACCTCTCGGTTAATGCTTCGAATTTTTATAGTGGATTTCTACCAGAAATTACATTGTATAATACAATAATGATAGCAATTACTAATAATACGTGTATTAAACTGCCAGTTCCTAATCCTGGGATAACACCCAACATTCCGAGCAACCAAGCGATTATACAAATAACAGCGACAAGCCAAAGAATACTTTTCATAATGATTAATTTAATGTTAGTATAACAAATGTATTAATAATATTGGCAACTTCTTTTCTCATAATTAAAACTTTTAACTTAAAACGTTATTAAATTCCCTTTATTTTAACTGTTTAGATGCAAAATTCCTGTAAACATCTAATTATTAATTATATACGTGTGATTACTAATCTGCGTATTGAATCATGTAAATAAAAACTTATATACAGTTAAACATCTTGATAGAGATTATATAATTTAGCCGACAAACTACTCTCTATGAGGCCAAGACTACTCTATTGCTTACTTCTTTTGTCCGTTAACGTATTTTCCCAAGATTATATAGACATCGCGAAGATATCTTATATGATATCGCCTAACAACAGTTTTGAGAGTGGAGAAAGTGGAACTACGATGGATGAGTTTAATCTGCAGATAGACCTCCCACATGTAATAAACGATAGAGATGCAGTAATTTTTAGTCTTGCGGGAAACGTCAATAATATTGGTTTACATCCACAGCAGACCGAGAATTCCCATTTAACCGCCATAAATCTACGTCTAGGTTTTAATCGACAGTATAATGAAACATGGTCTGGTACGTATCTGGTGATACCTAAGATAACCACAGATTTCTCTAACGGACTTAAACGAGGCTATCAAATTGGCTTCGTTGCTCTGGTCAATCAAAAAAAATCTCCCCGACTAAAATATAGTTATGGTATTTACACAAATACCGAAGAGTTCGGGCAACTGGTAGTTCCGCTTTTAGGTGGATATTATTTGACCAAAAATGGTAAATGGGAATTTACAGCGCTAATGCCCGCGCTTTTTGATATTAACCATAAAGTTGGCCCTAAAACTAGTTTGGGACTTAATTATGAAGGTATAGGTACTACCTACTTTATTGATAATAATTTCTATAAAGATTCTTATGTTACTCGAGGGGTTACTCAGCTTTATACCTATGCACAATTTCAACTTACTTCCTCATTATTTTTAAGGACTAAAGCGGGATATGAAATAAGGTCCTATAGAATTTTTGATGAGCAAGATCGGGTATCGCTGTCGTTGGCCTCGATTTATTTCGGTGATAATCGCCAGCAATTAAACACGGAGCTTAAAGATAATTTTATTTTTAAGTTTGAATTTTTCTATCGCTTTAATTTGAGTAAGGATAATACACCAACATTAAACGAGAAACTATAATCTACTGATAATTGCTTGTTCAGGTGTAACAATAAAAAAAGCCTTGATGAGGGTCAAAGCTTTCTAATCCATACAACATTACAGGTTACACTTCCTTTTCTAAAGTATATTTGACCTTTCCTTTTTCGGTCAATTCAAATCGTTCTTTCTTAATGTAATTAAGGAATTTAGAAGACCTTCTATAAGAATCTTGGAAATATGCATGTTGTTGTGTCTTATCTGTCTTCATAGTTTCTGTTATTATTATCGGGAAAAAAGAATAAAGTTTAGAAATAAGCTTATACAGTTATAGAAACGTCTTTCTACTCATTCGTAAATGAGAATATGAAACTATAACTTAAACATGAAAAAAATGTCCTGAAAAAGGACATTTTTTTAACTCGTTTGAGACTTTAAAGTTGTAACACTTAGTTATCTACCGTAGCCAATGGTTGAATTTCTTGTTTTATTTGTTTGTACAAATCTAGTTGTGGTCTGGTCAAGATATTGTTCATTTCTAAAGTCTCTTGGGTTTGAAGATTAAATAGTGCATTAAGTTTATCGCGACCCTTCAACTCTTTTTCAATTTTTTCTCGTCTGATTAAAAATTCTTCAACTTTTTTCTCGAAAAGAATGACCTGTTTTCCGTCCAAAGCCAATTGAGCATTGTATTTCTCGGTTATATCGAAAGCTTTTTTCTGTAATTGTGGAGCATCTTTTTGCAGGATAGGGTCTTGCCCAAATAAAGTAGTGGAAAATACTAATGCCATTACAAGTATGATATTTTTCATTGTATATGTTTTTTTAATGTTGAAAATATAAAATACAAAAAATATCAATTTAAGTCAAGTTAATAACTGCCGTAAATGCTTATATTGTTAGCTTTTTTCCGTTGAAATAGACCCATCCTCATTAAATTGATTTATAACTTTGTCCATTGATCTTTCGGTGAACGCAAGAATTGTATTCACAGGATTTGGACCTAAGGAATTAGGAAGAATTGAACCATCTAGAACTAAGAGGTTATTATAATTAAAGACCCTCCCGTACGTATCGACGACCCCATCTAGATGATTATTTCCCATGGGGACGCCCCCGATGTTGTGAGGAACCTCTATCACTTTAAAAAGCGCCGCAATGCCATTAGGAATAAAATAACTCTTGGCGGTTTTGGCAAACATTTTTCCCAGAGAATTAAGATAGTTGGTGTATTCTTTATTATCCTGAAACGGATATTGTATTTCTGCCTCAAATTTATCATTTAGATAAAATTGTCCCGAAGCGTCATCCCTACCCATCATTAGAATCGGTATTGGCCAAGATCGCTCTATCAGTTCAAATATGGGAACATATTTGCCCATCCAATTTATAGTATTGCTGATTGGCTTGTAATATTCAGGTCTGAATTTTCCTGTGAGACTTATCAATACTGCTATGGTAGCTTTAATCATGGTGGGATATCTGCCTCCTTCAAGATACGCACCTTGTGTGCTTCCGTCTCGATGCTTAAATCGGATAAAATCACTGTTCGTTGTTCCTTTATCCGGTTGAGATTTTTTTCTTGATAAGATCCATCCGATTAAGTACAGAAGTAAGCCTCCAATACCGATATATAAATTACCTATAATCCATCCGGTAATTCCAATGATTAGTCCTACCCAAGAAAGAGCAAGGCCCTTTTTTGGAAGGATAAATGTTACATAATCCCCATTAGAATGATATTCCTCTCCTAACCTGTCCGATAGCTTTGGCAATGTTTTAAAAACATTTTTATTTTGGAGCAATAACTCTGAACTTCCTATAGATCCAGCTGCACAAATTAAAATCTTACATTGTATCGTTCCCTTTTCTTGGGAACCCTCTTTAGGATTTTTCCAATGAACCAGATATTTTTCACCATTGAGGTTTTCTATTTTATAAACCTCCCTAAAGTCATGAATGACAGCACCATATTTTTTCGCAACGAATAAATAATTTTTATCCAAGGTGTTCTTTACATCGATTTCTCCTCCTAACAATGATTGCTCTTCTGGGTCAAAATATTTTTGATTTGCTCCGTATTTATTAACGAAATTTTCTCCTGGAGTTTTGCCGGGGGGTGCATAGGAAATAGCTAAAAGTATATCACCTTGATCCTCTACCAGGTCAGGCCTCTCCTTTTTTAATTTCTTCTCCGCTTCACGGAAAACACAATAAGAAGGAAGATTGTTATATGGAGGATAATCTGGATATTTCATAGCTTCCATCATCCTTTCGGCCTTTTCATAATATGGCGCCATTTCTTCCACAGAAATTTTTCCAGGAAAATCATCAAAAAAAGCACGACGCTTAAGAGTACCTGCATAAACATGAGATCCACCCCCTACCGCTGCGCCAACCCAAGGAATGATATGCCTACCACGTTTTTTTATTTCGTTCATCCCATAGCGACCTTTATCTGGTTGCCAGAACATATCATCATCTGCTTCAAAATTTTCGCGGCTTATCCAACCGCCCCTTTCAAGAATTGTGACATGATGGCCAGCCTCTGCAAACCTTAAAGCTGCCACTGAACCACCGAAACCCGAACCAATAATTAAAACTTCTACTTCCTCTTTTTCCATTTAATTTGAACTTATTTAAAATTACTTCGAAATAACTAGATGACTTGACTGGTTAAATTTTTATTTAACTTTAAAATAAATTTTATTCCGATAAGTATGGAAACCGAATTTTTAACCGACATCTCACTCCTATTTTTTAGGTTGATTATCGCCATAATATTTTTCAGCAGCGGAAAGAGTCATTTTCTAAATCCGGAGGAGCGGTCTAAAAGTATTGGACTATCAAAATCGGCAACTTTAGTTTTAGGAATTGCTGAATTGTTAGGAGCGGTTTTTATCGGGATTGGTTTGTTTACTAAAATTGGAACTATCCTATTAATTCTTGCAATGCTCGGAGCGATTTACAAAAAAATTGTGGTGTGGCATACTAAATTCTTTGAAGACAAAGGTTATGGTTGGCATTATGATTTACTGCTTCTGCTGTGCCTATTAATAATTTTAGCAAGTGGTGGAGGCAATTACATTCTTTTCAACTTGATATAAAAAAACGGACCAGAAATTTCTGGTCCGTTCATATTAAAAAAATTCGTTAATTACTCATTTATGAAATCTTCAAAAGACTTGATTTCCATTGAATCTGCTTTTGCTTTTTTCTTTAATTTTTCAAACTCTGTTTTATATGATTCTAATTGTTTATCGAGCCATTCGTAGTTCTTTAATTCTGAGGGTGAAGGTTTGTCGTAGCTACCGATCACTTTCGAGAACAATTTAGAGATGTTCTCTCTTAACCTCGGTTCGGCTAGCCCTACATAATTATCACCTGTAGTGACAATCAATTTTTCCTTGAAAGTTTGGATTTCAAAGAACAACTTTTTGTTTGAATCCTTCACATTATTTTGCATGATATCAACTTGATAAACCATATAGGCCAAATCCTCCGTCATCTTATACATTTTCTGAAAAAACTCGTGCCTCGCATTAAAGTCTGAATCGCTCATGCCAGTCATCGAATCGTTTTTCACTTCAAAAACATGGTCAAACGTTTCCTTACCTTTTGTTATAACTGCTTTATACTTCCCAGCTTTTACTCGTGGCACAGCGAAACCATCAAACGTAAACGTCTTACCGGTGGCAACTTTTGGAGCTTTCATGAAATAATCCCAGGTAACGATATTGATACCTTTATTTTTTCCTGGTCCAATATCAATAATCTTGTTCCCTTCCATATCCTGAATTTCCATGACCATTTTACCAAAAGTATGTCGCTTAGGCAAGAGATATTTAATTTGGGCACCCGTATTTGGATTAGGTCCTACAAACTGAGTTTCCCTTCCAGAACCATTTCCAAAAGCACCAGTCTGGTCTTTCATCACAAATGGCTTTATATCAAAAAAGTGTAATGTTTCGTTAAGGACTTCTTTATTCAACTCGCGTAAAGGTGAAATATCATCTATAATAATAATTCCGCGTCCGTGGGTTCCCATTACCAAGTCATTGGTAGCTTTCTGGATTTCTATGGAATGTACAGCGACGGAAGGCATATTTTTCTTATACTTACTCCAGCTTTTACCGGAATCTAGAGAAACGTACAGACCTAATTCTGTTCCTAAAAACAACAAATCTTCATTAACATAATCTTCTTGAATAACTCTTGCAAAACCTTCAACATCTTCAGAGATAATATTAGTCCAAGTCTGACCAAAGTCAGTTGTTTTATAGGCATAAGGTTTCATATCGCCAGAGGTATGACCATCAAAAATTGCATAGGCTGTTCCCTTATCATGAGATCCTGCTTCGATATGGTAGGTCCATGTATTGGCCGGTAATCCTTTAATGTTCCCAACGGTGTTTATCCAAGATTTACCGCCATCTTTTGTTAATTGCACATTACCATCATCGGTTCCGACCCAAATAACATTTTCGTCTAATGGTGACTCGGTAATGGTAAAAATAGTTGTGTGGTTTTCTGCACCAGAATTATCCATTGACAATCCGCCCGAATCACTTTGTAGTTGTTTCTTAGGATCATTAGTAGTTAAGTCTGGAGAAATAAGTTCCCATGTATCGCCCATATCTTCAGATTTGTGTAAATATTGGCTACCCATATAAAACCTATTAGGTTTTAAAGTACTTACCGCCATTGGCGCATTCCAGTTAAATCTAAGTTTACCGCTTTTCTCAGTCGCAAGAGGTTGTATAGTTTTAAGCAACTGATTTTCTCGATCGTAACGCCAAACATTTTCGGCACCTTGCATTTCTGAATAAACAATCTTTTTCGTTGGATGAGCCAAAACCCGAAAACCATCTCCTACTCCAATTGAGGTCCAGTCACTGGCTCCAATACCACCTGCTGCGGATGATGGTCCAAACCAAGAACCATTATCCTGAAGACCTCCGTAAATGTTATAGGGCTGCTCATCATCTACACTAATCTGATAAAATTGAGAAATAGGAAGATTTTCTACAATTTCCATAGTCGTTCCGCCATTCCAACTTCTATATAAACCTCCGTCGGTTGCAACGTACATAATATCTGAACTTATACTGCTGAATGCGATATCATGAATATCACCATGCATGTTTCCTAAACCCTTAAATGTTTTACCACCGTCTTTAGAGATTGAACCACCTAAACCGGCTTTTACTACAACGTCAGAATCATTTGGGTCTACAACTATTCTCGAGAAATAGAAAGGTCTAACCGTAATACCGAAATCATTGTTGAGCTGTTTCCAACTACTACCTGCATCATCACTTCTATACATACCTTTTTTTGAATCTTCTTTAGCCTCGATTACGGTATAAAGGATATTAGAATCTTGAGGTGCCATTGCAATTCCTAAACGACCTAAATTTCCTTGTGGAAAGCCATTATGAATTTTATTCCAGGTTTTACCTGCATCTGTAGATTTGTATAGAGCGCTATTTTCTCCACCAGAATTGAAGGACCATCCAGTTCTTCTAAATTCCCACATGGATGCGTAGAGAATATTTGGATTGTTAGGATCCATTAATAAGTCTGCACAACCAGTAGTTGGATTAACATATAATATTTTCTCCCAGTTTTCACCGCCATCTACTGATTTAAATACACCTCTCTCTTCACTATCTGACCAGAGAGCTCCGAGGGCTGCAACATAAATTTCTTTTGTATTATCTGGGTTTACTATGACATTGGCAATACGTTCGGATTTTTTGAGCCCAATGTTCTTCCAGTTAGAACCACCGTCCGTTGATTTATATAATCCGTCACCCACAGAAACACTATTTCTGGTCCAGGTTTCTCCTGTACCAACGTAAATAGTATTATCGGGGTACTTCGGGTCGACCTCTATCGCGCCAATAGATTGAATATGGTCATCAAAAATAGGATTAAAGGTTGTGCCGGCATCAGAAGATTTCCAGACACCACCACCAGCGGCACCTATGTATATAATTCTAGAATTCGTAGGGTGCAATTCAATATCATTAATTCGCCCGCTCATGACTGCTGGGCCAATCTGTCTGACATTTAAATCACCAAAGTAATCCTCAGCTTTTAATGCCGTAGAATCTTGTGCAAAACTTTGGTTAAAAGAAAATATGAAAGCTAACAAGAACAAGTTGAATAATAATCTCATCTAGTAAATTTTAAAAATTGGTTTCGTGGAAAGTTTAAGAAATAAAAATCCCCAAAAGAACATTTTGGGGATTTAGATGTATAGATTAATTTTTATCTTTTTCGGAAGAACCTTCATCACTCGGATAAATGAATACAGTATCCTCTACTGTTGGATTTAATTCGATACTTTTAATTGTAATGGGTGCACTTTGGCCATCCTTAACGCCTTGGGTCATCGAAAATGGAAAATATAGTCCATCTACTTCTTGGTAATCACTAAAAGTGACCTCAGAAACCATTCCCTTTGCAGGACCAGATTTAATCTCTGTTTGCATAGCTAAAGGCACATAGTTTTCAGTATCAAATAAATAATAAGAAACACTTTCTTCTGGTTTCCCATCAACCGTCATCGGTTCTTTTACCAATTTTACTTTAAATACTTCAGTTCCTTTAAAATCTTCTTTCCCCATCATTTCAACCGTATAACCTTTTTCTTTATAGTCTAAAAATGAATCAGGGAAGTCATTTGCATCTAATTTGGAATTTGCTGTAGTTTCAGCATCCATTCTTTCTGCTTTTTGAGTTTGAAAATTTGTTGACCAAAGATTTTCTCCATCATAAACTCCTTGTTTCATTTCTTTACCCTGAAATGTTATAATTGAAGCTTGGCGGCCATCTTTTAATTGATAGATAGTAATTGGAATTTCCATACCACCTTGTGACAGTGAGGCATTGATTTTAATTCCATCTAGTTTTTGAAGATTTTCGACACCACCAATATTTTCAAAATAATTATTGATTACTTCATCAGCAGTTTGAGCATTTACTTGAGCAACCATAACTAATAAGAAAGCTGCAATAAGTGTTTTAAGTTTTTTCATAATGTTATTTTAGTTTGAATAATCTAATAGTCTAATATGTTGCACTGTTGTTACAATCTTAGACCAAAGTTTTTTTTATTAGGTGCTAAACAAACAAAAACCCGACCAAAATTGGTCGGGTTGTCAATGAAATTGCGATAAACAATTATTTCTTCGCCATCAGTACTCTATCGATAAGATAAACCGTACCGTTAGAAGCATTTACATTTCCTTGGACAATATGAGCTTTCTTACCCGTACCATCCTGAATAACGATTTGGTCACCATTCATTGATACGGTCAAGGGAGCTCCCGTTACTGTATTGAATGTGTATTTACCGTTACCACCTTTTATGGCGGTTGTTAATTTGTAAGTAGTTATGTTACCAGCTACAACATGATATTGCAATACACTTTTAAGTTGTTCCTTATTTTCTTCCTTAAGAAGGTTATCTAAAGTGCCTTGAGGTAATTTAGAAAAAGCATTTTCAGTTGGAGCGAAAACGGTATAATCACCAGGTTCTGCCAACATAGAATCTAACTTCGCTGCCTTTAAGCCTGCGGTTAGAGTTTTAAGTTCCGCGTTATTAGAAGCTAGACCAGCAATACTGTTGGAGCGCGCTTCCATTTTCATTTCTTCTTCTTTCACTTTTGCTTCAGCTTCAACTTTTTCTGCTTCCGCTTTTTCTTTAACTGCCAATTCGGTTTTTTCTTTTTCCATTTCAGCTTGTTTTTTCTCGCTATCATCACATGAAGCAAAGGCTAACAATGAAACTAACCCAACAGTTAATAATGTTTTATTCTTATAAAAATTCATAATTTTAGTTTTAATATTATAAGGCAAATATAAGTCTATCACAGACATTATACGCTGATTTACAACAACCTTAACCAAAATTTGAAACTATTTTGGAATATTCCTTTTTTAGGGAATTTAAAATCTAAAAGTTATCTTAATAAATCTTAAAACCAGCTGGCTTATTTAACCTTTAGGGCGCGGTAACATTTGATTCATTGGTGCTTTTTGATGAAAATCTACTGAAGAGAATCAGTTTTTTTTTTGTGTTGATGAAGTAAACTCCTGTAAGAAGAACAGCTGCCGCAATTATGGATTGCAAGGTGATTGTTTCTTCTAAAAAATACCATCCTAATAACAATGCTATTATCGGATTTACATATGTAGAGGTCGCAACTTTTTCTGGAGATACCACTTTTAGTAAATAATTAAATGATGTGAAGGCGACAATACTGCCAAACAGAATAAGCATTACCATCGAAAGTTGAACCTTAGAGCTCCATTCTAACGGATTGCTCCATGTTTCTCCTATAATTGGACTTACAATCCATAGAATGATTCCTCCCGTTAGCATTTGATAACCAGTACTAACAAAAAAGCTAGACGGTAAATTAGCTTTACCCACGAAAATACTTCCGTAGCCCCAGCTGATTAAACATAGAAAAATCATGAACATCCCAATAAAGGAATTTTCTTGATTAACAACCTGTTTTTGACTTACCAAAAGGTAAATACCAATCACGCCCAACACCACTCCTACCACAGACATCGCTTTTATCTTTTTTCCTTGAATAATATACATGAGCAATAAAACTACTAAAGGTTGAGCTGAGATTTCCAAGGCCGCAAAACCACTATCGACATACTTTAACGCCCAAACTACTACTCCATTTCCGAAAGATAGAAAAAGAAATCCTGCGATAATGCAGTTTTTAAGTTGGTCTTTTGTAATCCTAATATTGATTTTTAGAGCCAAACTCAACAACAGGATTAGAATACCGGCAGAGACGAATCTAAAACCAGCCAACATAAAAGGTGGAAGTTCCGAAACGGCGATTTTATTAAATAGATAAGTGGATCCCCAAATGACGTAAATTGAAAAAAATGCAAGGATTACGAGGGTTGGATTTTTTGGAGTACCCATTAAATTTAAGGTTGGTTTTGAGACCGCAAAATTAAGTTAAAAACTCATTTAAGACATCCGAAATTCTAGGAATCTTCTTCAGGGATTTCAATTTTATCTGCATGGCTAGATGCTTCAAATTGATCGATGAATTTTAAATCCTTAAACCAATAGTTTGAAGATATCAGCTCAAAATTAATTGAATCTGATGATTGGCCTTTAAAGTTCAATTGCCAGATAATATCTTTCGCTTCCGAAAAATTTTCAGATTTAATTTCGTCCTTATATAATCTATTGATTAAGGTGTTTTCAGGCATTCCGTTAGCCAACAGTCTAACAATTGGCGCAGAATTATTTTCTTCCGTAAATATTTCAAGCTCGTCCTTATCTTCATTCGCAATGGTAATATTAAAACTTACCGCTTCCGTATTCGGAAATTTGCCGTTGTAGGCATCAAAAAGAATTTGGTGGGCGTTAAATAATTTTTCATGTAAATTAATATCGGCGTACTCTTCCCACAATTTCTCGCTTAACATTTCATGAGAGAGATTGTTAATTTGACCTTCATTTAAATCTTCCTCAAAAATATAATTGAGAATTATCTTAGCGGCTTCTTCGGGTTCATTATCTGCCAATGACAAAAGGCACATCTCCTTTAATTCTTGGTCAGAGAGCTCTGCGGTATCGCCATATTCCATAATTTCCAAAAGTTCTTTGTATTTATTGGAATCCCAATAATCTGGTAAAGAATGTATGTTTTTATAATTTGTAATTTCAACATTAAAGTTGTTTTTCATATTTTCTAATTTGAACCAATTAATTTCTTAAAGCCATTTTTTTCTTTTAAAATATATAAGCATTCCAATCGCCACTACGATCATTAAGGCCCACATGATATAGTAACTATATTGATAATGAAGTTCTGGTAAAACGTCGAAGTTTGTGCCATAAACACCTACAATGAAGGTCAGCGGAATAAAAATCACTGAAAATACGGTCAGTAATTTCATGACATCATTTAGCTTACTGCTGATCGTGGTGTGGTAAATATTGAGCTGGTCAGTTAAAATCTCTCTGTAGCTATTAGAAGTATCCACGGCTTGGTTTATATTATCTACTAATTCTTTATAATGAACGTGAATTGACTTTTTAATAAATTCTGAATCCATTTTGGAAAGCGCTAATATCATCTCCTTTGCCGGATTAATATTCTTTCTTAGAAAATTAAGTTCTTGCTTAAGCCGGTTTATATCGTCTATCACAGATTTCTGTGGGTTTCGAAGGAAATTTTCCTCTAAACCTTCAATCTTGTCGCCAAGAATACTGATAATGAAAATGTAATTGTCTATAACAATATCTAGAAGGGCAAATGCCAGGAAATCTGTGCCAGAATTCCTTATCCTTTTCTTCTTATTTTTGATTCTCTCTCTAATTGGCTCAAACACATCGCCTTTTTTTTCTTGAAAGGAAATAAGGGCTGTTTTTGTCATAATTAGGCTTAGATTTTCAACTGTAATCTTACCCGTTTGTTCATTCTGTTGTAACATTTTAATGGAAACGGCAATTGCATTTTCATATTCATGCACTTTAGGTCTTGCAGAAGTATTCATAACATCCGCAATAATTAACGGATCAAAGTTGAAAACAGACGCCAACTCTTCCATTAGCGCAATATTATGAAGACCATCAATATTTAACCAGGTAACAGAATTTTGTTCACGATAAGTATTTATATCTGAAACAGATTCTAAGGTTCTTTCTTCAAATTTTACTTTATCGTAATCGATGAGTCTAATTAATACTGTTTCGATTTTCTTCTGTCCCCGAAAGTAAATCTCATCAGGTGGTCTTCCTATATCGCTCCTATTCTTTTCTAAAAACCTACCCATATTTACTAATGTTAAAACTTCAATCTAAATTATAACAATTTAAAAAACACATATTCAATAAAATCAATAATCTTTCTATAAAAAAAAGTCCCGAAGGACTTAAATTTTCATTTAAAGCGAATTGATTACGGCTTAATATGGCCCTCCTCACTTATGTCTGGTTGGTTACCGGTTATAGCACCAATTCCCATTTTGATTAGGGAAATAAACTTACCGTGTTTAGGTTCCCAATAATGTGCCTCTTTAGGAGCGAATTTAATTGCGGTTAGACTTGGATCATCAAGACCATCAAACCAATTATCATCGGTCTTACCATATAAATCCTTCAAGATTGACTTATCATCTGTGATTGTAGAATGTCCATATAACTTCATGAACTTCATATCACTCGCGTCAGAATAAATGAGTTGGGTCTGACTATCTTTTTGAATGTTTTTATTATGGTCGCTTTCTCTTCCGCTTAAAAACCAAACATTTCCTTGCTCATCAACCTTTTTGGTACTCATAGGAATTGCGTGAAATGGAATGTTGCTCAAGTTTGTCGCCATCATACAAAAGTCAATATCCTTTGCCAAATCCCTAATTTTATCTTTTGCCTCTTTATTATATAAATTATCAATACCCATAATATATCTTTTTAAGTTTTTATAAATATAATTTTCAATGATTGGCTGCCGTGGCTCAAAAGAAATTTTAATTGATTCTTATGATTAAAAGCTGATATTTTAACGTTGTTTTAAGAATATTTAAATTGCTTTAAATCAATGAATAGAAGCATATCATTTAAGTTTAGTTAAATAATTTATAAAGGTTGGATAGAGTTAAATAGTTGGTACGAAATTTTCTAATATTACACCAATCAAATTAATTAAAAACAATAAAATGAGAAATTCAACTACAGCAGCAGTTGCCGCATTAATCGCAGCAGGTGTTGGAGCATTAGCAATATGGCAATACAAGCGTTTATCACCAGAACGCAAACACGAATTTAAATCTCATATTGATGAAGCTGGAAACAAAATCATGAATGCGATGAGAGATATGGAAAATTCTTTAAAAGACAAATATGACAAAGTGATCGGATAATTAATTTTCGATTTTCTTTAAAATAAAAAATCCCGCAATCGCGGGATTTTTCTTTATAATTAGATACGAAATTAATCGTATTTAAGATTATCTAAAAAGTCGTTTACTTTTTCTTTAGACTCTCCAGTTCTTTTCTGGATTCTTCCTAACATTTCATCTTCCTTACCTTCTGCATAATCTAAATCATCGTCAGTTAGGTTTCCCCATTTTTGTTTCAATTTTCCTTTGGCAATATTCCAATTACCTTTTGTTTTATCTGAAAGTGGACTACTCATAGTTTTAATATTTATAGTTAACATAAATCAATATGACTTACTAAATTTAAAGTTACTTCTAGACTAAGACTGAAATTAGCCCAATCGAGTTAGAAATTGGTTATAAAAATTTTTTAAGACATATTTAGCATATGTTTTAGACAAATTTAAGAATTAAAAAAGCCCATCAAATTGATGGGCTTGCATTGTAAGAATAAGTGTATTGTATTAAACCACTTTTACATTGATCGCGTTAAGTCCTTTACGTCCTTCTGTTAAATCAAATTCTACATCATCTCCTTCTCTAATCTCATCGATTAAACCAGAATGGTGTACGAAATGTTCTTTGTTTGAACCATCTTCTGTGATGAAACCAAAACCTTTGGCATCGTTGAAGAATTTTACTGTTCCTTTACTCATTGTAATAATTTTAAATTTATAATTAATTAAAGATATTGTATCACATATCTTCTCACAAATTTTTTCCCTTATGTAATAACATTATACGCAAATGAGTTAACCACACCTCATTTTCGTTCCAAATTGAAGATTTTCAATCGATTATAGCATGTTTGCCGTGTGGTATTGGTGGGCTAAATGTTCGTTTAACCTTTCCAGATTTCTGGTTTTTTTCGATGATATAATAATCGTCGTCGGGCAATTTCTTATCAAAATCTAGCTCAAGGTAAATTTGTTCGATATGATTAGAATCGTTATCGTAAACAAAAGTATGTATCCTAGTATTCTTATCCTTGGAAAATTCTATCGCACCAAAATTTTGAGAAACCTTAGAGCTTCTAACCATCGGATAAAGACTTGCGCGATTCCCGTTAAAGGTAAAATCGATAAACCCGTCCCCTATTCTCTGGCTTTCTGTAATCTTTAAAAGTGACTTAGAGATACCAGTTTTAATAAATTCGTGAGACATACCAGAAGCGACGATTTCATAACCAAGAATCATAGTTTCCTGAACGTCATGCTTACTATTTCTACCAACGTACGGATCCACCCAAATTTCGATTAAAGCAGACTTGTGAACATCTCCACTAACAAAGATTGGTTTAATATCCCTTTCTCTGCGGTACTTGGTAAGCAATGCGATAAGTCTATTTCTTTCTTTAATATTATTCTTACTCGACCATCCATCCCTGACATCATCCCGTAATTCTGGTTTAAAAAGTTGAAGTAATATTTCAAAAAGTTTTAGCGGCCGCAGCGTGAGGGGTACGGATGTTACCAGGACTATCTCTTGATTTCTTTCCAATTGGTCTAACCATTTTTCAAAATTAGTCCATTGCTGTCCACCAAGGACAACCCCTTGGTTAACATTTCGAGAGCTTCTTAAATCGAAGACATAGCCATTGATTCCATTGATTTCAAAATTATAATCCATGGATTTTGTTCCTTCTTTAAGCAGAGGAATAGAATCTAACACATAGGTAGAAAGTGAGAGCTGATGATCAATGAATGCCTCTTTGCCCATTAGGTAAAAATTCTTAAGGCGGGGATTCATCTCAGCTTTTTCATATTCATCACCATGAGATCCCCATCCATCACGTAATTCATGATCGTCTATGGTCGAGAGAACCGGTAAGCGTTTGTGGGCTGCTTCAATATCGGTAAATGAATAAGTAGCACTGTAGAGCTTATTGATGTAATCTACGTAGTTAGAAGCCACCGTATCAAACGGAAATGGTCGTCTCTTGGTTTCCCAAGCAGAAAGTGGATGAACATCCTTGCCTTTCATTTTAGTGCCATAGCCGGCATCTATATATACTTGGTCGCCAGTTGTAATAATTGCCTTGGGATGGGTACGAAGTAATATTGAATCCTTTCTGCCTTGATAGACAAATTCGTTTTCAATTTTGAGAGAATCACTATAAGGAACACTTTCTTCTAATGCGACCTTTCTAAATAGCTCCCGTACCCTTCTACTTGAATTATTTTCACCTTCAAAAATACCTGAAACTGGTTTTTTATCCTCGTATGCAACTTCAAAAGGTTCCATACAACCATAAAGCAAAATTGAAAAGTCTTCGGATGTATTTGAAACATAATTTGAAGGATAGAGATTTTCTGTGGTAATACATTCTTGGGAATTTTCAGCGCAAAATTTCACCTTTACTATTTTCGCTGAAGTATTTATAACCTTCGTGTAATATGGAGGACTTAAGGTGAATTGTGAATAGACTTGATCATTTTCAGAATCTAGAACACTTGCCCTAGGATGTTCCTTTGAGCCTTTTACCCAAATTCTATCCGAGCCATCTAATGGCATCGCTACACGGGCATGCACATCAGAATATTTATAACCTACTTCCTCATTAGAATCGGGAAATTTTATCTGAGAATTAACGTCATAGCTGATGACTATTGAAATTAGGAGGGAAAATAAAGTACTTTTAAAAAATCTAGAAATCACAAAACGCATTAAGAATTTTTTAGTTTAATAGCATATAAGTTAAGATACCTGCAACATAACCTAACAGAGCCAAGATAGAAATTCTTTTTACATACCACATAAAGTCAATTTCAAAAATCCCCATAATCGCAACTCCTGCGGCAGAACCAATAATAAGGATACTACCTCCGGTACCAGCACAATAAGCCAATAATTCCCAAAAATCACTGTCCTGTGGATACACATCTAATGAATACATACCCATTGCCCCGGCGACCATAGGAACGTTATCTATTATTGCAGAAAACACTCCAATGATGGAATTTACCACATAAATACTCTCGAAATTATTGTCGATCAGTGTGGCTAAATCCAATAGTTGTCCTCCAGTTTGTAAGGCAGCCACGGCCATTAAAATGCCTAAAAAGAAAAGAATACTTGGAGTATCTATATGCTCTAGAATACCAACGATAGAAAGTCCTTTCTTTTCCTCGGGATTTTTGTGTCGATGCAGAATTTCAGTAATTATCCATAATATGCTTAACCCAAATAAAATTCCCATAAATGGTGGTAAATGGGTTACGCTCTTAAATATTGGAACGAATAGCAAGACCATAATCCCTGCACTAAATACTAAAATCTTTTCGTAGCGGGAAACAATAGGTTTTGGCGAACTAGCATCATGTACATCTGAATCTGGCTTATTGATATCTCCTTTTAGCGTAAAACTTAAAATTATTAGAGGAACCAAAATACACATTACGCTTGGTAGAAAAAGTTCCAAAATAACATTCATTGCCGTAATCTGTCCACCAATCCAGAGCATTATTGTAGTGACATCGCCAATCGGTGACCAAGCGCCACCGGCATTAGCTGAAATAATAACCATCCCCGCAAATAACCATAAATCCTCTTTATCCTTTATAATCTTAACTAAGAGCGCAGACATAACGATTGCGGTGGTGAGATTATCTAAAGCGGCAGAAAGAAAAAAGGTAATTGAACATAGTACCCATAAAAGTTTTTTTCTACTTGTAACCTTAATACGGTCTGTTATAATGGCAAAGCCGTTATGGGCATCGATTAATGCTACGATGGTCATTGCACCGAGCAAAAAGAAAAGAATCTCTGAAATTTCACCTACATGAAGCAACAGTTCTTCGGAAATGAAATCGATTGAATTTTCATGGCTAAGTGCGGGAAAAAATGTCTTTGCTCCGAAAATCAGAAGTACCCAGCATAAAACACCAATTAAAAGTGCCGATGCGGTTTTATTTATTTTAATGTGGTGCTCTAACGCAATTGCCATATAACCTATGGCAAAAACAATGATTATAGCTAAATACAAGGAGTCATAATTTTATTGATAAGTGAGACTGTTACAAACTTAATATTCTATTAAAGGTAATTATTTGATTCTTTCAAATACATCTGAATTTAAAAATTTTACCTAATTCTATATTTGATTAAGCTTTAAGGAATTAGGCATTTATAAGCAACTATTGTTATATTAGCTGAAGTGATTTTTAATTCTTCCACCACATTTCAAATTTCTTTAAAAATCAGCTTGACTAACCAAACAAGATAATGACAGGAGTAACCGGCTTTAAGTATGACATATTTATAAGTTATGCTCACGTAGACAATGAGATGGCCTTTAACCAAAAAGACCCTTACGTAGAGCAATTTTATAAGAATCTTCAATTAATACTTACCAAACGTTTCGGCAGACCTAATATGGTCACTACCTGGATCGATCATAAAAAATTGGTTGGCAACACAGTTTTTGATAAATCTATAGAGGACAACTTAAAGAACTCTGCCATCATGATTTGTTTGGATTCTAAACCTTATCAATCTTCGGATTACTGCCAAAAAGAACTTAAAATGTTCTATGATAAAGCAAATCAGGAAGAACAAGGACTTATAATTGGTTATGAATCTAGGATTGTACACGTTCTTTTAAATAATATACCATTCGCCAAATGGTCTAAAGAATTTAGAGGAACAAGTGGATTTCCTTTTCATGACTCTACAGACGATCAAAATTTGGGCGATCCCTTCGAAACAACTACTGAAGAATACAAAAAGAGCATGCTAAAACTTCGGGACGCCTTAATACCATTACTTGAATCATTTCAAATTAATCCAACTTCTACCGAAGTATTTAAGAAGTTGGATGAAAAAGAAAAGGATGAAAAATTTTGTATTTATTTAGCAGAAGTTTCTGATCCTTTAAGATCTGCAAGAAAGCGGATTGCAACCGAATTAGAAAATAAGGACTTTAAGATTATAAGTGGCCCTCCTCCCCCGGCGGAAGCAGAAGAACATGAAAAATCAACAAAGGAAGCTATTACGAAATCCCAACTTTCAATTCATCTTTTAGATCAATATGCTGGTAGAGAAATAGTAGGAGACTCAAACAACTCGTATCCTAAAAAACAGGCAGAAATAGGTTTCCAACTCACGGTCCCACAGATGATATGGATGCCATCTTCAATTGATTTTGAAGAGATTGAAGAACCATATTACAAAGATTTCTTAACCGCTATTGATGAAGGATCAAATCTTAAAAAAATCTTTGAGTTTATAAAAGGTTCCAAGAGTACCTTAACCCAAGAAATTATAGCTTACGCAGAACAACTTGTGAAAAAACAAGAAATTCAAATTAAGCAACACGGCAAACTATCTGTCTTACTAGACACCCATTTTGCAGATCAGAAATACGCCTATTCTTTAAGTCAGGCCATGTTAGATAATGACATTCAACCTTATGTAAATCCACAAGAAGATGACCCGTTAAAGAATATGAATATTCTAGGAGATCGAATGAGCCAAGTTAACAAGCTTATATTTCTTTATGGTAATGTTTCAAAGGATTGGGTGATGGAAAGAATGAATGCCGCACTGCAATTAATACTTCGAAACAATTATCCTATAGAAGACATATTTATTTACATGGCGCCGCCACATAAGGAAGCCGATGATATAAAGATTAACCAGCGATTATTAAAGGTGAATGTTGTAAACAGTAGCGAGAAAGCTCAAGTTGACGGCGACGTTATCAGTAAGTTTTTCGATGACCTAAAAACTTCAGTTTAATGGATAATAATCGTGAGAATCCATTTGTCGGTTTAAGACCCTTTGAAGCTGAAGAAAGTCTCTTGTTTTTCGGAAGGAATCAGCAGACTTTAGAAATTTTACAAAGATTGCACACTCATCGCTTTGTTGCGGTTGTAGGCGGTTCTGGCAGCGGCAAATCTTCCTTGATAAAAGCTGGTGTCATTCCTTATTTAAAGGCTGGGTTTTTAGTAGATGACGCCGACAACTGGCATATCGTAAAAATGCGACCTGGAAGGAATGCTTTACATAATCTTATTGAAAGTTTTTGTATTGAATTTAATCCAAATTATTGTCTTCCAGATGATGTAGAAAAACTCTTAGAAGATTATAAGAGTGAGGGAATAACCCCCTTGTTAGATTTCATCAAGGAAAACTCGTCTACGGCAAAGAATAATATGTTTTTATTAGTAGATCAGTTTGAAGAACTCTTCCGTTTTTCGATGAATCAAAATCATACCGATGATGCGATTGACTTTGTAAATTTAATTCTCGGGTTGTCTAATCAGTTGGTGTTTCCCGTTTATGTGGTTTTGACAATGCGTTCGGATTATATTGGCGACTGTGCTCAATTTTATGGTTTACCAGAGGCGATGAATGACAGTCAATATTTAGTCCCTAAATTGAACAGGCAACAATTAAAAATGGTCATCGAAGGGCCTGTAAAGTTGTATGGTAAAACGGTTGCACCTAATTTATTATCAAAGATTCTGAACGATTTAAACCTTGTTCAAGATGAACTGCCTTTGTTGCAGCATGCTTTATTGAGAATGTGGGAGCACGAGCAGAATATCGATAAAAATGAAGCTTTAGATATCAATGATTATAAAGCGATCGGTAAAATTGAAAATGCGCTTTCTAACCACGCCCAGCTCGCCTTTGAAGGTTTAAATGATTCCGAAAAAGGGTTTGCTAGGTTAATGTTTAAAGCATTGACAACAATAGACGATAACGGCAGAAAAATAAGACGGCCTTTACTATTGAGCGATCTGGAGAAACTCACCAATGCCGACCGAGAAAGTATAATGACAGTAATCAATAAATTCATAGAAGATAATAGGTCATTTTTAATTTTACAAAATGTGAGCGGGTCAGACGACGTCAATATCGATATTTCCCATGAAAGCTTAATTAGACAATGGAAAACCCTGAATATTTGGGTAGATGAAGAAGCAGATTCAGAATCTATTTATAGGGGTTTGGCAAAGTCTGCTATACTGAAAGATAATAACGAACGTGATTGGTTAGATGGTATTGAACTTAATCTTGCAGAAACATGGAGACAAGAAAATAGTCCGAACGCCGAATGGGCGAAACGCTTTGACTTTGACTATAATTCTACCATAGATTATCTAGATCAGAGCATTAAGGAACATCGTTATATCGAGAGTAAAAAACGCGCAAGAACTCGTAGGATTCAAATATTAATGGCGAGCGTAATTGGGTTACTTGTCTTTATGTTGGCAGCGGGATATTGGTATTATAACAAGGAAAAAATTAGAACTGAGGCATCGATAATTCATTTAGAGGCTAGCAATCAGCTAATTTCTGACCCTACGGTTGCCTACAGGTTAGAACAAGAAGCCAATAATCGAAGTGAAAATACATTATATAGTTCTTCGGCAGCAAAGATTAAGGATAACTATTCCTTGTATAAAATCATTGGGAACTTTAGTAATCTTAATTTGGTTGAAGGTGACATTTACAATCCAACTTCTATTTCTCCAAATGGAGAATATTTGTTTGTAACAGACACTTTAAAAGGAAGTAAGA
The DNA here is from genome assembly GCA_900104375.1 of Flavobacteriaceae bacterium MAR_2010_188. Classification (NCBI taxonomy): domain Bacteria; kingdom Pseudomonadati; phylum Bacteroidota; class Flavobacteriia; order Flavobacteriales; family Flavobacteriaceae; species Flavobacteriaceae bacterium MAR_2010_188. The sequence continues at coordinate 1,151,384 of LT629302.1, forward strand.
GTTATAAAATTATTAAAGATGATGGATCAATTGTGAAAGACTTCCAAGACCAAACCATCCTAAGTTCCGTCTTCACGAATAACAATGGATTTATTTACGGAAATAATAAAGGGGAATTGTTTCAGGTAAATGTGAGCGATGGTAAATCTAATATGTTTTACAAACTCGATAATGACGAAGCTACTGCTATAGAAGTTAGGAGCGATAATTCAATTTTAATCGCTACTAATAAAAGTGAATTACTGGAAGTAGATTTTGAAGGAAATCTTGTTGAAAGATTCACCGTTGGCATGATCAATCCAGAAACTAATCAAGTAATGAACCCTTCACCCCTTATTGACATTGACCTAAGTAATAATGGAGAGATTCTATTACTGAATAATGATGGTAGAACCTTTTTCAGTAATCAAGGAACATATATAAAACCACAATCTATTGAAGGTGGTAAAGTTTTGTATTCTGATATTTATAACTCAACTGAGTTTATCGGTGCATTTGGAGATGGGACAATAAAGATTTTGGATATTGAAGGGAAGATTCTAGAGTCTTTTAGAGCCCAAAAGGGGGCTCTTAATTATCTCTCTTATTTAGATTCTGATGAATATATTATAAGTTCCTCGAAAGCAGGTGAAGTGGTTATCTACAATAAATATGGTAAAGAAATCCAAACTTTTTATGGGCATGAAAAAGGAATTTTTGCTCATAGAATTATAAATAATCGTAAAGATTTAATCACTTATAGTTATGACGGAACGATTAGAAAGTGGAAATTAAAATTTAATCTTTCAACCTCATTACAGATTTCTATTGAAAACCTGAATCCAAATGATGCCGCAGTCAAGCGAAAAGTGGGAAGTATTTCAATCGTTGATAATAACTTAATCACTAATGTTGGTAGCAAGAATTTACTGGAAGCTATTGACTTGTCTTCTGCTGATAGATTTGACTTTTTAAAAGAAAATAGTAGTTGTCAGGATTTTATTAAGGATTTTTCGGTTTCAAAAAGTCACGGCAAAATCGTTACACTTTGCGATAACGGGAATGTTTCAACTTATAGTTTAGATAATTCTGAAATGCAAAATTCATTTAATGTCAACGGTCTTGCTTATGGATTTTGGTTAACTATTTCTGGAGAATCCGTTTTTATTAAATCTCGCACGGATAATCCAAAATTGTATCAATTAAACGGTAGCATTAAATTTGAATTTGTAACGGAGCATAAAGGAATCTCTGCGGTTGCATTTTCAGATGTTAATCAAAACAGAGTGTTGCTTACCGCAGAAGGTCCATTTCTGCAAGTTCTAAATATTGAAAATGGTAAAATTGAAAAAACGTTGGCGCTTCCACAAAATTCCTATCCGAGTGCTTTGTGCTATATCAAAAATGATAAAGTAGCGATTGGCTTGGTGAATGGGGATATTCTCGTTTATAATTTATCTTCAGAAAAAGTAGAAAAGAAGATTTTACATCTAAGAACTTTTCCTATTAAAAAACTTTCCACAATTGCTGACAATGCCTTATTGGTTGAATCTGCTGGCGGAGTATGCTACATCTTGAATTTAAAAAATGAAGAAGTGAAAAAATTAGAGGATGGAAATTCACAAATATTAGCCGCGCATTTTAATCCGGAAGACTCAAAGATTTATACCATTTCTAGTAATGGACAATTAAAAGCGTGGGAAACAAAATCTCAAAATAATGCTGTAATAATTGAAGATGAAGATATTGAAGGTTTGAGTAAAGAGCAGTTGAGAAAATTCAATATAAATTAAAAGATTCACTTTACTCCTACCTTGAATACTCATTGTTTTTTGCTCTTGTAAATAAGAGCAAGCTTATACAGAAAAATGCTAGCAGAAGAGGTATTTCAAATATCTTTTTATAAAACTTGGGAACACTAACAGATACATTCACCAGACTGAGGTTATCAGTAAAATATAAAGGCTCAACAATTCCGACAAAAGCTAATGTGGCGAGGTAACAACTGCCTAGCAGCAGAAAAAAGCTTAGAATAATAAATGTAGTTCTACTAGACCTGTATCTATTCACATTGCTTATAATAACCACCATTATTAGATAAAACAATGTTAGCAATGCAGTGAGCATATTAAGAATCACGCTTAACATGATATCCTTATCCTCTAAAATAAAATTATTATAAATACTTAATAGGAATAACAGAGCAGGAGAAATATAATGCCAATAAAAACGCTTAGTTGATGTTCTTAAAATTGATTTTATGCTGAGGTAAAAAATCGGCCCAATGAATATGGCAATCAAAATGTTATCAATTTGCTGAAGGACATTTATTGTTGAAAAAATTTTTGATGCGAACCGCAGCAATAATAAAATAATGAGAACAATTAGACTGTAGTTGAGATGATTGTTTTTCTGCGTCATCAACATTTATTTAAGTTGTAAAAGTATTGAGTCGATAATAGTGCGTGACAATGCAACTGTCATTTAATTTATAATCTCTCCATTTTCTCGAAATTCTACATCTTTATTCTTTCCTTCTTGCTTAAATTCTACATCAAAGAATTCACCTTTAGAATGATGGTTTACGTATTCTACTTCTGTGATTTCATATTCTGAATAATCTCGTTCTATCACTTTTTTTATTTGGTCGCTAAGATTTTCTTTTTTAATACTGTTTTCAGTTTCTATCCAACTACCATCTGCGTTAAAATCAGCTCTATACTTCTCATCATCCTTATTAAAACGAGCTTCCCAATATCCGTTAGCGTCTTGCTCCCAATCCGCATTATTTTCTCCAGGAAACATTTTTTTAAAATTTTCTACGACCGCTTTTGGTGTTCCTTGTACGGATTCGTCTTTAGTGGGTTCTGATTTTACGGTAAGTTTTTCCTGTTGAACGTCGTTTTTGCATCCTACGGTTAACATTAAGCAAAGGATACCAAGAATAGGGAAGTTAGCAAGTTTCATATTTAATAATTTCTTCAAATGTAAGTCGGTTTTAGAAATTATACTGATCCGAATAAGATGAAGATACTCTCATATCAAGCAAACACTTATAAATATTAGGATTATGACCTCTTAACTAATTATAATTTAATTTAGATTTTTAAATTTGTAACGACAAAATGACGAGTTAAGCTTATTTAACTGTATAACTAAACCACCACTACCGATGATTATTACTTATTATGTGCTAACCTTTTTATTGGTTATTACTACATTTTTACCAAGAATTAACGATCAGCATTGGTTTTTTAGAATCTGGGATTTTGGGAAGGTCCAGTTAGTTATAATGCAATTCCTCCTATTAATATGGGGCTTTGTATATATAGAATTCGACAACCTTTTACTTATTATTTGCCAAGGAATTTTAGCCTTCACCTTCATCTTTAATTCGGCCGTGCTTATAAGGTTTACTTCATTATATAAAACCTATAAACAAGATAAATCAGTTAGGAAATCTAAGAGTGTATCACTCTTATCAGTCAATGTCTATCAGTTTAACGATGAATACGAAAGACTAATTAATTTAATTGAAAGGATCAAGCCAGATATCGTCCTGACAATGGAGTCTAACTACAACTGGGACATGGCCCTGGAGAAATTGGATTCCAGTTATAAACACTCAAAAAAAATTCCACAAGAAAACACATATGGGATGCATTTTTGGACAAATTTGGAAGTAAAGAAAATAAAAGTGAACCATTTTATGTCGGACGATATTCCGAGTATACATTGCTCACTTAAAACTGAAGATGGTTGGGATTTCGATTTTATCGGTATTCATCCTCCCCCACCGAGCCCAACTGAAGAAGAAACGTCTAAAGAACGCGATGGGGAATTATTATCCGTTGCTAAAATTGTCAAGGATATGGATACGCCAGTAGTGGTCGCTGGTGATTTCAACAATGTTGCATGGGCCAAATCTTCAATGCTCTTTAAAAGGATTTCTCAACTAATAGATCCGCGGGTAGGTAGAGGTTTTGTGTCAACCTTTCACGCTAAATATTGGTTTTTACGTTTCCCCATAGATTTATTTTTCCATTCCGAAAAAGTATATATCGAAGAGTTTAAGGCCGAAGAGGCAGTTGGCTCTGATCACTTTCCATTGTACACTAAATTTCACATAGGAAGTTCAGATAACCCCGAGACCGTAAATGTTGAGAAACAAGAAGAAGATGACACTGAAGAAATGGAAGAAATGATAGACGAGGGAAAACACACCCAATCCGAACGAAAAGAAGTCGTTACCGAAGACTAAAAGTAATTCTCTGCAAATCTTAGCAATCAGCTCTTTTAAGCAGTAGTATCATCCTTCACAGGAAGTGCTTTTTGTTGCTTTTCTCTTTGTCTTTTCAGGACCATATAAGCAAGATAAACAAATTCTATCCCAACAAAAATTACTTTGAATTTAGATTTCTTAAATAACGCAGCGGTTAGACCGATAATTGTAGATATTCTCATATCACAAATTTATAAATTGATAAGAAAGAGAAATGATTATTTTCATCAAAATATTAACTCATTTAGTAGCCTAAGTTCAAATTGAATTAATCAAGTTAAGTTAGAAATTCTAATGGGCACATAAACTAATCTATGCTATTGATCGATTATAAAGTTTTTACTAGGAAATTTCTTATTCATTTTAAATGATAATAAAGATTTGAATTACCTATATTTAACACTAATGAAAATTCCTCATGTATTTTATTAAAGAGCGAAATATTATAGAAGTACTCGCTCAACTGGCTCAAAAGCTTGACGCCAATTTTTCTCGAGACTTTTCTTGTGCAAGTTTGATACTTGATAATCACATTGGTAGAGGTGCAATCACCGCCTATGAATTATTTCCAGGCCTAGCAGCTTTAATTTACAGCGTAAAATTTAATGAAGACATTACGATTTCTGTTGATGAGAGTTCAATGAATCCTCTATATTTTATATTTTGTATAAACGGGAAGTTAAAACATCGCTTTTCGGATGAAATAGACACGCGTTCAATTCATATTCAACAGAATGTAATACTCACGAGTTCTAAGCAGCAGCACAATGTTTTCAAATTCCCAAAGGACGAAAAAATTGAAGCGAGCTTTATCTATTTGCTAAGAGAGACTGATGAGTTAGATGATAGTAAAATAAAATATCTGCGAACCGGAGTCCAAGATATTCTTGAAGAAATTGGTGAAATTGATAGTTACAAGTTTTTTGGACATATAAGACCTAAAACCGCCACTTATGTTGAAAGGATTATACACAACAATAAGAAAGGCGTGGTTGGGAGATTGTTAGTAGAAGCATCAATAATGAGCATTCTCGCGCTTCAGATTGAAAATCATGAAGAAGAAATAACGTCACCAAAATTAAATCCTCCTATAAAGCAAGATGAGCTTATGAGAATATTAAAGCTCAGCGAAACGATTACAAGCTCGCTCGATAAAACTTTGTCGGTTAAAGATTTAAGTAAGTTGTCCTCCCTAAATCCGAAAAAGCTACAAGCTGGTTATCGCTATCTCTTTGGTATGTCTGCAAATGCTTATATAAAGAATGTTCGTTTAGAAACAGCGCTAGAATTGCTTCAGACCACGGACCTATCTATCTCCGAGATTGTTTATCGGATAGGTCTTTCGAGTAGAAGTTATTTTACGAGACTCTTCACAGAACGTTATGGTTATAAGCCCAGCGAATACAAGAATATGATCAAATCTATTCATATTGATTTACTAGAATAAACGTCCTTCCATATTTAGCTTCCTAATACAAAGTTAAAAACATCTCCAAATTTTGCGTTTCCCGTTAATGAATTGTTAAAGGTCGGGGTCTTCTTTAATCACTGTAATCCATACAGCAAAAGGCATCCGTATATATACCAACTATAAAACATTATTATAATTATGAAAAAAATTTCAATCCTAGCGCTATCAACTGTTTTTATGTTTTCATGCGTTTCTAAAAAGAAGTATGTAGCATTAGAAACAGAAAACGGTGAAATCCGTAGCGAATTACAAAAGCAGAAAGTAGAAAATGAAGAACTTGAAGCTAAATTCGATATTATCCAAGCGAGAGTTGATAAGTACAACGACAAGATAAATTCACTTACAAAAGAAAACGACGCCATGTTAGTTAGCGTAGAAGGTACTGTTATAAGTAATGATACCAAGAAAGCTATGAGACAAACTCTTAAGAATGTTGATGCTGCCGAATTAGCTGGAGCAAAAACATTAAGAGATTCTATGAATGTTGCCGTTTCTCATAACCTTAAAAAATCAATAGATACATCAACTTTAGATGAAGAAGATGACATCGCTATAAATATTGATGAGACTGTGGTAATGATTTCTATTTCTGATAAAATGTTATTCAACACTGCTAGTTATAAAGTAAGTAACAAAGCAAATAATATTCTTCAAAAGTTGGCAGATGTAATCAATTCTGAACCAAGCATCGAAGTTATGGTAGAAGGTCATACTGACTCTAGAAGCATTAATACTGCCAAAATCGCAGATAACTGGGATTTGAGCGTGTTGCGTGCAACTTCAGTTGTTAGAAAATTACAAGAAGATTATGGTGTTGCTCCTGAGAAGCTAATCGCAGCAGGTAGAAGTAGCTATATTCCTTTAGTTGAAAATGACAATAACGATAATAGATCTAAAAACAGAAGAACTAGAATTATAATCTTACCAAACATTAATAAGTTTTTTGCTTTAATGGGTGGTGATGAGAGTGCTTCAGTTGAAACATCTTCAATGAACAACAACTAATAACTGTTATTAAGTTGAATGAAAGCAGCCTTATAGGCTGCTTTTTTTATGTGCGTTTGTGAAGGATTAAAGCAAAGTCCATTAAATTTGCCGTAAACTGTTATCATGAAAATGACATTATTGGGCATATTTAAAGTTGTTGCTTTCCTTGAAGGGATTTCCTATATACTTCTGCTTTTTATTGCTGTACCTATTAAGTATATGGCAGATGATCCAACCTATGTAAAATTGTTAGGTATGCCCCACGGGATATTGTTTATCGGGTATATCATTCTAGCTCTTTTGATTATAAGGAAATATGGTTTGAGTTTTAAATCGAGCTTTTGGTTATTGGCATATTCACTCATACCTATTGCAGCATTCTTTGCTGAAAGAAAAATTGTAGAAAGGGAAATTCATCAAACTTTAGAATAGATTCAAAAAAAAAGGTGAGGTCTATGACCACACCTTTTTTAAGATACCATTAGAGTATTTTAATTTGCTTTCTCTTGAGCTTCCTTCTTAAGAGCTTCATTAGCTACAATACCTAACTCTACTCTTCTATTTTGAGCTCTTCCAGTGGCAGTTGAATTGTCCCCAACTGGTTGATTTTCTCCATACCAATTAGTTGTTATTCTACCAGAGGAAATACTTTTTCCAACTAAGAATGAAGAAACAGCTTCAGCCCTTCTTCTAGAAAGTCCCATATTATAGTCATCGGCACCTACATTATCAGTATGGCCTTCCACTAAGATATCACTATTTGGATATTCCATAAATATATTAGCAAGTTTTGTAAGAGTCTCTGCTGATCTGTCATTGACGTTATATTTGTTAGTCCCAAAATAAACTCCTGAGTTTTCATCGAAAGTAACATTTATACCCTCGCCAACTCTTTCTACTTTAGCTCCAGGAATCTCTTGTTCAATCTTTTCAGCTTGTCTATCCATTCGGTCACCAATGTAACCGCCGGCTGCTCCACCTACAGCGGCTCCGATAATTGCTCCTAAAACTGTATTACTCTTACTACCAACATTGTTTCCGATGACACCGCCAATCACGGCGCCTCCAGCAGCACCGATAACGGCGCCTTTTTCTTTGTTATTTGCGTTTTTGGTAGCCGAGCATCCGTATAGAAATAAAACGGCAACCATAACTGTTAAAATCTGTTTTATATGTGTTTTCATAATGTAAAAATTTATTGTGCTAATCTTGCAAAGTTCATATTGATTTTAAAGGGCGCTCCTTCAAAATTTACTGTTTGGGTAATGGTCATGGTGTTGGCATCTAAATATTTTAGATTCATGCGAAAACCAGTATCTTCTTGTTTGTCACGATATTTTTCGTCTACAAGCTTCATTGTAAAGTCATAATCTTGTGTATCCTTGCCAACTTCTACCGCAGACCAACGAATATTTCGGGTTCCCGTAGGACAATCGGCATTTACAATTTCATAAGACCCAGTACTGTTATTGGATCTAAAGAACCACTTGCTCATTTCAAAACATTTTGCTGAAGTATCATTGAATAATTCAACATTAAAATTTCCAGTGGCGTCGTAGGTCACTGAATTTAAAACCCATGTTCCGTCAATTGTATTTCTTGCTTCTCGCTCCGTTTTGGACAGAGAACAAGACATAATCGTACAGAAAGCAATTAAGGTGATTAAATATCTCATAATTTCGATTTTATATTATTATACGATAATACCATTTTTTGGAAAAACTTCTTAACCTGATAAAAAATTTGGTTGTCTTAGACGGCGATCAATGTTTTAAAGCCTATCCTTAACAAATTCTACCGCGTTTTTACCATGTGCAGCAGGATTTCCATCTTCGTCTAGATTTACCATTACAATATTATCTACGGTTAAAATGGTTTCTCGTGTCATTTTATTTCTCGCTTCACACTTTAAAGTAAGCGATGTTTTACCAAATTTTGCAACTTCTATACCAATCTCTATAATGTCTCCCTCTTTTGCGGAACTTTTAAAGTTTATCTCTGATATATATTTTGTTACAATCCGAGAATTTTCTAATTGAATAATAGTATATAATGCAGCCTCCTCATCTATCCAAGCGAGTAGTTGACCACCAAACAAGGTTCTATTTGGATTGAGGTCTTGTGGTTTTACCCATTTTCTAGTATGAAAGCGCATTGTAAAAAGTTTAAATATTATATGGTAAAGTTAATCAAAAAAGAAAGTTAGTTTTCAGTAATAATGGGAGTTGCTTGCCAATGTTTATAAACCGGTTAAAAAGTTATACTCTTAGAATCAAATTAAAAATCATTTATATCTAATTTTAAACAAATCCTATAAAATCATGTTTGAAAGAACCCAAAGATTACTTGAGCTTAGACCTATAATTTCTTCTGCTTTGGTCTACGACACTATGAGTTTTGATGAAAGATTTCAAAATGTAAGTTTACGACCGATAGTGAAATTGCAGAATGATTTGTTGATTATAGTTTTCAAAAATTACGTTTCCAAACACAAAAATGTTTTCTATGACCTAACCATTCAAAAGAAAATGGATTATATAGAGAATGCGGTGCAAAAGGATATGAAATTTCGTAATAGCCTAAAAGGCATTATCATTGGCCAGTTTACGGTTGAAGAATACGAACTTTACATGGAAAATTCTTCAGCTTTAAATAAGAGAATGATAAATATTGTGAAAGAGAGACTTATTGATCATGTACAATTGATGATGCCACAAGTTGCTTAATGCCTTTATTTTTCTTGGTTGATGGTGCTTTCGCCATTGAGATTGGTAGTAAGCACTTCACTCATATAATTAAAATAAGGCCTAATAGATTGGAAGGACGCAACGACTTCATCAAGAAATGTTTCGGACAGAACTTCTTTATCAGTATAGGATTTCCTAAAGACAAACTGCTTTTTTCTAATAAGGTCTATATTAACATGGTCTTTATCAAAATCCCTTGGTGCGGATTTAAGCTCCTCGCCCTGTAGATCACCCCAAATCTTTCTAAAATCCTTTTCGCCAATAATTGTTCTAAAATCCTTGGCATCCATTTCTAACTCTTTTCGAATACGAAATAAATCTTCCTTTTCAGGATTCCAGAACCCAGTAGCCAGGAAAGATTTATCATTTGGTTCTATATGAACATAATATCCTCCTCTCAGGTCAGGTTTCACTCGGTGGTAAGATGCCGCAAAATGAGTTTTGTAGGGTAGCTTGTTTTTTGAGAATCGAACATCACGATAAATTCTAAAAACCTTAGAAGTGTCTAATTGATCGTGAATGTTTAGTCGGTTAAATATTTCTAAAAAGAATTTTTTAAGATGATTTTCCTGCTGCTTGAAATCCTTTTTTTGTTCAGCAAACCAATCTCTATCATTATTATCACTCAACAATTTTAGGAACTCCAGATTTTCAGGTTTTACGATTAATGACATAGTTTATAATTTCTTATTAATATAAAAAAAACCCTGATTTCTCAGGGTTTTTTTATCGTATCAATTTACATTTATTGATTTATTTCAACAAATTCTTTAACGACCATGGTTTGACTATTCTTGTCGTAGTACTCAACGACAAATTTACCGTTTTCTTTAAAATAACCAACTCCATTATGATCACCCATATCAATTAGGTAAAATCTATCTATTGAGCTCAATCTCGCATTATAGGCATTATCCACGCTATCATGCTGAGTCATCATAAATCCCGAATCATTTGGTTTAAAATTATAAGATTTACCCTCATTTTGATATTGGTACATCTCCTTAGTGTCTGTGTTATAAAATGGATCAAAATCATACGAAATCGTCATAGATTGAGATGTTTTTGAATTACGTTCTACGACGTTCATGTTCTCAAAATGGCTTTCATCATTAGCCAATTCGATATTTTCCTCTTCCTTTGTAGTAAGCTCAGTTTTTTGCTCTGCAGTGCCCTTATTGGTTTTTACCTTAACCGTTTTAGTTTCTGTTTCTACTTTTTTATTATCCGTTTCTTGGGCATAAACTCCACCAACGAACATAAAAACTAATATAAATATCACATTTCTCATAATTCTTAATTTTAGTATTAAACAAATTATATAGGTTGCTCTTTTCCAGCATTAATATATACGAAACAATTTAGATTTTAAGACGTTCAGAATTGTCTTCAAAACCTTAAATGATTGACCCATTTGACTGTATCACAGTCGATTTATGAAGAATTTATGAGAATTTAACCCTTTTTTAACCATTCCCTTCTTCCTTTTGAAGTTGTAGTCTATTGTTGAATTCTAGAGTACGGATTGGGAAAGGTATATTGATATTCTCTTTATCGAATGCTTTCTTAATTGCCAAGATGGCTATACTAGTAGCTTCAAGTTTATCTTTTGCTTTGATTCCTTTTGTCCAAAAACGGCAAATAAAATTTATTGAACTATCGCCAAATTCAGTATAATAAAACTCCACTTCTTCTGGAGATTTAGGATCTTCAAAAGTCTCTGAAATTGTTTGGGTAGTCAAGAATTTTACTTGTTCTAAATCTGACTCATAGCCTACTCCACATGCAACCGTTACCCTAATTTTATCGGTTAAGGAATAATTCTTCAACGGATTTTCTAAAATTGCCTTATTCGGGATTAGCACAATGTTGTTGTCTGCTTCCTTTAATACAAAATTCTTAAGGTTGACATCTAGAATTTCGCCTGAAAATCCATTTGTTTCAACCCAATTACCAATCCTTATTTTATCTCTAAATGAGATAATGATTCCAGAAACTGTATTAGATAAAGTGTCCTGCAACGCAAAACCAACCACGAGACCTATGACACCTGCACCTGCTAGTAATGAAGTCAATGCTTTGCTTAAATTAAGGATACCGAGAGCAATAAAAAGACCAATTACCATAATTATGACGGTAACGATTTTTGTTACAATGGTGCTTATTGATTTTTTGTGAATTTGGCGGTTAGTAATTCTACCTACTAATTTCCCTACGTAGTTCGCGAGGAAATACGCCAGAACCATAACCAATATGGCTAAAATAAAATTGGGAACGCTTTCTACGATAGTATTTAACCAGGCTTTGAGCTTATCGACTAAATTTGCAAGGGAATCATTAAATTGTTCTTTCATAATTTTTTTTAGTAGGGTCTATAATAATAAAAAATCTAATTTTTTACGGTCTTCTTAAAAACTTTTTTTGTTAAAGCCATTTTTTTCTTCTAAAATAAAGGAGCATAAAAAGAAATATTACTACCATTACTCCTAAGAGCACAAAATATCCGTTTTTGTAATGGAGTTCTGGGATGTTGTCAAAATTCATCCCATAAATTCCCGCAATAAAGGTTAAAGGAATAAAAATAGTTGCAATAATAGTTAGAACTTTCATCACCTCGTTCATCTTATTGCTTAGAATATTCATATGCATATCCATGAGACCCCAAATCATTTCCCTATATAAATCTATAGATTCCGAAACCTGCAGAATATGATCATAGAGATCTCTAATATAACTTTGGGTCCGTTTATCGATCAAAGGGAGTTCAAGTTTTTCTAATCGGTTAACGACTTCCCTAAAGGGCAAAATTGACCGTCTAAGTTTTAATATTCTCCGTTTATATTTTTGAATTTCAGCAGGAACATCGTCATCGGTTTCGGACTCAAATAAGCTGGTTTCTAACTCTTCAATATGGTCGCCAAAACTTTCAACGACAGAAAGATAATTATCTACTACGGCATCCATTATGGTGTAGGCCAAATAATCTGCACCTACCGTCCTTATCCGTCCTTTATTGTTTAATATCCTTTCCCTAAGATGGTCAAAAACGTCTCCATCAGATTCTTGAAAGGTCAAAACATAGCCGTTGCCCACAATCATACTAATGTGCTCGTAAGATAGCTTCTTATCATCTTCAAAATAAATCATCTTGAAAGCAATGAACAAATAATCCTCAAATTCATCAATTTTTGGGCGTTGGTCGGTATTCGCAATATCTTCTAAGATGAGCGGGTGAATATTGTAATGGTTACCAAGTTTTTCTATAGCCACCGTATCACTAAGTCCGTTAAGATTGATCCAAATAATAGAATTTGGATTTGTGAGGTTAAAAGCGTCCTCAACAGAACCCGACTCAAGTCGTTCGACTTTTTCGCTATTGTAATTGAATATTTCTAGTCGTGTGGCAGAAGTTTCTTTTTTGCCCGTGTAGATAATTGTTCCTGGAGGATGGTTATGTGCGTCGTACTTTCTTTTCTTTTTTTTGGAAGAAATATATGGGAAGTGTTTCATGGACGATAAAGGTAAAAAAATCTATAATTACTGGTTATAATATAACTCAATTAAGCAATTATTTTAAACTATTACTTTAACCTTTTTTTAAGAGGAATAATAGCTAGTTTTGATATTCGTAATAAAGGCTTGTATATTGAATTTATATTTATTATTATGCAGTCTTAAATCCTTTTAAAATTATAACATGGGAAGACCAGCAACAAAACCTAAGAAGCTTAAAGATGGTTTCTATTTAGAGATCAGAAATAAAGGCTCTAAAACTGGAATCAAATTATATAGAGATACTAAGGCTCAGATGATGAGAACCATTAAAGAGTATGAGCACGCAAAAGAAATTTTAATTCTTGGCGAATCTAAGAACGGAAAGTTTGTTGATAAAGAACCAAAGATGCACGTTATCGAAGATTAATTATCATATAGGTTTATAGAAAAAGGCGCTCAATTGAGCGCCTTTTTTTACGTCTTATTTAGCTTTTAAATTCTTTTAGAATGATATTTCGCGAGTTTTTCAATAGGTCGCTTAACAAAATTTCCTGTAGTAAAATTTAATTCCTTTGCCACTTCCTTGATTTCATCTTGCGATAGATAAGCAATGCTTCCTGCAAAATGGACAGGTACGTCATTCAATTCCTTTTGATATTGTAGTATCATATTTTTGGCAAAAACTCTAAACCCATTTTTTATAAGATTCACTATATATTCAGAATCTTTATTTAAAAACATAAATTCAGCAAAATTGGCTAAGTATGCATTGGGATTAGGCTGCTTGTATAAGTTGAACTTGATAAAATCTGCATCAAGATTATATTTTTCACCAAATGAAACCTTAATCGCTTCAGGCATAGAATTAAAAAAATAACCTTTAATCAATTCTTTACCATAATAGTTTCCGCTTGCTTCATCCATAATAGAATAACCAAGAGACTTAACTTTTTGGTGAAGTACATTACCATCATAATAGCTACAATTAGAACCAGTACCCATAATACAAACTACCGCAGCTTCGTCATCATGATTCAAAGTAGATCTGACAGCCGCCATAGTATCTTCCTGAACATCAATATCTGCCTTGGTAAAAATAGACTGCAAAACCTGATGTAAAAGACGTCGTGGATTTTCTGTACCACAACCCGCTCCATAAAAGAAAATATGACTTACCTCTGGCTTATAATCCAAGAGCTCGGTATTCTCTAATATTATCTTCCTGAGTTTCTTTTCTTTTAGAATTGCCGGATTTAGACCTTTGGTCCTTATTTTTTCATGAATCTGTTGACCGCTATCATTAACGGCAATCCAATCACATTTGGTAGACCCACTATCAACTATTAAAATCATAGTATAGAAAATGAAAAAATCCCGTAATCATTCAGTCTTGAACAATTACGGAACCCTTTATTTATAAAAATCATTATAGGGAATGCACATATTGCGCAAGATCCACCAGTTTGTTTGAATAGCCCCACTCATTATCATACCAAGAAACTATCTTGAAGAATTTAGAGTTAAGTTCTATCGCAGCGTCTGCATCAAAAATACTTGTTCGGGCATCCGAAACAAAATCTTGGGAAACTACCAATTCATCAGTATATCCTAAGACTCCTTTCATCTTACCTTCTGAAGCTTTCTTAAACGCAGCTTTAATTTCTTCTAAGGAAGTTTCTTTTACCGTTCTAACAGTTAAATCCACAACTGAAACATCTGCAGTTGGAACTCTAAAAGCCATACCAGTAAGCTTACCATCTAATTTTGGTATAACCTTACCAACAGCTTTTGCAGCACCGGTCGATGCAGGTATAATGTTTAAAAGTGCACTTCTACCGCCTCTGAAATCTTTTTTAGAAGGACCATCTACAGTTAATTGAGTTGCCGTCGTAGCGTGTATCGTCGTCATTAAAGCTTCTTCGATACCAAAGTTATCGTCCATTACTTTAGCGATTGGCGCTAAACAGTTGGTAGTACATGATGCATTAGAAACGATATTCATTTCTTTAGTAATCTTATCATCATTTACGCCCATTACGAACATAGGTGCATCCTTACTTGGTGCAGAGATAACAACCTTTTTAGCTCCTGCTTGAAGGTGATAATCAGCTGAATCTAAAGTTGTAAAAATCCCGGTACATTCAGCAACAACTTCCGCTCCTACTTCATCCCACTTAAGGTTTCTTGGGTCACGTTCTGCAGTTATTCTAACCGTTTTACCGTTTACCACCAAATTACCATCCTTCACTTCAATTGTTCCATCGAATCTTCCGTGAACTGAATCATATTTTAATAAGTATGCCAAGTGATCAACTTCAAGAAGATCATTTATTGCTACAACCTCTACATCTGGACGATTTACAGTTGCCCTAAAGACAATTCTACCAATTCTTCCAAACCCGTTAATTCCTAATTTCAAATTTGCCATTTTATATAATTAATAATAGTTATGTGGTCATAATATCTGACACACGTAATAATTCTTTGTTAATTTCTGATTTTCCTTTTACCGCTTGATCTAAAGGGGTTAAGGTTATTTTATCGTTGATGAGACCGACCATAAAGTTGGTCTTACCATCTAACAAGCTTTCTACAGCTTTTACTCCCATTCTACTTGCCAATACTCGGTCGAAGCAAGAAGGTGAGCCGCCACGTTGCATATGTCCTAAGACTGAAACACGAACTTCATATTCTGTCATGTTTTCTTCTACATAATCTTTAAGCTGAAAAACATTCTTTCCGATTTTATCTCCTTCGGCAACAACCACAATACTTGAAGATTTTCCAGAACGTTTACTTCGTCTTAAAGATTCCAACAAACGATCAAGTCCTAAATCCTCTTCGGGAATTAGAATTTCTTCAGCCCCTGCTCCTACACCAACATTTAATGCGATATGGCCAACATCTCGGCCCATGACTTCAACAAAAAATAGTCTGTTGTGGGAACTTGCAGTATCTCTAATCTTATCGATTACTTCGACCACGGTATTGAGCGCCGTGTCGTAACCTAAGGTGTGGGTTGTTCCATAAATATCATTATCGATAGTACCAGGTATTCCCATAACTGGGAAATTGTGTTCCTGGTTGAATACCATAGCTCCATTAAACGTTCCGTCACCTCCGATTGCTACAAACGCATCAATCTCCGCTGCCTTAATTTTCTCGTAAGCTTTGGCACGACCTTCAGGAGTTCTAAAATCTTTAGATCTGGCCGTTTTAAGAATGGTGCCTCCTTTATTTATGATATCCTTTACGCTACGAGCATCCATTGGGAGAAAATCACCTTCAATCAATCCTTCGTAACCACGATAAACTCCAACACAATCTATCTTATAATAAGCACAAGTTCTTACCACGGAACGAATGGCTGCATTCATTCCAGGAGAGTCTCCACCAGAGGTAAAAACCGCGATTTTTTTAATTTTACTTGCCATTCAAAAATTTTTCAAAAAGTAAATCTAATAAACTCTTAGCATATTAATCCTCTGATTATAGATATTTTATATGCATTTAGGAAACTCAATCGTTTTCGTTAATAAATTGATTGAACTTTTGTCTTCTCTTACCGTTTTTATTGAATTTTTTTACGGTTTTTAGGCTTCATTTTAATGAATGATGGAAGATTTTCTTCCTCCACAGTAGAAGCTTCATCAGCTTCAATTTGAAGTATTTCTGCGTCTTTATCCTTACCACTTAGAATAGTCATAAACAACTCTTTGAAAGTGTCGAATTCCACATTATAAGAAATACCAATTCCTTGGGTATATCCTAACTTTTCACCAAAGTTTCTAATATTATTTTCCCTGTTGAAAAATTTAGCAATCAGCGTACCTTCTTCATTCAACAAAATATCTACTTGCACATCTCCAGCAATCACAGTTTGGGTGACGCCACCTACCGGTACACCAACTTTTCCGTTCAACCGTACTCTCTCCGAAATATCCGTAGATAAGGTTAAACCTACTCTATCATCCGTTCTATAATCGGTAGTATTTTCTCCAATCTGGTAATTTAAACCAACCTGAATCTTACCATTGTCATCGGTTATAAAACTATTAACCAAACTATTCAATCGATCCGAAATAGTACCGTAAGCCTGTTGTCCTAGACCAATTTCACTGGCAAATGTTCCACTCGCTAACAAAAATAGCGCTTGGTTTTCCCTACGTTCGCGAGTATCTAATCTATAATCCAACTCAGATTTTACAGTGGAACTTAAGTTTGGAAAAAGAAAATTAAAATCAGGTTCGGGCTGCTCTAACTGCCCGGTTAAATTAATCTCTAAAACTACCGGAATTGATCTGTTTATAGGATTATCTAATAATACCGAAGGGTTAGCCTGGGTTCTATAAATCGCTTTCAAATTAATCTGTGCGTCTAAAGGATTTCCTGACCAAAGTAAACTTCCTCCTGGTTCTACTTCAATCTTTCTTTCTATCAATCCGCCGTAAGCGAAATTATAAATCCCTTCTTCCACCGAAAAATCACCAAACATTTTGAACTTTCCATTAGTATTTATCTCAAAAAGCAGGTTGCCATAACCATTACCTTGGATGGTACTTCCTGAATTTCTATCGATAACAATTTCGATATCCGCATTAGGCTCGACTATTAAGTCGAAATTAAGTTCTAAACCTTTTATATCTGTCTCAACAATTTCTTCTCCTCTTAACCTGGCTTGCTTTTCTTCTGGACTTAAGAAATGGATAAAGGAGTTATCGCCGTAAGTTTCAAAATCATTCAATGGGATCTTAAAGACAGTTCCCTGGGCGGTGGTTGCATCAACATTTATAGTTAGCTGATCGGTTGGACCAACAAGTTCTGCAGTTCCTTCCATAAATGCGGTTCCGTAAAAAAGTGATTCTTCCGTGTATTTGGTATTCAAAACCAGTAAACGATCAGTTTCTATATCGAGACCCAATTTCCAGTCCTGAAAATTGTTATGGGAAATAAAACCATTTAAAGTTGCGGTAGAAAAGAACTCGGAATCCGTCATGTCTACATCCTTAAATATAAATTGTTGATTGTTCAGTTCGACTCGGGAATCGAAGTCAAACGCATAATCTACATTAAGGTAATCTATGGTAAGACCAGCATTGTCCAACAATAACTCCCCGTCGATCGAAGGTTGGCTTAAATCTCCGGTTACTCTTGCGGTACCTGA
Source organism: Flavobacteriaceae bacterium MAR_2010_188 (assembly GCA_900104375.1). Lineage (NCBI taxonomy): Bacteria > Pseudomonadati > Bacteroidota > Flavobacteriia > Flavobacteriales > Flavobacteriaceae > Flavobacteriaceae bacterium MAR_2010_188. The sequence goes on from LT629302.1 coordinate 1,169,509, forward strand.
TACAAAACCACGGATATTGGTTATCACGCCTTCACCCAAAGGCGCTAATGGATCAAGTAAAAACTCTTCGAAAGAAACATCTAAATCCAATTTAGAATTATCCTTGCTAACATCTACATTTCCTTTTGCAACGAGTGACTTAATATTATCATTTTGCAAAATCACGTCAACACTATAATTAGTCAGAGATCTATTTCCGCTTACTTTAGCTTTTAGATTTCCTAGTTGAATATCATTGACTTCCAAATTAGAAATTTCTACATCAGAAGACGGTAGATAAATCCCTCCTTCTTGCTGAAGATTTAAGCGTCCATTTACCTTTCCACGCATCGATAAACTGTCGATACTTGGTGTAATCTTGGCAAGTTGAACTTCAGTAAAATCAACGTTGAGTTGCTTATAGGTCGAGTCTCGCAATGCCCCACTCAGGGCAATTTCTTCTTCTTCATGGTTTACTACCAAATCGTAGATTACAAACTCATTGAATTGTCTATCAAAAACTACTTTATTCTGTGCATTTTTATTTTCATTGATAAACCAATCATTTTCTTTAAAATTGAATTTTGACTTCTTAAATCCAACCACAGATTTATTCTCCGGGTCTATTGTATAGAACATACTTAGATCGTAAGTATCCGCATTGGTCTTACCTCCTTTAAATTGAGTTTCAATAAATAATGTATCTCTTTTAGTTACATTAATTAGGCTGAATTCAGATAGATTATAAACACCTGTGTGTAAAGAATCTAATTCTATATACGTATTATATAAAGGATTACCATTATCTATCTTAAGCGATACATCATTAGCGAAATCTTCCCTCCATTTTATCTGTGGAGTAATAAAATTGAGTTTAAAACCTTTTTCATCAGTTTCAATATGACCTTTTAGCGAAGTGTTTGCTCCAATCACGAGTTCTGGATAAAAGACTTCGATAATTTTATTATAAATCTTAAAATCAAAATCTAAATATTCTTGCTCCTCCAAAAAGTTCGGGACATAATTCGTGTAGAGACTTCCTAGGCTATTGGTAATTAGCTTACCAAGATTAGCAATTCTAAAATCACCAGTAACGCCACCGGTAATGATGTCTGGAGAATTTATAGTAATCGTCCTTACATTCTCATTAAAGCTTGAGGTGATTGTAAAATCTTGAAAGAAATAGTCTGAATTATCATTTGCGTAAGTAGTATTTCTAAAATTTAAAGTTCCAAAAGCATTTTCTATGTTGCTACCCTTCAACGAGGTTTCTACCCTCCCTTTAAAAACGGAACGGTTATTTTTTGAGGCAAAATTAAGTGCTCGTAAATCGGCATAATAGACGTCAGCTGTAAAATCGAGCGTATTTATTTCCTTAGAAAGGTCTGCTAAACCCTTAAATTGAAGTTTAAAATTTTCATCATTAGAAATTAGCGAACCATTAAATATTTGATTTCCCAAGGTTCCGGCAATGGTAATGTCTTTGTAGTTATATCCGTTGTACATCAAATTGAAGACTTTACCTTCAACTTTTGTTTTAACGTTATCGATTGTAAATCCTTTTCCATCCACATCAACATTAAAAGAAGCAACACCTACTTGCTCATTCTCGATTAACTTACCAAGATTAAATTCATCAAAAACAACGTTACCTACATAGCACGCGTTGTCGATGTCGTTAACCCTTTTCATATCCATATTACTTCTAATATGGCCCAGATTGGTTACGATATCCAAATCTGCCAGAATTGTAGATTTTGTGATATAGGATTGCCCGCTTATTTTAAAATTCCCAACCTTGGCAAACACAGAAGGCAAGGAACGACCCAAAACATTAGGCATAAACGAACGCAATTCGTAATAGTTGGATGACATATTGTAAAAGTCGCCATCCATGGCGAAGGAGTTCTCGGCTGGGTCTAAGAGATTCTTAAATTTTATATCTCCGTAGATCCTTGTATTGTTTGCCGAGTTCAATTTTAAATTTTTAAGCTGAAGGTCGTTAAGTGTACCCGAGATATCTACATCAATTCTTGCCGTTTGGTTATCTCCAAATTCATCGTAAAAATTATTAAGATCATTAAACCCAATATAGGAATCCTTGAAATTCGCGGTGATATTCACCTTATTTACAAAATCCCGAAACTCTTCCTGTACATAATTAAATTCCAAATCACCCTTTAATCGAGTCTCTGCTGTCTTCGCAACAAGATTTCCGAAGGACATAGAAACCGGGGTAATCGCAAAATTAGTAACAAGATTTTGAAGCCTCAATCCGCGACTGTCCAAAAATTGCATAGTGTTAACGCGGGCAGTAACATTTGGCCCGTTAATCACCAAATTAGTTGCATTTAGATGAATCTGCTTAAATTCCAGAATCTTAGGGGTCTCTTTATTTTCATCTATAACCCTAAATATTCCGTCGTTTATGGAAACATCACTACTAGAAAAAAGGACAGTCTGTATTTCTTCGTTAGGGTTATCTTTTTGAAATTTATTTATGAATACATCAAGATTTGGGACAGAATCTCCTTTGTGAGTTTTTAGGTTGAAGGTTAGCTCGTCTAATTCAACATCTCCAAAAACCAGGTTGCCATTTGTAATATTTCTAATACTTCTAATGGAAGTATTTAAAGTATTAACGTTAATTAAGGTATCCTGTTTGTAATCTTCAATGTATACGTTGCGTAGCTGAATGTCGCCGTTAAACTTAAGCCTAACATATTTTACATTTATATTTGTTCCGAAATCATTATTGATCCGATCGGTGACATATTCCCCTAAAGAAGATTGAACTGAGGGAAAAGAAAGTACCAAAACCAAAATAATAAATAGCAAGATTATTATCCCCGCTATTTTAGCCAGTATTTTTAGAAATTTTTTGATACTATTTAAAGTTATAACTTTGAATCCAAAATTAACAATTATTGTGCCCAATTAAGGCCCATGACCACACAAGATATCTACATTCTAGGCATTGAGTCATCGTGCGATGACACTGCCGCCGCAGTACTTATTAACGATAGGATTTTGAGTAATGTTGTTGCTAACCAAAGTATCCACCAAGAATACGGCGGAGTAGTTCCAGAACTGGCTTCGCGCGCGCATCAGCAAAATATTGTCCCGGTAGTTGATCTGGCCATAAAAAAATCTAATATTTCTAAAAAGCAATTAAGCGCGATTGCCTTTACAAGAGGTCCAGGATTAATGGGTTCTCTTTTGGTCGGCACTTCTTTTGCAAAATCTTTGGCGTACGGACTCGATATTCCCCTTATTGATGTAAATCATATGCAGGCTCATATTCTTGCCCATTTTATAGATGAAGAAAATTACTCTAAACCTCCATTTCCTTTTTTGGCGATGACCATCTCTGGCGGGCACACCCAAATAGTAAAAGTTTCCGATTATTTTAATATGGAAATTATTGGCGAAACCATTGATGATGCGGTTGGTGAAGCGTTTGATAAAAGCGGAAAGATTCTAGGTCTTGGTTATCCTGCCGGTCCTGAAATTGACAAATTGGCCAAATTAGGAAATCCAAAAGCGTTTAAATTTACTCGGCCAAAGGTTGATGGTCTTAACTTTAGCTTTTCTGGTTTAAAGACTGCAATCCTTTATTTTATTCAAGCTGAAACTAAGAAAGACCCAAATTTCATTCAAGATAATTTAAACGATATCTGCGCCTCTATTCAATATACAATAATCGGAATCTTAATCGATAAATTGAAAATGGCATCTAAGGAAACCGGTATAAACCACATTGCAATTGGAGGCGGGGTTTCTGCCAATTCCGGGATTAGAACTGCACTGAAAAATGGTGAGAAAAAATTTGGATGGACAACCTACGTCCCAAAATTTGAATACACCACCGATAATGCAGCGATGATTGCAATTGTTGGCTATTTAAAATATCTGAATAATGACTTTAGCAACCCCAATGTAAGCGCTTCTTCGCGCTTAAAAATTTAATCGGACTTCTGATTAAAATCAATGGAATGAAGAATCAGTCCTGAGGCGGGGGCAATATAAACCATCGATGTTTCATAACCTTCCTCTAGACTCTCCCTGATAGAATTTAAATCTCGGTCACCTCTACCCAATTCCACTAAAGTGCCCATCATTAATCTAATCTGATTTCTACCAAAACCTGATGATTTCAACTTTAACAAATAGCTCTTTTCTGGAAAGAAATTAGCTGTGTAAACAGAATTTTCTATTAATTCAGATTTCTCAATGGTTCTGAACGTTTTATTTTTCTCCGAACTCTTATAGCAGTAAGCTTTAAAATTATGTCGTCCTTCAAATAATCTAGCGCCTTTTTGCATCGATTTAATATCTAAGTCATCCAAAAATGTAGTCATGATCGGGGCACAAAATGGATGAAACTTATCGCCATAGGCAAATAAATAATGATATTCCTTTTGCTTACTATTTTGAATAATATTAAAATCCTGAGCAACTTCTTCAACCGAAAGTGCTCTTATATCTTGCGGAAGGTTGATATTGAAATCTTTTAGAAAAGCTTCAATATCTGTAATTGGTTCTTGAAGAAACAATTCAAAAGCGGCGGATTCCGCGGAAACCATGGCGTCGGTTCTTCCTGCTCCAAGAGATTTAAATGTATTTTCTCCTAAAACATATTTTAAAGTTCGGTCTACCATCCTATGAATCGTTTTCAGTTTTGGCTGCTTTTGCCAGCCATGAAAACGATAACCTAAAAATTGAATTTTTACTAAGTAGAAATACTTGTGCAAACTAAAAAAGATTAACCTTTGGAAATATGTCGCTGCTTTAGAATTTCAACAATATCGCTTAATTGGAAGCCTTTCGCTTGTAACAAAATTAGGTAGTGAAAAAGCAAATCTGCACTTTCATTTAAGAACAAATCATCGTTAGAATCCATTGCTTCAATAACGGTCTCTACCGCCTCCTCTCCTACTTTCTGCGCAATTTTATTTATGCCATCTGCAAACAAAGAAGATACATAGGATTTTTCAGAATTAGAATCTTCCTTACGTTCAGAAATGATCTGTTCTAGAGTATCTAAAAAACCAAAATTCTGATCGTTGTTTTCGTTCCAGCAAGTATCAGAACCAGTGTGACAAGTTGGTCCTTCAGGATTTACCGAAATAAGTAAAGTGTCATTATCACAATCCAGCTTAATATTTACGACATTTAAAACATTGCCGCTTTCTTCTCCTTTGGTCCAAAGTCTTTGTTTACTTCTGCTATAGAAAGTAACGAAATTGGTTTGATTTGTTTTAAGGAAAGCTTCTTCATTCATATAACCAAGCATCAAAACATTCTTGGTCTCGTTATCCTGAATGATTGCTGGCACTAATCCATCTGCATTTTTATCAAAATCAATTATCATAAATCTTAAAGTCTTACTGGTATATTTTTTTGAGAAAGTTCTCTTTTTAAATCGAGGATTTCAACTTCGCCGTAATGAAAAATACTTGCAGCCAATGCGGCATCTGCTTTGCCTATGTTGAAGGTATCTATAAAATGTTGGACATTTCCGCCGCCGCCAGAAGCAATTATAGGAATATTTACAATATCTGAAAGTTTCGATAAAGCTTCATCTGCAAATCCATTTTTGGTTCCATCATGGTCCATAGACGTGAATAAAATCTCACCTGCTCCAAGTGATTCAACCTCTTTTGCCCAGTCGAATAAATCAAGCTCAGTTGGTATTGAACCTCCGGCCAAATACACCTTCCAATTGCCATCAATCTGTTTAGCGTCTATTGCCACAACAATGCACTGACTCCCAAATTTATCAGATAATTCTTTTATTAATTCTGGACGTTTTACAGCGGCAGAATTTATCGAGACCTTATCAGCGCCGCAGTGCAAAAGAGCATCTACATCTTCAATGCTAGAAATTCCACCACCAATTGTAAAAGGAATATCAATTTGTTCAGCAACTCTCAAAGACAGGTCTAACATTGTCTTTCTACCTTCCAGTGTCGCAGAGATATCTAGGAAGACAAGCTCGTCGGCACCGTTTTCAGCATATTTTTTCGCTAGTTCTACCGGGTCGCCTGCGTCACGTAAATCTAAAAAGTTGATGCCTTTTACGGTTCTGCCGTCTTTTACGTCTAAACAAGGAATTATTCTTTTGGTCAACATTTACTAAGTTATTAAGCGTGACTTTCTAAATCCCTTAAGTTGATTTTGTTTTCGTAAAGAGCTTTACCAACAATGACACCTTCGCAGCCTAAATCTTCAAGCCTGTTGATATCTTCAATTGAGGAAACTCCACCTGAAGCAATCAGTTTTATATTTTGATCTGAAGATTGATTTTCAAATTCTTTTAATATTTCCGAATAAAGATCAAATGACGGACCTTCTAACATCCCATCCTTAGAAATATCGGTACAAATAACATAGCGTAATCCTTTGGCGCGATAATCTTTTATATATGGAATTACCTCTTCATCACTTTGATCCTTCCAACCGTTAATGGATATTTTTCTGTCCCTACAATCGGCGCCCAAAATTATTTTTTGACTTCCATATTTAGCAATCCAACTTTCAAAAAGCTTAGGATTTTTTATCGCAATGCTGCCACCGGTAATTTGTCTCGCTCCTGAATTAAAAGCGATATGCAAGTCCTCGTTGGTTTTAAGACCACCACCAAAATCTATTTTAAGATTTGTCTTGGTAGATACTTGCTCTAAAACTTTATAGTTAATTATTGCGCCCGCTTTAGCGCCGTCTAGGTCTACGATATGAACATATTCTATCCCGTGATTTTCGAATTTCTTCGCAACTTCCACTGGATTTTCGTTGTATATTTTTTTGGAGTTATAGTCACCTTGGGTCAATCGCACACATTTTCCATCAATGATATCTATAGCTGGGATAATTCTCATTTATACTTTTTAGTTGTTCGTAGTCTATGTTATTTATTAGATTGTGGTGTTTGGTCCTTATTTATAATTTCTAATTTATCTTCTTTCTTCTAGAAAATCATATTACCAGAAAGTTCTTCAATATTTGTTGTCCTGCCTTGCTGCTTTTTTCTGGATGAAATTGAACTCCATAAAAGTTATCTTTTTTTAAAGCTGAAGCATACTCGATTCCATATTCTGTGATTGCAATAGTTTCTTCACATTTATCCGCGTAAAAACTGTGAACAAGATACATATATTCAGAATCCTTTACACCATCGAAGAGGTTAGATTGCAGTTTTTTTATGGTATTCCATCCCATATGCGGGACTTTTAAATCATTATTAAACTTCTTCACAGTCGTATTAAACACTCCCAATCCCACAGTATTCCCTTCTTCGGAAGAATTGCAAAGTAGTTGCATGCCGAGGCAGATTCCTAATACCGGTTGTTTAAGTTTTGGTATAAGCTCATGCAAATCCTGTTTCTTCAACATTTTTATAGCTGAACTTGCCTCACCTACTCCTGGAAAAATGACTTTGTCCGCCGTTTGTATTTCTTCCCAATTGTTCGTCAACTTTGCATCAATGCCTAAACGTTGAAATGCAAATTGCAAGCTTTTGATGTTTCCCGCGCCGTAATCTATTATTGCTACCTCCATTAAAGCATTCCTTTAGTCGAAGGTAAAATCATTTTTTCAACATCACGTTTTACAGCCATTTTAATGGCCTTTGCAAATGCCTTAAATATTGCTTCGATTTTATGATGTTCGTTGCGACCTTCGGCCTTTATATTTAAATTGCATTTGGCTGAATCGGTAAAGGATTTGAAAAAGTGATAGAACATTTCTGTCGGCATATCACCTATTTTCTCTCTATTAAAATCTGCTTCCCAGACCAACCAATTTCTACCTCCAAAATCAATCGCGGCTTGTGCTAGACAATCGTCCATAGGCAAACAAAATCCGTATCTTTCAATACCTAATTTATCAGAAAGAGCTTTGTTGAAAACTTCTCCCAAGGCAATCGCGGTATCTTCAATGGTATGGTGTTCGTCTACTTCTAGATCGCCATTTACTTTTATGTCTAAATCAACCTGACCGTGTCTAGACAATTGGTCTAACATATGGTCGAAAAAATTAAGTCCTGTATCAATATTGCTTTTTCCGGTTCCGTCTAGGTTTACTTTTATGTTGATATCGGTTTCATTTGTTTTTCTTGAAACCGAATAGGTTCGATTTTCAACCTTTAAAAATTCGTAAATATCCTTCCAATTATCAGTTTCTAAAGCCTTAGTTTCATCTAGTTGAGATTTATCAGCATTTATTTCTCCTTCTCCTAATTGGGTTTCATGATTAATAAAAATCCCTTTGGCACCGAGATTTTTTGCTAATTCTATATCGGTTAATCTGTCACCGATGACATAAGAATTTTTTAAATCGAATTGATCTGTAAAATACTCTGTGAGAAGTCCAGTATTTGGTTTTCTGGTTGGCGCATTGTCCTTTGCATAAGTTTTATCAATAAATACTTTATCGAATAGAATGTTTTCATTTTTAAAGGTGTCCATCATAAAATTATGCACTTCCCAAAAATTCTTTTCGGGATGGGATTCTGTACCCAAACCATCTTGATTGGTCACCATCACTAATTGATAGTCTAACTCATCAGCGATTTTACCTAGATAATAAAACACTTTAGGTAGAAATTCCAGTTTTTGAAATGAATCGATTTGCTCGTCGGCTGGTTCCTTAATAAGCGTCCCATCTCTATCTATAAATAATACTTTTTTCATCTTAATTTTGACTTATATTTTTTGCAACTATCATTAATTTTTGGTTTTCTAGAGTTGTACCGATTGTAAACCGAAGACAGTTTTTGCATAAGGGTTCATTAGTTCTGTTCCTAACAATTATACCGTTCTCCATAAATTGCTGATATCTCTTATCTGCATCATCAACACGAACTAGAAGAAAGTTTGCATCAGAGTGAAATATTTTTACCACAAAAATAACCTCTCTAAGTTCACTGACTAATTTCTTCCTTTCAGCTTTAATTTCCTTGATCTGTTTATCAGTTTCATCGCTGGAATTTAAACCTTGTAAGGCCCGTTGTTGGGTCAATTCATTTATGTTATACGGAGGTTTTATTCTATTCAAAATTCGGATAATCTCATTGGAGGCATAACAAATTCCGAGTCGGATACCTGCCATTCCGTGTGCCTTAGAAAGTGTTTGGGTAACGATAAGGTTAGGAAATTCATCTAATCTTTCGCTCCAGCTTTTATAATCAGTAAAATCCAGATAAGCTTCATCAATAACTACCAATCCATTAAATTCTTGGAGAAGTTTTTCAATCTTATGAACTTGAAATAAATTAGATGTTGGATTGTTTGGCGAACAGATAAATAATAATTTACTGGAAGTATTCTGCTTCTTTAAGATTGCTTCAACATTAGGTTGAAAGTTTTCGGACAACAGAACTTCTCGGCACTCAATGTCATTAACATTCGCGAGCACCTTATACATCCCGTAGGTTGGCGGAAGAATAATTACATTGTCCGTTTTTGGCTCACAAAATGCTCTAAAAATCAAATCCAGCACTTCATCGCTACCATTGCCTAACAGGATATTTTCTGTATTAATATTTTTAATTTTACCAATTTTAATTTTTAAACGTGTCTGCTGCGGATCTGGATAACGATTTACCCCGTTGTTGAAAGGATTTTCGTTGGCGTCCAAAAAAACCAAATCTTCATCGTTGCTCTTAAACTCATCTCTGGCAGATGAATATGATTTAAGGTTTTTTACATTTTGCCTAACAAAATCTTCTAAGTTGAAATCGGTTTTCATCATTTTGAAGTTAAATCACTTAATCTTAGAGTTACGGAATTTTTATGGGCTTGAAGCCCTTCAGCCGCGGCTAATTCCTCAATAGATGGACCGATATTTTTGATGCCTTCTTCACTTATTTTCTGAAAGGTTACACTCTTCAAAAAACTCTCGAGATTTACACCAGAATACGCTTTGCTAAATCCGTTGGTCGGCAAGGTATGGTTGGTACCAGAAGCATAATCACCTGCGGATTCTGGAGTGTAATTTCCAATAAAAACTGAACCAGCGTTATTTATTCCATTTATAAAAAAGTCTTCATTTTCTGAACAGATTATAAAATGTTCAGGAGCATATTCATTTATCATTTCTAGCGCCTTCTCATCCGATTCTACCAAAATCAATTTTGAGTTCTTTATCGCTTTTTTTGCAATCTCAACTCTAGGTAAATCCTTTATCTGTTTATCGACTTCTTCTGAAACTTTTTTAATCATTTCCTTTGAAGTCGAAACTAAAATAACCTGACTGTCCGCGCCGTGTTCGGCCTGACTCAATAAATCTGAAGCAACGTAAGATGGTTTGGCCGAATCGTCAGCAAAAACTAGAAGCTCGCTCGGTCCTGCTGGCATATCTATTGCAACCCCGAATTTTGTAGCAAGTTGTTTTGCGATGGTCACAAATTGATTGCCTGGACCGAAAATCTTATAAACTTTTTCGACTGAATTAGTTCCAAAAGTCATAGCCGCAATTGCTTGAATGCCCCCAATTTTATAAATCTTGGTGATTCCACAGAGATTTGCAGTATAGAGAATTGCATCGGCAATCTTTCCCTGTTTATTTGGAGGAGAACACAATATAAGTTCTTTACAGCCAGCGATATTTGCCGGAATCGCCAACATAAGCACCGAAGAAAATAAAGGTGCCGTACCGCCAGGAATATAAAGTCCTACTTTTTCGATTGGTCTTTTTTCTTGCCAACAAACCACGCCCTTGGAGGTTTCTATCTTTTTCGACTTGAAAATTTGGCTTTCATGAAACTTAGAAATATTAGTTTTTGCTAAGTCAATTGCGTTTTTGAGACTTTCCGGAATTTTCTTAGTCGCTTCTAATATTTCATCTTCAGTTAGCAAAAGTTGGTTCATCTTAACTCCGTCGAACAACTCAGTATATTTAAAAACTGCTTTGTCCCCTTTTCGTTTAATGTCCTTAAAAATTTCAGAAACCGTTTGTTCAATATCTTCAATGGTCTGAGTTGGCCTCTTCGATATTTTTGTCCAATCTTCACGATTCGGATTTTCTATAATTTTCATCTGTATTAATTATTTGAGAAAAAGGAAGATGCAATGCCCAAATAGACATCTTCGCTTTGTACGTAAAAAGTTAATGGGCATTTCATATTACCATATTTTCTATTGGACAAACAAGAATTCCTTGTGCACCTTTTTCTTTCAATTCATCAATAATTTCCCAAAAATCATTTTTATCGATGACAGAATGAACCGAACTCCAACCTTCCTCAGCGAGAGGTAAAACCGTCGGACTCTTCATACCTGGAAGAACATTAATGATAGCCTCTAATTTTTCGTTTGGTGCATTTAGTAGCACATATCTAAATTGTCTTCCCTTTAATACCGATCGTATCCTGAATTGTAATTTATTCAAGAGTAATTGATTTTCATCTGAAATCTTTGGTGAAACCGCTAGAACCGCTTCAGATTTTAGGAGCACTTTTACTTCCTTTAGATTATTCTTGAAAAGCGTACTTCCGCTGGAAACAATATCTACAATCGCATCTGCAAGTCCAATATTCGGTGCGATTTCTACTGATCCATTAATTATATGGAGTTCTGCCTTAATATCATTTTCTTGCAAGAATTGATTGACGGTATTTGGGTAAGAGGTTGCAATGCGCTTTCCTTGCAAATCTTTAACTGTTTCAAACTTATGGGATTTAGGAATTGCTACAGAAACTTTGCATTTTGAAAACCCAAGTTTTTCTGCAATTGTGATTTCTCCTCCTTTTTCAATTAATACATTTTCACCGATTATCGCAACGTCCACAACGCCATCCATTAGATATTGTGGAATATCGCCATTTCTTAAATAAAAGATTTCAAGAGGAAAATTTCTGGCCGAAGCTTTTAATTGGTCCTTCCCATTATCAACTGAAATCCCAATATCCCTGAGAATCTGCATGGATTCATCATAAAGACGACCCGACTTTTGTACTGCAATTTTTAATCTATTCATTTACTATTTTTTTAATGCCGTTGAATAAAAAAACCCGCTTGAAAAAATCAAACGGGTTTTAAATATTTTGAAAAAATTTCAATACATCATCCTCTCGCTTGACTGCCAGAAATAAAATGATGGTGTGTATGAATTTTTGTCATTCTTCTTATTGTTGTCACAAAGATTAAAAATATATTTTTAAATCCAAGTGTGGAATTCATAATAATTCCCTAATTCTTTATTGATTTCCTAAAATAATCGGTAATCCACCTTCACCAGAACCAATCACAATAACCTTGGCGTTAGGCGATTCTGCTAACTTTATAGTTGCTTCAATTCCTTTATCACGCAAAATCTGATCGTTTAATGACGCACTTAAAATATCATTTGCATCAGCCTTACCTTGAGCTTCAATCCTAACTTTTTGGGCCTCTTTATCAGCAGTAATCAATCTAAATTCATATTCCAAGGATTCTTGTTCTTGTTTCAATTTTCTTTCAATTGCGTCCTTTATTGTTGGTGGCAAGGTTACATCCCTTACCAAAACATCATTCAATTGAATGTATTGATCTTGAACAATCTTCTTGGTTTCATCAAAGATTTCAGCTTGTATTGCATCTCTCTTGCTAGAATATAATTGTTCTGGCGTATAACGACCAACAACACTACGCGCTGCAGACCTAATTGCGGGAAGTAGAATCCTCTCCTTGTACATTTCACTTTTCTCTTGATGAAGTTTTCCTAAATCTTCATATCTAGGTTGAAACCATACCGAAGCATCTAATTTAATATCCAATCCGTTGGATGATAAAACGTTCATTTTTTCAAAAAGCTCTTGTTGTCTTACCTCATAAACAAAAACCCTATTCCAAGGCGCAATAACATGAAACCCTTCGCCTAATGGAGGTTCATCAGTAACGACTCCTTCGTCGAAAGTTCTATAAAGAACCCCTGCTTCGCCTGAATCTATCGTTATTGCAGATTTAGCGATTAAAATCAATAATAAAACTATACCTATCACAACAGGCAAAGCAATCTTTGGTAATCTTTCCATTTTTCTAGTTTAAATTAATCCGTTATATTTTCTTATGAACCATTCTGAGGCGAGGCTCAGAACTATGATTGCGAGTAGATATTTCCAATCGATTAAAGGTACGATATTTTTGTTGCTTTTCTGGATTGTAGCGTACCTAGAATCATTAATTAAATCATTGATTATAGAAGAAGAATTGTCGATAAAATAAGATTTACCATTACTATTGGTCGCCAATTGGTTTAGTCGGTTTACATCGGCATTTAAAAACTGCTGTTCTACATTATAGTCCAATATTGAAATTTGTCCCGAACGTGAAAGATTTTCTCCGCTTACGCTTACCGTAAAATCATAATCGCCAGGAGATAGAAGTCCGCTTAAATCTATTTGATAATTAGATGCGTTGATTACTAAGGGAAAAGTTGAAGTTTCATCGGTTACTTTATTCTTTAGAACAATATTTAAAACCGCACCTCCGTCAAATTCATAACCTTTATTGAAGTATTGAGCGGTAATCAAAATCTCATCTGTCTCTCTATAAATAGATTCGTAATTAACGCTAATTCTACTACGCGGTTGGTTGGTACTTAAATATTGGATGAGTTTACCAAAAAAATCATCAAAAGCTTCAAAATCTCCGGTACTTCTAAATGACTGGGCACGCCATTTCCAAATGCCTTCCCCATTTAACAGTGCTTCTTTAGAATTTCCATATTCAAAAGTTGCCAAGAGAGGTTCATTGATTTTTATACCATTGATACTCTTGTACAAAATAGTCTGAAGTGGTTGGGTAAAAGTTAAACTTCCAAACTCTGATTTAAGTGGAGGATAATCGTTAAAATCGATTTTATCGATATTGAAAATTGAATAATTATTATCTAAGACAGGCTGATAATCTTCGGTCTGATTGGTTATTTCTTGTTGAAAATTAGATTGAAAACTGTTCAACGCTTGAAACGAAGTACTGGGACCAGTAACAAGCAATTTATTCATCTTGGCATTTTCTACTGCATCGAGAACAGCTTTAAAACTCTGCTTCGGTTGATAAATGATTGCCATTTGAAAATCATTTAATCTTGAAAGAAATTCGTTAGGCTTCAAGATTTCTGCAGAGCGTTGCTTATTGCTCTCTATTGATTTTTTGAAGGTTCCAAGGTCTGGATGAATGATATCTGTAATAATTGCAACATTGGTTTTCTGATTGATAACTTCTACCGCAAATTCCTTGTAGTTATTGATTTTGTTCTTCTCCTCTTCAAGTGGAACAATTTCTGCGCTGTATTTTGCGATGCCGACGGAGTTGGCGGATAAGGTAAAACTAACTACTTCAGAGTTTTTATTTCCACTAAATTGTAGAGGTTGGGAGTATACAATGGCACTGCCGCTTCGTATATTCAATTTGGTATTTACATTTTCCGAACCGTTATATACCGCAATAACCTCAACCGGAAAACGATTATTTAAATAAGAATATCTATTGGCATTTAACTGCTGAATTTTTAAGTCTGTAAAAACGGTGGTGTCACCTAAAATAACTGGATAGATTTGTTGCTTAAAACTTCTTGACGCTAAAACATAATCCCTTCCAAAAGTTTGGTTACCATCAGTAACGACAATTGTGGGTGAAACATCAGAATTATAAACCTCCTCTAGACGGTCAAAAACCATAGCGAGATTCGATTTATTTTCCTTGAAGTTTAAAGTGTCCGACTGATTTAATTTTGAACCAAAAGTGTAATATTCAACATTAAAAGTGTTGTTTAGTTCTTGGCTATTTTTTAAATCAGACAAAAAGTTCTTTGCACTTTCTGTCCGCCCTAAATGTTCTATAGATTCAGAATTATCTACCGCTATTACAAGATTTGGTTTAACGTTATAAGAGGTAGATTGTCTAAATTTCGGATTGATCAATAGTAAGAGAACCCCGAAAATCGTCAAGGTTCTTAAAGAAAATAATAAGATATAAATCCCAGTAAGCTTCTTCTTCTCCCGAAATTTATATTGAAAAAGCGCTAAGAATAGCGCTATAATCAATGCAATAATAATATATATTATAGTTGTAGTGGTCATAAATTAGGTCAACATTCCCCCATCTACATTTATTGTTTGTCCGGTAACGTAAGCACTCATATCACTCGCTAAGAAAACGCAGACATTTGCAATGTCTTCTGGAGTCCCGCCCCTTTTTAATGGAATTGCATTTCGCCATTCGGTGACGGTTTTTTCATCGAGTTTAGCGGTCATTTCTGTTTCAATAAACCCTGGAGCGATAACATTACTTCTTATGTTACGTGATCCAAGCTCCAAAGCAACAGATTTTGAAAATCCTATAATCCCTGCTTTAGAAGCGGCATAGTTTGTCTGCCCAGCATTTCCTTTAACACCAACGACAGAACTCATATTTATGATAGAACCTTTTCTCTGTTTCAACATGGTACGTTGTACTGCTTTGGTCATATTAAAAACCGATTTTAAATTTACTTCTATAACTTTGTCAAAATCATCTTCACTCAATCTCATCAACAAATTGTCTTTCGTGATACCAGCGTTATTAACCAAAATATCAATCGATCCAAATTCTTTTAAAACAACATCTGCCAGTTCTTGAGCTTGATTAAAATCTGCGGCATCACTTTGGTAACCTTTTGCCTTAATTCCAAGACAATTTAGTTTTTCCTCTAGCTCGTCTGCCGCATCTTTGGAAGAACTATAACTAAATGCAACGTTTGCGCCTTGCTCTGCAAAAACAAGAGCAATCCCTCTTCCTATACCTCTACTTGCCCCAGTAATAATGGCAGTTTTGCCTTCTAATAATTTCATGAAAATTGAGTTTGGTTGTTGTCCAAATATACAATTACAAGTTGTAAGAAATAAAAAAACCTCACAAGAATTGTGAGGTTTTTAACAGCTTTCGGCCATTTTTAGCCCATTACTTCTTTTACTTTTTTTCCTATTTCTGCTGGAGAATCCACAACATGAATTCCGCATTCTCTCATTATTTTCTTTTTGGCCTGAGCAGTATCATCACTTCCACCAACAATTGCACCGGCATGACCCATTGTTCGGCCAGCTGGAGCAGTTTCTCCGGCGATAAAACCAATGATTGGTTTCTTACTTCCACTCTCTTTATACCATTTTGCGGCATCAGCTTCCAATTGACCACCAATCTCACCTATCATTACAACCGCTTCAGTTTCTGGGTCATTGATCAATAATTCTACGGCTTCTTTAGTAGTAGTCCCTATAATAGGGTCACCCCCAATACCAATGGCGGTTGTAATTCCAAGACCTTGTTTTACTACTTGGTCTGCTGCTTCGTATGTAAGAGTCCCAGATTTTGAAACGATACCGACTTTACCTTTTTTGAAAACAAAACCTGGCATAATCCCAACTTTAGCTTCACCCGGAGTTATTACTCCCGGACAGTTAGGACCTATAAGTCTACAATCCTTGTCTTTAATATAATCTGCAGCCGTTATCATATCGGATACAGGAATTCCTTCGGTAATAGTAATAATAACTTTGATACCAGCATCAGCCGCTTCCATAATTGCATCTGCCGCAAAAGCTGGTGGCACAAAAATAATAGAGGTATCTGCACCAACTTCTTTAACCGCTTCTTCAACCGTGTTAAAAACTGGTTTATCAAGATGCTTTTGTCCACCTTTTCCTGGAGTTACTCCACCTACCACATTCGTTCCGTATTCAATCATTTGTTCGGCATGAAACGTTCCTTCACTACCTGTAAAACCTTGAACTATTATCTTTGAATCCTTATTAACTAAAACGCTCATTCTTTAAATTTTAATTTTGAAATTATCTCTGCAAAAATAGAGTTTTGAGTACTAATATATACCATTATCGGTACTTAAATTTGAAAGCTTGCAAGACTAGCAAGACTACTATCGGCTTTCTGACTGATTTCATATCCTTTATAAAGTTGGTCGTCTTTTAATTCCCAAACCGTAATAAAATGGGCCAGAGGCTGCTCTTCATCCGGAGTTTCAATTGGGGTCACAAAAAATGTAAATCGCGTGGTAACCGTATCACCTTCTGCAACTAAATGACTTATTTGAACTCTAGTAGTTTCATAAGCACTATTTATCTTGTCGTAGAGATTTTTAATTTGGTTGAAATTCAATCTTGAATAACCTTTAGAATTGTGCCAGTGTAAAATGCAGTCTTTATGTAAATAAGTATCGACCACACCTTGATCGTGAACTAAGTCTGATTCATAATAACTTCTAACTATTTCCTTGGGAGTCATTCTTTAAATTTTTTAATTGCTCTATTATTTCTGGAATCTGTTTGATGAGATTCATCTCCCTAAATTTAACCCGAGATTCGTCAGCCGGACTTCCAAAGTAAGATTTATTTCCTTCTAAAGTTCTACCGACCCCAGATTGTGCAGAAATTACGGCTTTTTCTTTAATCGTTAGCCCACTAGCTATACCGACTTGGCCCCAAATAGTTACGTTATCTTCAACAATAACACAACCAGCAACCGCGGTTTGTGAAGCAATCAGGCAATTTTTACCAATGAGGGTATCATGACCAATTTGAATTTGATTATCTAATTTTGAACCTTCACCGATTGTTGTATCCGCAGTAACGCCTCGGTCAATCGTGCAGAGTGCACCAATTTCAACATTATCTTCAATGACTACCCGACCACCAGAAATAAGTTGGTCATAACCTTCCGGTCTTTTCTTGTAATAAAAAGCAGAGGCTCCTAAAACAGTTCCAGAATGAATGGTAACGTTATTGCCAATGATGCAATTATCATAGATACTCACATTTGGATGAATTATACATCCTTCGCCTATAACTACATTATTCCCAATAAAACAATTTGGTTGAATGATTGTACTCGAACCAATTTTCGCAGAATCCGCTACGGATTTATTTGCTTTTTGAAAAGGTTGAAAATGTTTGGTAAGTTTATTAAAATCCCGAAAAGGATCGTCGCTAATAATCAAAGCCTTTCCTTCTGGGCACTCAACCTCCTTATTAATCAAAACAATGGTGGCAGCAGACTGCAATGCCTTGTCATAATATTTTGGGTGATCGACAAACACAATATCGCCCGGTTCTACAACATGGATCTCATTGATTCCTTTAATAGGAAAATTATCCGTACCGACGTATTTACAGTCGATAAATTCAGCAATCTCTTTTAGGGTATATTGTCTAGGAAAATTCAAATGAAATTATTCTTTATTGATTCTTTCCTTATAGGTTCCTTTTTCTGTTTCAATTTTAATTTTATCGCCCTCATTTATAAATAAAGGAACGTTTACTTCTGCACCAGTTTCAACAGTCGCTGGTTTGGTAGCGTTGGTCGCAGTATTTCCTTTAACCCCAGGCTCGGTGTGCGTAACTTCCAAAATAACACTTGCGGGCATATCTACAGAAAGTGGCAAATTGTCTTCTGTATTAATTAAAACAGTAACAATTTCTCCTTCCTTTAAAAGACCTGGGCTATCCAATGCTGCTTCTAAAAGTCTGATTTGGGTGTAGTCTTCAGTGTTCATAAAATGATAGAATTCTTCATCACTGTATAAAAATTGAAATTTATGAGTTTCAACGCGGACATCTTCAATTTTGTGTCCTGCTGAAAAGGTGTTATCTAGTACTTTTCCATTGGTAACACTCTTCATTTTAGTACGTACAAAGGCAGGTCCTTTACCTGGTTTAACGTGAAGAAATTCAATAATTTTATAGATATCGTTGTTGTATCTAATACACAATCCGTTGCGTATATCTGATGTACTTGCCATATATTAATTCGATTTAAAGTAACCTTTCATTATTCCTCTATGGGAATTTTTTATAAACTGAAGAATCTCGTCCCTTTCAGGAGTCGCTTCCATTTCGGCTTCAATTATTTCTGAAGCCTGAGTATTATTATAGTTCTGTTGATAAAGTATTCTATAAATATCTTGAATCTCTTTTATTTTCTCTGGGCTAAAACCTCTTCTTCTTAATCCCACCGAATTAATCCCAACATAAGAAAGTGGCTCTCTCGCCGCCTTAACGTAAGGTGGAACATCCTTTCTTACCAAAGAACCTCCGGTGACAAACGCATGATTACCAATAGAACAAAATTGATGTACTGCCGTCATTCCTGCAAGTACCACATAATCGCCGATCAAAATATGGCCAGCTAAGGTAGAATTGTTTGAGAAGATACAATTATTACCTACTAAACAATCGTGAGCGATATGGCAGTAAGCCATGATAAGGCAATTATCTCCAATAACCGTCTTCATCTTATCTGCAGTACCCCTGTTTATGGTAACACACTCCCTAATCGTAGTATTGTCTCCTATTTCTGCGGTAGTTTCTTCGTCATTATATTTTAGGTCTTGTGGAACTGCAGAAATTACAGATCCCGGAAAAATATTACAGTTCTTCCCGATTCTAGCTCCTTCCATTATGGTTACGTTACTCCCAATCCAAGTTCCTTCGCCAATCTTCACATTATTGTAAATTGTGGTAAATGGTTCAATTACGACATTCTTTGCGATTTTTGCACCGGGATGCACATAGGCTAATGGTTGATTCATTTTATATTTTTATAATTAGAGCCATCGGTAAATTATAATAATCTATTTTAATAGTTTACCAGAAAGCTTCACTTTTATTTAACTTTAGAAATCTGAGCCATCAGCTCAGCTTCTGCACATAATTTATTGTTGGCATAAGCATAACCTTGCATATGACAAATACCTCGTCTGATCGGCGTAATTAAATCGCACTTAAAGACTAAAGTATCGCCTGGCATCACCTTCAACTTAAACTTAACTTTGTCAATCTTCATAAAGAAGGTTAAGTAATTTTCTGGGTCTGGTACGGTACTTAAAACTAATATTCCGCCAGTTTGCGCCATTGCTTCAACAATCAAAACCCCAGGCATTACTGGCGCTCCAGGAAAATGTCCTTGGAAGAATGGTTCGTTCATAGTAACATTCTTAATCCCCAAAACGTGAGAATCAGAAAGTTCAAAAATTTTATCGATCAACAAAAATGGTGGTCGATGAGGAAGCATGTTCATTATCTGATTGACATCCATCAAAGGTTCTTGATTTAAATCTACGTTGGGAACGTGATTGCGTCTTTCATTTTTAATAATCTTTGATAATTTTTTAGCAAACTGGGTGTTGATGTAATGACCCGGTTTATTAGCAATAATTTTTCCTTTAAGATGAATCCCGATCAAGGACAAATCACCTAAAACATCCAATAATTTATGACGCGCCGCTTCATTTGGATAGTGAAGGGTCAGGTTGTCCAAGATACCATTCGGCTTTACTGCAATTGATTCTTTATTGAAAGCAATTCTTAGCTTTTTCATCGTTTCTGGGGATAATTCCTTATCCACATAAACGATTGCATTATTTAGATCCCCACCTTTAATAAGACCATTCTCTAATAACATTTCGATTTCATGAAGAAAACTAAAAGTCCTAGAATTGGCTATTTCATTTTTAAATTCTGAAATCGTATTTAAAGTAGCATTTTGGGTACCTAATACTTTAGTGCCAAAATCTACCATGGTGGTCACTTGATATTCTTTTGCCGGCATGACGATAATTTCGCTACCGGTTTTTTCGTCTGTGTATGAGATGACTTCAGAAACAACATAGGCTTCACGGAAATCATTTTGTTCTTCAATGCCCGCATCTTCTATGGCTTTAACGAAAAATTTTGCAGAACCATCCATAATAGGCGGCTCTGATGCATTAAGTTCCATGATAACATTGTCCAGATCCATACCCACCAATGCAGCCAAAACATGTTCTGAAGTTTGAATGATAACCCCATTTTTTTCTAAACAAGTTCCCCGTTGGGTATTGGTAACATAATTAGCGTCTGCTTCTATAGTCGGCGATCCTTCTAAATCTACTCTTTTAAATGCAAAACCCGTATTTACCGGCGCAGGACAAAATGTAATGGTTACTTCTCGTCCGGTATGTAAACCCACACCCGTTAAAGAAATCTCCTTCTTTATTGTCTTCTGTTTAACGTCAGTCTTTATTATTGCCATTTATCTTTTTATCTAATTCGTTTAAATTCTTTACAGTTTTTGGTAGGTTTTTGAAGTGAACATAAGATTTGTTGTATTCTCCATAATTAAATGCAGGCGAACCTTGAAGAACTTCGTTATCCTTCACATTTCTTCCTATCCCCGATTGAGCTTGAATTTTTACATTATCACCAATCGTGATGTGACCAGCAAAGCCAACCTGTCCTCCGATTTGGCAGTTCTTTCCGATCTTGGTAGAGCCGGCAATCCCCGTTTGAGCAGCGATAACTGTATTTTCTCCAATTTCAACGTTATGCGCAATCTGTATCTGATTGTCTAGTTTAACCCCATTCCTTATAATAGTAGAACCCAAGGTGGCCCTATCTATTGTGGTTGCTGCACCAACATCTACATTATTTTCGATAATAACATTTCCTGTTTGTGGAACCTTAATATATTCTCCTTTTTCATTAGGGGCAAATCCAAAACCGTCTGCACCAATAATAACTCCACTATTAAGGACACAATCTTGCCCGATAATGGTTTCAGAATAAATACGTACACCTGAAAATATTATGGTATTCTCTCCAATTGTAACATTATCACCAATATATGAATTTGGAAAAACTTTTACATTATTCGCAAGTTTTACATTCTCACCAAGGTAAGTAAACGCTCCAACATAGATGTTTTCTCCTAGGGAACTTGTTTCGGATATAAAAGATGGGGTTTCGATACCCGACTTATTCAACTTTACTTGGTTATAATATTCAAGTAATTTTGAAAACGATTTATAGGCGTCATCGACCTTAATTAAGGTCGTGCTTAGAGAATTTTCGGCCTCAAAGGTCTTGTTCACAATCGTGATTGAAGCCTTAGTGGAATATATGAATGATTTGTACTTTGGATTTGCCAAGAAAGTAAGAGAACCTTCTGTACCTTCCTCTATCTTAGCCAGTTTAGAAACTTCGACATCTGGGTCACCAACAATATCTCCTTCCAAAATGCCTGCTATTTGAGTGGCTGTGAACTTCATGTAATACCGAAATTAAAACAATTTCTTAATAAATAATGATAAAGAGGCGAACGAAACTTTGTGCGGCGTTTACTATCTGTAAAATTATGGATTACAATGCTAAATGACTGTGATATATTAAAAAACCATTGGTTCATTTGACGCAAAAATAGAAAAAATGTATCAAATAACGCCTTTGGGATAGCACATATAATATCTGACCGACGGTTTGGATAGGGCATTTAGATTTAATTGATCAGAGGCTTTTGTGATTGATTTTACTTTTCCGGATTTGGTCAAGATTTTTATCTCTTGATTATTTATCTGATATGCTTGATTTGAAATCTGTCCAGAAAAAACAAAATAGTCTGTTTCATCTTTATTAATCCCGTATTTCTCAATTAAGTTTTCACGGTATTGCGTTAGTTGTGATTCTTCAATAGGATGATTTCTTACCTTAATCTTTAGTAAGGTTCGATTGATTATCATATCGCAGAGAGTTTTCAAGATAAAATCATCGTGCATTTGCCAATTCTTCATCGCCGAAATTATATCGTAGTCATCTAACCTCGAAAAAATCACAAGAATTTCATCATTAAAACTATCTTCCCCTATTTCATTATTTAGAAAATATTTTAGGGCAAAACTGCATTCTAGATTCTGACCGAGGTTAGTAAGTTCTTTTGCTCTCTTTAATACTCTAGTTAGTAACTCTTCTGCAACGATTCCTGTTTTGTGTAGATACACTTGCCAATACATAAAACGTCGAGCCACCAAAAACTTTTCTATGCTATAAATTCCTTTTTCTTCAACCACTAACTGATTGTCCTTTACATTAAGCATCGTAATAAGGCGCTCGCTATTGACGTTTCCTTCTGAAACCCCTGTATAAAAACTGTCGCGTTTTAAATAGTCCGAACGGTCCATATCCATTTGGCTCGAAATGAGTTGGCACATAAAATGACGCTCATATTCTCCTTTAAAAATCTTAATCGCGAGAGTTAAACTTCCGTTAAATTCCTCATTCAACTTATTCATGAAAATAAGAGAGATTTTCTCGTGGGAGATACTATTTACAATGCTATGCTCCATTGCATGAGAAAAGGGTCCGTGCCCAATATCGTGCAATAAAATAGCGACAAATAAGGCAGATTCTTCATCAGGTGATATTATCACGCCCTTAAACCTCAGTACGTTAACGGCTTTTTGCATTAAATGCATACAACCTAGGGCATGATGAAATCTGGTATGATGTGCTCCGGGATAAACTAAATAAGATAATCCCATTTGAGAAATTCGACGTAATCTTTGAAAATATTTATGTTCAATTAAGTCGAAAATCTGGGAATTCGGAATAGTAATAAATCCGTAAATTGGATCGTTAAATATCTTGAGTTTGTTGCTTTTCTTCAAACGCTACTAATTAAGCATTAATAAACAAATATACATGAACGATATAAATATTCTTTGGGTGGACGATGAAATTGATTTGTTGAAACCACACATCATTTTCCTCGAAAAAAAGAATTACAAAGTTACCACCTGCAAGAGCGGAACAGAGGCTTTGGAAGTGATAAATGACAAGCCCTTCGATATCGTTTTTTTAGATGAAAATATGCCAGGTCTTACCGGACTTGAAACTCTTACGGAAATCAAAGAGAAACGTGCCGATATTCCCGTGGTGATGATCACTAAGAGTGAAGAAGAGTATATTATGGAAGAAGCAATCGGTAGCAAAATTGCCGATTATCTTATAAAGCCGGTAAATCCAAATCAAATTCTGTTAAGTCTAAAAAAGAATTTGGATCATTCTAGGTTAATTTCAGAAAAGACCACATCAAATTACCAACAAGTCTTTAGAAAAATATCGATGGACTTAGCAATGGTGAATTCCTTTGAAGAATGGTCAGAACTTTACCAACGTCTAATTTATTGGGAATTACAATTAGAAGATATTGAAGACGTAGGGATGACAGAAATCCTAGAATCCCAAAAGACGGAAGCCAATCAACAATTCGGGAAATTTATTGAGAAAAATTACCAAGATTGTTTTGAAGGTGGCGATGCGCCGGTCATGTCCCATACTTTATTTAAGCAGAAAATAGTTCCTGAACTTAGTAAAGATCAACCGACACTTTTAGTGGTTATAGATAATATGCGTTACGACCAATGGAAGGCGTTTGAGCCCATTGTGGCTAACTATTATAAAAAACAGGAAGAAAGCAGTTACTACAGTATCTTGCCAACTGCGACCCAATATGCGCGAAATGCTATTTTTAGTGGGTTAATGCCGAGTGACATGGAGAAACTTTTTCCACAGTTCTGGAAAAACGATACAGACGAAGGCGGAAAGAACTTGCATGAAGAGGATTTTCTGAACACACAATTAAAGAGACTAGGTATTCGGGATTATAAAACCGAATATCATAAAATCACTAATTTAAAGTCCGGTAAAAAACTGGTTGAAAACTTTAAGTCTTTAAAAGATAATGACCTAACCGTCATCGTTTATAATTTTGTGGATATGCTTTCCCATTCTAAAACAGAAATGGAAGTTGTAAAAGAACTAGCAAGTAATGACAAAGCATATCGTTCTTTAACCGTTAGTTGGTTTAAAAATTCACCGCTGCTAGAAATGATTCAGATGGCGCAGCAAATGGGATTTAAATTAATCCTTACCACTGACCATGGAACCATTAATGTAAAAAATCCTAGTAAAGTTATTGGGGACAGGGATACAAGTTTAAATCTTCGTTATAAAACTGGTAGAAGCCTAACATTTGATAAGAAAGATGTATTTGCTATTAAGTCACCAAAAGATGTGCACTTGCCTTTATTAACTATGAGCAGCTCGTTTATTTTTGCCAAAGGAGATTTATTTCTAGCCTACCCCAACAATTTTAATCATTATGTAAGCTACTACCGTAATACATATCAACACGGAGGAGTTTCGTTGGAAGAAATGGTAATCCCTTTTGTGGTAATGACCCCTAAATAATAGGTTATCAGCAGATTACCCTTTATTTCTTGCCAATGTGTTTGAATAATTTAAAGCCCTAAATAATCACTTTCAGTGCTTTATTTTTTGTTATTTTCTTCCACCAAGTGCAAAATAATCCGACGAAGTGCTATTTTTTTTGGTTATTTCGAAACATTTTTCGTATAATTGTCCTTTAAATAACTAACAAAACCAGTGGAATTCAGATTTAATTTAGAAAATATTGATTCTATCGCACAAAAGATTGCAGAAAGTTTACAGTCCAAAGTTGTTCTTTTCTATGGACAAATGGGCAGCGGTAAAACAACATTGATTAAATCCTTAACGCGAGTTCTTGGCAGCAATGATAATGTAACCAGCCCAACCTATTCGCTGGTCAATGAATACAAAGGAGACGAAATTGGTATTTTTCATTTTGATTTGTACCGCTTGAAAGATGAAAGAGAAGCAATTGATTTTGGATTTGAAGAGTATCTAGATCATGGAAATCTCGTATTGATTGAATGGCCAGAAAAAGTGTTAGAATTATTGCCAGAATCAGTTGATGTGATATCACTTCAACAGGAAGAAAATGGCTCCAGAACCCTCAAATTATACCTAAAAATAGATTTAACCGATAAAAAGCTTATGATGACTCAAAATTTTTACTAAAATTTTGGCAATGTGCCGCCACGCTATTTCTAAGTACTACGGAAAAACCGTAATAGAAGGTGCGTTTAACTAGTTATCTTTAACAACGGATTAACAGCCAAAGCTTTATGGACGCTGTATCTTTGGAAAGAATTAATTAATTAAATCCCTTAAATTATGAAAACTAAAAAGTACGTACTAGCAATTGCGATCTTTGGAGGCGTATTGTTTGCAGCATCAGCTACAAACCTTATTGATCTAAATGAGCAATCTACAACAGCAGTCGACAAAACAAAAATCAAAATTCCCGCCAACGGATAATTTTGATAAAAATCTCTTGAACTTGAAGGATACGACAAGATTCAATAGAAATTTAATTGTAGGGAGTTTGATAGCAACTTTAATTGCTTCAACTCCCTTTGTTTTTTATTTATACGAAGCTGTACCAGATACTCCTGTTTGGGACACTTTATTCTTCACTTATAACAGTGCCTTCTACGGATCAGCCAGAGTAGGTATTTGGGTTCTAATGGCAAAATTAATGCCTTTATTGCTTGTGCTTATTTGGTTCTTTACTTGTAGGCACTGGTGGTATCATGTAATTACAGTACCTATCTTTATGTTTATTTACCAAATAATTGGAGCCCTAAATGAAGATGTAATATTAATGGATGAATTTGATCTTATTTATATGCTACCAATCATGGCAGTCGTCATACCTTCAATTTATCTAATTAGAGCCAAGATGTTTAATAAAGTTA
The DNA here is from genome assembly GCA_900104375.1 of Flavobacteriaceae bacterium MAR_2010_188. NCBI lineage: Bacteria > Pseudomonadati > Bacteroidota > Flavobacteriia > Flavobacteriales > Flavobacteriaceae > Flavobacteriaceae bacterium MAR_2010_188. Next base: position 1,195,915 of record LT629302.1, read on the forward strand.
ATGATGTAGATAAATCAATGGCAGAGTTAGAAGACGAATTCAGAATCGGTGGCAAGGGATTTTTCGGAAGACTTAGTGATTATTTTTAAAATAAGGTTCCACCCTACTTCAAATTTATTGGAATAAAGAATTCATACTTTCATATTTTTTGTAATTGAAAAATAGTCGTAATTTGATTTACTAATTAAACCAACATGAGTAAATCCCTTACCCCCTTTTCTCAATCTGAATTATTACCACAAGAAGAAACTTTAGAGATTTATAAAAGAAAAGGAGAACTTTTTATAGGAATTCCTAAAGAAACTTATTTCCAAGAAAAAAGAGTTTGTCTTACTCCAGACGCTGTTTCTGCTTTAGTATCTAACGGTAGCAGAGTCATGATTGAAGCTGGTGCTGGTGACGGGGCGAATTTTAAGGATAAGGATTATAGTGAAGCCGGAGCGGAAGTCACTAAAGACACTTCTAAAGTATATTCGTGCCCTATCATATTAAAGGTAGAGCCGCCTTCCGCAGAAGAAATAAAACACATCAACCCTCAGTCTTTACTAATATCTGCTCTTCAACTTAAAACCCAAAGTAAAAAATATTTTGAATCCTTAGCTTCTAAAAGAGTTACCGCAATCGCATTCGAATTTATTAAAGATGCTGATGGCAGCTACCCTGCCGTGCGCTCACTTAGTGAAATTGCCGGTACTGCATCTGTTTTAATCGCCTCTGAGCTGTTAGCTAATGTAAACGGGGGAAATGGATTAATGTTCGGAAATATAAGCGGTGTACCGCCAGTTGAAGTTGTGATTATTGGCGCTGGCACCGTGGGTGAATTCGCTGCTAAATCTGCAATAGGACTCGGAGCAAACGTAAAGATTTTCGATAATTCAATCACAAAATTACGTAGGGTACAATCCAATCTTGGTAGAAACCTTTACACTTCTACACTTCAGCCTAAAAATCTATTAAAGGCATTAAAAAGATGTGATGTTGCAATTGGTGCAATTAGAGGAAATCACCGAGCTCCAGTTGTTGTGACCTCAAGTATGGTAGATAATATGAAGGCTGGATCCGTAATAATAGACGTTGCAATAGATATGGGCGGTTGTTTCGAAACCAGTGAAATTACTTCTCATAACAAACCAACGTTTGAATATAATGGAATAACCCACTACTGCGTGCCGAACATTCCTGCGCGATACGCGCGATCAGCTTCTATTTCCATTAGTAATATGTTTACTCCTTATCTATTAAAAATAGCAGACGATGGCGGAATTGAAAATGCCATTCGTTTTGACCGCGGATTAAAAAATGGATTGTACTTTTACCACGGAATTTTAACGAGCAAATCTGTTGCAGATTGGTTCGATTTAAAATGTAGTGACGTAAATCTTCTGATTTTCTAAAATCTTTTTTATGAAATTTATTCACCGCCTAGGTTATTATCTAGGAGGATTCTCAATCGGTTTGGTTTTTTTAGCTTTTTTTTTAAGTGGAAAAAGAACGAGTTGTGACTACGGTCCAAACGCCAGAACAGTAAAAAACATCTTGAGTAAAAAGCAAGAACTTTCAAAAAGTTCACAGCTCTTTATGGATGATATCCAAATGGATAGCATCCAACTTGCATCAGTGATATCGATTGGCAATGTTGATTTTTCAAAAAGCGATACGCAAAGGGACGATTGTAATATTTATTTTATAGAAAGTGCCTTCAAAGAAATACCATTAAATATTTTAGTCGCTAATTGCGATTCTATTGCTACCATAAAATCCATCGAACGCAAGAGAGATTAATCACTTCTTATTCAGTTATCTAAACTAACTGATTTTCAATGTGTAATCTTTCAAATAAATATCTTAAATTTATACTATAATTGACCCACGCTTTAATCCCTAACTGATGTATTCCTCAGTCGTAAAGCCATTTTTTGACAGGTTATTTGCTTTAATAGGACTTGTCGTTTTATCTCCTCTTTTACTATTAGTGATATTGGTGCTACTTTTTGAGCATTCTGGCAAGCCTTTTTTTATTCAAAAACGAGGCGGTTTTCATAGAAAAGCTTTCAACATTTATAAATTTAGAACCTTAAATGAAGCAAGGGATGCTAACGGAAGATTTTTACCGCTGGACCAAAGGGTTACGACTATCGGGAAATTTTTAAGAAGGACTTCAATAGATGAATTTCCTCAATTAGTCAATGTTCTTAAAGGACAGATGAGTTTTGTTGGTCCGAGACCACTGCTTATCGAATATCTAGAAGTCTATAATCGCGTAGAGGCGGCGAGACACCTTGTTATGCCCGGAATCACGGGTTGGGCACAGATAAATGGTCGTAACCATATAGGCTGGGCCAAAAAGTTTGAATACGATTTGTGGTATGTGAGAAACCGGTCATTCTTATTAGATTTTAAAATTCTCCTACTCACGGTAAAAGGCTTCATCATTCATGACGAAGTAGAAGATTCTACATGTGTAAACGTACCCGAGTTCGAACGATTAGAAAGTGAAAAGGTCGGCTGAAAATTCCTCTTAAACTTCAAATTAAAATATTATAGCATAGTTTAATGTATTATTGTGATATTATTCTTCGGTACATCTAAACTATGAAATCAAGGATTTTTTTATCTCCCCCACATATGAGTGGATTCGAAAGTGATTTTATAAAAAATGCTTTCGACTCTAATTTTGTTGCTCCAGGAGGAGAAAATGTAAATGTGTTTGAAGATTTACTGGAAGATTTTGTAGGCGAAAATAATCACGTCGCGGTTCTAAATTCCGGAACGTCTGCACTTCACCTTGCGCTGATTATGTTGAATGTTGAAGCAGACGATGAAGTGATTTGCCAATCAAATTCTTTTGTGGCTACAGCAAATCCAATATTATATCAAGGTGCCATTCCTGTCTTTGTAGACAGTGAAATGGATACTTATAATATGTGTCCAATTTTATTGAAAGAAGCCATAATCGGAAGGATACAAAATGGCAAAAAACCAAAGGCGATAATCATGGTTCATATTTATGGTATGCCGTGCAAGTTCGATGAAATAAAAGGTATTGCAGATTCTTATGAGATACCGGTGATTGAGGACAGCGCTGAGGCACTTGGCAGCAAATACAAGTCGAAAGCTTGTGGTACCCTTGGCGAATGTGGAATTTTTTCATTCAACGGGAATAAGATAATTACGACTTCGGCCGGTGGTGCTTTAGTAACTAAATCGTCTGATTTAAAAAAGCGGGCTCTTTATTTGGCTTCACAAGCGAAACTTGAATCTTTGGATTATCTCCATGAAGAAATTGGATACAATTATAGGATGTCGAACATTCTTGCGAGCATAGGCATTGCTCAAATGAAAGTCTTAAATAATCACATTCAAAAACGTAGAGAAAACTTCGATTTTTATCAGAAAAGTCTACCTAATCTTGAGTTTCTCCCAGAAACGTCTGAAAGCTTTTCCAATCGATGGCTAACCACCGCAGTTTTAGAAACCAATGAACAGAGAAATAATATTATCAATGGTTTAAGGAATGAAAACATAGAGTGCAGACCGATGTGGAAACCTCTACATACGCAGCCTTTATATAGTGATTTTCCAAAATACATTAACGGAGTGAGCGAGGATTTGAATAAGCGAGGAATTTGTTTGCCAAGTGGATCAAATTTAACTTTGGATGATTTAGAAAGAATTATCTTAGCCGTTAGTTCTATTTAATATCATGATTAAATTCATAAAACACATCTTTAAAAATTTTAACTGGAAGAAATCACCTGGTTCCACCAATATTGAATCTTTGCATGAAAACTTAACTAGAAATCTCAATCAAAAGGAGATACGGAAACTTTTAGGTAGAGAAGAATTTCTTTTGGATGTTAATCAATTCAAAAGTGAATTAGAATTTAAAACAATCATGATTAGTGGTGCTGCTGGCACAATCGGTTCTGGACTGAGCAGAATTTTAGCCGAATTCAACTTAAAAAATTTAATCCTAATAGATAATTCTGAATCAGCTCTCTATGATTTACAACAGGAATTAATCAATAAGAGATTTCTGAGAATTGAATGTATTGTTTCTGACGTTCGAGAAATTACCTCGATGGAAAACATCTTTCAAAAGTATACACCTGATTTTGTGTTCCACGCGGCGGCCTACAAACACGTTCCGTTAATGGAAAAATTTCCTTCGGAGGCGGTTGGAGCGAATGTTCTAGGAACTAAAGTAATTGCGGACTTGTCCAATAAATACGGGATTGAGAAATTTATTCTAATTTCTTCAGATAAAGCCGTAAATCCATCAAATGTGATGGGTGCTACAAAAAGACTTTCAGAACTTTACATCTCATCACTGAATACGAAGAGTAATTCAAAATTTATATCGACCAGATTTAGTAATATCCTAGAATCCAACGGATCTGTTATCCCCTTGTTTAAAAATCAGATAAAAAATGGCGGCCCGGTGTTAATTACTCATCCGCAGATGGGAAGATTTATGATGACTAATCTTGAAGCATGCAATTTTATAATTCAAGCCAGTAGCATAGGTTTGGGTGGTGAAACATTTGTTTTTAAGATTGGGAAAGAAATTCTTATAACAGACTTAGCCTTTAACCTGATTAAAATCTTCAACTTAAGCAAAAATGACGTTATCAAAACCAAATATATTGGATTGCGACCCGGTGAAAAGTTGCATGAAGAATTTGTTGGTAAGTCAGAGAGATTAATAACCACTTACTTTGAAAATATTTCCGTTGTAAAGAATACTTCAGCACTGAATTATAATCGGATAGAAGAAAAAATAAATGAGCTTTGCAATACTTATAAAGGGATGAATAATCTTGGTATCGTGAGCAAAATAAAAGAAATTGTTCCAGAATTCGTTTCAATAAATTCTAGTTATGAAGTACTCGATTCTACTCTAAATGCTCAGAAGGATAATTAAATTTTCCTTCTCTTTCTTTCCATTTTCAAAAGTTTCAATTCCCTACTTGTTTGGCCAGCGACCGAAGTGTTTTCTTCTGCTCTTCTGATCAAATAAGGCATAACGTCTTTAACTGGTCCAAATGGAACATATTTCGCCACATTGTAACCTTCATTCGCGAGATTAAAGCTGATATGATCGCTCATACCATAAAGTTGCCCAAACCAAACATTGTTATCGCTGCGCTTAATGTTTAATTCATTCATCAACTGCATCGTTAGATAACAACTATATTCATTATGAGTGCCCACAAAAAGTGAAATATCTCTAAGATTTTTAAGCACATAACGCAGGGATTCGTTAAAATTAGTATCCGTTGCCTGTTTAGTCTCACAGATTGGAGATTTATAATTTTTTTCTTGGGCGCGGTCCCTCTCCTTTTCCATATATGCACCTCGAACAATTTTTATCCCAGGATGAAAATGGCCTGCAATAGCTCTCTGATGTAATTGCTTTAGATAATCTAAACGGTCCCAACGATAGGTTTGCAGCGTATTATATACAATCGCTTTTTCTTTGTTGTAGATTTTCATCATCTCTTCGGCCAAGGTGTCGGCGGCATCTTGCATCCAACTTTCTTCAGCGTCAATCAATATTTCTACGTCTCTTTCTTCAGCAAGTTTACAAACCTTATGATAGCGATTAACAACCCGCTCCCATTCTTTGGCCTCAGTTGCGGTTAGCTCCTTTCCACTTCCAATTTTTTCATAAAGATAAAACCTTCCAAAGCCTGTTGGCTTAAAAACAGCAATCGGCATAGATTCTCTATCTTCAGAAAACCTTATTATCTTCATGGTTTTTTCCATGGCCGCATCAAACTGCTCTTCAGTCTCTTTCCCTTCAACTGAATAATCGAGCACAGAACTTACTCCTTTTAAAAACATCTTGTCGATTACAGGCAGACAATCTTCTTCATTTACTCCGCCACAGAAATGATCAAATACCGTCGACCTAATTAATCCTTCTACAGGTAAATGTGCTTTAAGAGCGAAATTAGTAGCCGCTGTGCCAATTTTCACCAAAGGCTCATGAGATATCATCTTAAATAGAAAATAAGCTCTCTGTAATTCGGAATCACTTTTAAGCTGAAAAGCAATTTCCGTGTTTTCAAAAAGTTGTTCTTCGATCATCTTAGAAAATAAGCACAAATATATTTATACTACTACTAATATCTATCAAAATCTACTTATTTTCATACCCTACAAATTTTATTATAACTCAATGAAATCAATAGTCTCTTCTGGATGTGAAGTTCATTTTGACAAGCTTTGCTATGAGGCTTTAAATGAATTTATTTCAGTAAAAAATCCTTCAAAAATAATAGTTCTTGTTGATACAAATACACAAGAATATTGCCTTAAGCTGTTTTTGAGTCAGTTAAAAACGAACATTCATTTTGAAGTGCTATCCATCGAAGCTGGTGAAGAATATAAAACAATAGATACCTGCTTGAAGCTTTGGAATGAACTTTCAAATTTAGGAACTGATCGGGAATCACTCATAATTAATTTGGGTGGCGGGGTTATAACAGATTTAGGTGGATTTGTTGCTTGTACATTTAAGCGAGGGATTAGATATATTAATGTGCCCACTTCCCTACTGGCAATGGTAGATGCCTCTGTGGGAGGAAAAACTGGGGTTGATTTAGGCAACTTAAAAAATCAGATTGGAGTTATTGATTCTGGGGAAATGGTCTTAGTCGACATCGATTACTTAAAGACCCTACCAGAAAATCAGTTGAAATCCGGCTACTCAGAAATGCTTAAGCATGGATTGATTTATGATCGCGATTATTGGGATCGCTTAAAAAATCACAAGGACTTAAGCGATATAAATCTTTCTAACGAAATCCATAGGTCAGTCGAAATAAAAAATGAAATAGTAAAAGAAGATCCCTACGAAAAAGGACTAAGAAAAACCTTAAATTTTGGTCATACTCTCGGACATGCTGTAGAATCTTATTTTTTAAGCCTGGAAGATGGTACGCCGCTGCTGCACGGAGAGGCAATTGGTATTGGGATGATTTTAGAATCTTATATCTCTTCGGAACTTTTAAATTTTCCGAAGGACGACCTAGCTCAAATCACACAAGTTTTTAATTGTCTGTTTAATAATATTCATATTGAAATTGATCAGCAGCAAGCAATCATCGAATTGATGAAATTCGACAAGAAAAATTCGCATGGAAACATCAATTTTGTTTTGTTAGAAGAAATCGGAAAACCTAAGATTGATTGTATCGTTAAGAATTCTGTAATTCTGGAAGCATTTGAGTATTACAATAAAAGCTTATAGATAACGCTGTCTAATGATCTCACAATGGTGCCTTTCGTGACCTATAATCATAAATCCTAAAGCTCTAACTGAAATATCAGAATTAGAGGCTATTCCTTTATTTGTATAAGTTTCAGAGGGGAAACTGTTAAACAAACTTATTGTTGCGTTCCTAACCGTTTCATACTCCTTAAGCATTACATCAATTTCTCGACCGTTTGCTTTACTAGGTAAGATATAATCATCCTGTTCAAAACCCGGCATTGGTGTTTTGTCTTCCCGAGCTATCCTAAGCGCGCGGTAAGCAAAAATACGTTCTGTATCCATTAGATGCTGAAGAATCTCTTTGATTGTCCACTTTTCTGGTTTATAGCGATACAATAATTTTTCTTCATTGAGATCCTTTAAAAGATTCTCGGTCTCTTCCAATGAAATTTTGAAACCATGAATAAAATCTAAATCCTTGGCCTTATCAATATAACCCTGATAATAACTATTGCATTCGAAAATATTTAAATCGTCTGTAGTCATAATTTAAAGGTAAAGGATTCCACCAAGAATAATTTCAGCTTAAATTAAAAAACCTGAAAAAATAAAATTTTCCAGGTCTTTCTGAATATAAAGATTGGTTAGTATCTTTTTATAGTTCGTTAAATATTGTGTGCATTAATCTCTTCTTGTCATTTAAACTTTCTTCCAAAGAAATCATAGTTTCGGTTCTATAAACACCTTCAATATCATCTAACATAAATATGATGCTCTTTGCATGGGAGGTATCCTTAGCGCGTATTTTACAGAAAATATTGAATTTACCGGTCGTTATATGGGCGACGGTTACGTATGGTATTTGATTGATTCTTTCTAAAACAAAAGTTGTTTGTGATGTATTTTGTAGAAACACCCCAACGTAAGCGATGAATGCATAACCAAGTTTTTGATAATCCAATGTTAATGACGATCCCTTAATGATACCAGCCTCTTCCATTTTCTTAACCCGGACGTGTACAGTTCCTGCTGAGATTACTAATTTTTTTGCGATATCGGTAAAAGGTATTCTTGTGTTATCAATCAACATATCTAAAATTTGATGATCGATTTCGTCCAATTTGAATTTTGCCATTTGTGTTTTTAATAAATTAAACACAAAATTAATGGATTTTCTTTAACAATAATGCTAGGAAATTGAATTATTTTCCGATTTTAATAAAGTTATTTCATAATTATTCAAAACGAAATCGTTTAAGTAGCCAATTCGCAATGAATCTCCATTAGCACCCGATACTTCATTACCATTGGCCTGGATCTCGTGATGTCCATAATAATCCTCCAATCCTGAAATTTTCTCAAGTTTCGGTATAAATTCAATTTTTTGGTTTTTTAATATTTCTAGAAATTGAAAGCCTAAATCCACCAAATTATCTTCATTTTTAATTTTCGCACTTCTGATAATGACGTCTAAAAAGAGTTTTTCATTTTGGGGAATGTCGAAGTAATTTTTGTAATCTATATTCTGGTATGAAGAATTTGAAATCAGCTCTACAGACTTGAGCAAGCACGCATAGATTAGGTAACGCGTATACTCTCGATCATAATCATTACTAAAATGGCCCGCTTCGAATAAAATCGTAGGTACGCCTTTACTTTGAAAATAATCTCCCACGCAATTTATATTAAAACTATCATCGTAAACACCAACGCAGCCCGGTATTATTTCGCTCATCAAATTATTTAATCCTGAAATTATAGACATCGCATCTTTTCTGTTTTTAGTTATCGACCGTTCTTCATCTTGAGTTGGCGCTAAAAAGGAAATCGTAGCAGGTTTAGGATATTTTCCCGCAGAAAATATAGTGCGTTGGTCATGAAGATTAAAACAGAAATCAGGCTTAAAGGAATCAAAGCACTTTCTCAAAACCTGACTTTCTAGCTGGCTTAGTGATTGCGCATCACGGTTTAAATCGATATCATTAGCATTATTTCTCGTATAAAGTCTCGCACCATCGGGATTCAACATCGGGATAATCCCGATGGTACACGAAGATTTTACGCCTTCTATAAATAACTCTTCAGAATTTAAAAGCGTATTACATAAGTCAAAAACTGCTTTTGTTGTGGTCGATTCATTTCCGTGCATTTGTGACCAGAAAAGAATTCGTTTTATTCCATTTCCGATTTGGATAAAATTAATTGGAAGACCTTTTTCAGAATTACCGATTTGCACCACTGAAGTTTTTTTCGCTACTCTTTTCAGCGGGTTACTTATAATGTTAGAGGTTATATATCTACCAAACAAATCTTGTTCTTTATTGCGTAAAAATAGTGCTTCAATTTCCTTTAATTCCATACCAATTTATAATGGTTATAAATGTAAACAAATGTAATGTTACAATTGTAAACAATACAAAATAAGGGAATTGTACACTTATGTAAACAATGACCTAATATTCAGTTCTATAAATTCATCTTTATACCACATTATTTTGTTGAATATTAATTTACATATGTTGTTTATTGTTAATCAATATATAAGATATATTTTATTAAAGTAATTATTTAAACTATTTCAACGGATTATAAAAAATTTGATAGCATTTGATAATAAAATTGCAAGACGCATCCTGATATTTACTTATATTTGTTTACAATGATAAACAGCGATGATTTTTCAAAGAGGTTGCAAAAAGTAATCGACTATTATGGCGAAAGTGCCTCCTCCTTTTCAGATAAAATTGGGGTGCAGCGTTCTAGTATTTCGCACATACTTTCTGGTAGAAATAAACCAAGTTTAGATTTTGTATTAAAGATTCTCGGAACCTATCCAGAAGTGGAATTGTATTGGCTCTTAAATGGCAAGGGAAATTTTCCGAATGTTGAATCTGTCAACAAAGAAGAAGTCGCTCATAAAAAGGAATCAAAAATCACGAAAGTCTCCTCCGTTCTATCTAACGAAACTAAATCCATCGATAAAATTGTGATTTTTTATACCGATGGCACATTTAAGAATTATCAGCCAAATTAGCATTCACCATTAGTATTTTGATTTAGGAATGAGATATTTAATCCGAGTAAGAAAAATTCTTCTAGAGCAACGAGGTAGTTGTGGTTTCGCTAACTTTGATATAAAACCTTTGATGCCTAGAATATTCCAATTAATCCCATTGTTATTCTTTCTTAATTGCTACAACGTAGAGAGAAACTGTGAAGATTACGAAACTGGAACTTTCAAATTTACTTACGAAGTAAAAGGTAAAGAGGTGACCACTACATTCAAGCGAACTGAAGATTTAAATATAGATTATCTAGAAAAAGGGAATGACACGGCTTCAATACGATGGATTAATGCATGCGAATTCATACAAAAGGATATCAATCCACAAAATAAAAGCGAAGAACAGTCGGTCCACTTTAAAATCCTAAGTACCACCGATAATTCGTATACCTTCGAGTATAGTTTGGCAATAAAACCGACCAACAAAGCTCACCGCGTAGAACGAGGGACGGCCTTTAAAATTGACTGATATGTTAGATTTTCTACTTTCCTCCGATGCTATAATTGCACTATTTACCTTAACATTTCTTGAGATTATCTTAGGAATAGATAACATAGTATTTATTTCTATTGCCGCCAATAAATTGCCAGAACATCAAAGAGCTAAAGTGACAAGGTATGGTTTGCTCCTTGCGATGGTACAAAGGGTGATATTATTGTTTTTTGTGTCGTTTCTTGTAAGCCTTAGCGATCCTTTCTGGATAATTGATTTGGGCTGGTTTGTCCATCATATGAGCTGGCAAAGTATCATACTTTTTGTAGGCGGTTTATTTTTAATCTATAAAAGCACATCCGAAATTCGTGACAAGGTAGAAACTCCACAACATGATGAAACCATTATAAAGAACAAAAAGATTAAAACGCTAAAAAGTGCAATCATTCAAATTTTATTGATTGATTTTATCTTTTCAATTGATTCAATCTTGACTGCTGTAGGAATGACCAATGGACTGTCCGAAAACCAAAATCACAACTTATTACTTATGATTTTGGCGGTCGTCATATCTATCGGAATCATGATAAAATTTGCCAATCCTATACGAGAGTTTATAAACTTACACCCAAGTATGCAGATATTAGGACTCTCCTTTCTAATTCTAATCGGTTTTATGCTGATTACAGAAGCTGGGCATCTATCTGAGACGCAATTCTTCGGAAAAGGTATTGGCGCAATTCCTAAAGGGTATCTTTATTTTGCGATTACTTTTTCTCTTTTGGTTGAATTTCTCAATTATAAAATGGTCAAGAGAAAAGATGATAATAAGAGTAATAGTGAAGATTAAAAAAGCTTAGCTTGGCCGGTATCATCATATTTTCCATCTGAATCATTTTCATTATCTGTGGTTGAAGTTGAAATATTTTCATCGCCTACCTCTTTTTCATCTACAACTTCAATCTCAGTTGCCGGGGTAGTTTCTGGAGGATCAAAAGGAATTGGTTCGAGTAGATTAATTTGCATAACCTTCTCTTTTGTAAGTTGATTGCCGAGTGCGGTTATACCTTTAATTGAAATGAACTCTTCAAGGTTTATAGATTCATTTTCTTTTCTGTCCTTCCCTCTATCCTTTACAAAAACCATTTCTGCCATTGGTTTCCAGTCGGTGGAAACAATTTCAAGATGGGATTTAGGATGGTCTGAAATAAATAATTCATCCTTACTTTCATTTTCAACCAAAAATCGCTTCACGTAATAACGTTCCTTTTCACCATCGTAATAAATTGCGGAAATCGGCTTATTTGGTATCCATTTTTCTAGGACAATCATGTCCTCATCAAAACGGGTAGTGATTTCAGGTTTAACGGTTTTGACGATTCCAGATTGTTTGATAATCAATAATCTATCTTCCCCCCTAAAAGCACCAAGTAAATCACCTCTACCATCGACATTAAGTCTCTGCACCGTATCATCGAACCAGATTTTTCTAGGTTTTAAAGTTGAAATCCCCTTTTCCTTAAGTTCAATTTTCTTAACCGGGTGTTTGGTAACCATATTTCCTCTGGAACTTCTACCTTTTATTAGAACTTCAGCAAAATCTATGTCCCACTTCAATTTTTTAATTTTGCCTGCCTGCCTTAAAAAGACTGTAACAATCTCTGCTTCGCCATTAGGATTTGCAGAGAAATACCAGACAGTAGAACCTTTTGAGCCTTTTGTAAGATCATATTCACGATCCCTGGTTATTGAAGTAACCGCAAAACGCTTGATATAGGTTGGCCCACCTTTACCATCGCGATAAACCATATTATAAATGGTTCTCTTATCTTTTTTCTTAAAAACTGCAACGTGAATAATATCTTTCCCGATAAAGGTCTTGGCATCTACTTTTGTAACCATCATGATGCCATCTTTTGTAAATACAATGATGTCATCGATGTCACTACAATCGCCAACATATTCGTCTCTTTTTAATGAGGTTCCTACAAAACCTTCAGCGCGATTTACGTACAATTTAGTGTTTCTAATAATCACTTTGGTTGCATCTACATCATCAAAAATCCTGATTTCGGTCTTTCTCTCACGACCCTTGCCATAATCATTTTTTAAACGAGCGAAGTAATTGATTGCGTATTGGATAAGATTATCTAGATAACGTTTTACTTCAGCTATCTGTTCTTCTAAAGCATCAATTTTTTGCTGTGCTTTATCGATATCAAATTTAGAAATTCTCTTAATCCTAATTTCAGTAAGCCTCACTATATCATCTTCTGTGACTGCTCGCTTTAAATGGGTGGTAAAAGGTTTCAATCCATCATCGATGGCTCTAATAACACCTTCCCAAGTTTCCTCTTCTTCAATATCGCGGTAAATCCTATTTTCGATAAATATTCGTTCTAAAGATGCAAAATGCCATTGCTCTTCAAACTCACCTAATTTTATCTCTAATTCAGCTTTTAATAGCTCAACAGTGTTGTCGGTAGAACGACGAAGCATTTCCGTTACTCCGACAAAAAGCGGACGATTATCTTCAATAACGCATCCCAAAGGCGAAATGGACGTTTCACAGCTCGTAAAAGCATAAAGAGCATCAATCGTCTTATCGGGAGAAATCCCAGATGGCAGATGCACTAATATTTCTACTTCTGCTGCCGTATTATCTTCAATCTTTTTAATCTTAATCTTGCCCTTGTCATTGGCTTTTAAAATCGAATCAATTAAAGAGGTTGTATTGGTGCTAAACGGTATTTCCGTGATGACTAATGTATTTTTATCTAAGGTTGAAATCCTTGCCCGAATCCTCGCCCTTCCGCCTCGCAAACCGTCGTTATAGTTCGTGAAATCCGCTATACCAGCGGTTGGAAAATCAGGATATATTTTGAAACGTTTCCCTTGTAGATGCTTAATGGAGGCATCAATCAGTTCAATAAAATTATGAGGCAGAATTTTTGTGCTTAAACCAACCGCAATCCCTTCGCCTCCTTGAGCCAAAAGAAGCGGAAACATCACCGGAAGATTTACCGGTTCTTTTCTTCTACCGTCGTAACTAGCTTGCCATTCAGTTATTTTTGGATTATAAACAACATCTAATGCGAATTTGGATAAACGCGCCTCAATATATCTTGAAGCTGCAGCACTATCTCCGGTAAGAATATTTCCCCAGTTACCCTGGGTATCGATCAATAAGTCTTTTTGGCCAATTTGCACCATCGCGTCAGCAATACTGGCATCACCGTGAGGGTGATATTGCATGGTATGTCCAACAATATTTGCAACTTTACTATAGCGTCCATCATCCAAATCCTTCATAGAATGCATGATTCTACGCTGCACCGGTTTAAACCCATCTTCAATGGCCGGTACCGCTCGCTCCAGAATTACATAAGATGCATAATCTAAAAACCAGTCTTTATACATTCCCGTAATTCGGGTAATGGTTTCCTGATTTTCTTCCGGATTTTCTATCGGCTCATCATCGTCCTCAATCATTGTTTATGTAGTTTTCTATTTTCCTTAATTATTTTACTGAGGGATTGTTTAATATATTTTCTTTTCTTCCTGGTTACCAGAGTAACGTTGAAGGTGTATTTTTTTTTAGAACCCGTGCTTCTATTGAGCCAAATGGCCAATTGCTTATATAAAACGTAGTTGTAAATACGGAACTGAACCAGTTTCTCCTTATCAAATTCTACTTTCTTTTCCCTATAGTTAAAATGATCCGCCAGCAATAAACCTCTATTCAACAAAACTACCTTAACCCCGTCGCTATCGTATTCAAAATATTTTGAGACAAAATAAACCGATACGAACAGAAAAATAAAAATCCCAAGAATGATGAAAAATGTGAGATACGGGTTTGGAGTTAAATCTTGAAATGCACTGAATACTGTAGCCAAAAGAATTGAAAGAACAATCAGTATAAAATACACCGAGATAATGATGTTTTTTACTTTTCCATTATTAGTTCTCATTCATCTCCTCCACTAAATCTAATTCAACTTTAAGATTGTTAATAATGAATTCTTGTCGGTCTGGGGTATTTTTTCCCATGTAAAATGATAGTAAATCTTCAATTGACATATCCTTATCTAACATCACGGGGTCCAGCCTAATATCTTCTCCAATAAAGAACTGAAACTCATCCGGGGATATTTCACCTAACCCTTTAAATCGGGTAATCTCTGGTTTCGGTTTAAGCTTCTCAATTGCCTCTCTTCTTTCTAAATCAGAATAACAGTAAATGGTTTCCTTTTTATTTCTAACCCTGAATAATGGAGTTTGTAAAATATATAAATGTCCTTCTTTTATAATTTCGGGAAAGAATTGCAAAAAGAATGTAATCAGCAACAATCGAATGTGCATACCATCAACATCGGCATCTGTTGCGATTACCACGTAATTATATCGAAGGTCTTCCATGGAATCTTCAATATTTAATGCCGCTTGAAGAAGATTGAATTCCTCATTTTCATAAACTATTTTCTTAGTAAGGCCATAGCAGTTTAGCGGCTTACCTTTTAAGCTGAAAACAGCTTGTGTATTCACATCACGCGATTTGGTAATGCTACCTGAAGCAGAATCTCCCTCAGTAATGAACAATGTAGTCTCTAAATTCCTTTCGTTCTTGGTATCGCCAAAATGAACCCTACAATCGCGTAGTTTTTTATTATGAACACTGGCCTTTTTTGCCCGATCACGAGCAAGCTTTCTTATACCTGAGAGTTCTTTACGCTCTCTCTCGGCTTGCATAATCTTTTTATGGATTTTCTCTGCGACATCGGTATTTTTGTGCAGATAGTTATCTAAATGTCGTTTTACAAAATCGTTAATGTAAGTCCTAACAGTTGGTAGTTTGCCTCCCATATCAGTAGACCCTAATTTAGTTTTGGTCTGACTTTCAAAAATCGGTTCCATAACCTTAATTGAAATCGCGGTTACAACTGATTTCCTAACATCCGAAGCATCATAATTCTTTCCAAAGAATTCTCTAATGGTTTTAACGAGTGCCTCTCTATATGCTGCGAGATGGGTACCTCCTTGGGTCGTGTTCTGACCGTTTACAAAAGAATGATATTCTTCGCTATATTGGGTTTTGCTGTGAGTTAATGCTATTTCAATATCATCACCTTTAAGATGAATAATCGGATAAAGTCTATCCGATTCAGCTATATTTTCTGATAAAAGGTCTTTAAGACCATGTTCACTGTAATATTTCTCACCGTTGAAAAGAATGGTCAGTCCAGGATTAAGATAAACATAGTTCTTGAGCATTTTAATGACGTACTCATTCCTATACTTATAATTCTTGAAAATAGATTCATCCGGAATAAAAGTAACCTTGGTTCCTTTTCGTCTAGAAGTATCATCAAGTAAATCCTGATTGGTGAGATTTCCCTGCTCAAATTCGGCCGAAGCAGATTTGTTGTCTCTGGTCGATTCTACCCTAAAATAAGAAGATAAGGCGTTTACCGCTTTAGTACCAACCCCGTTAAGTCCCACCGACTTTTTAAAAGCCTTAGAATCATACTTCCCCCCAGTATTCATTTTGGAAACAACGTCCACCACTTTACCAAGAGGAATGCCACGACCATAATCGCGGACAATTACGCGCTCACCTTGAATTGAGACTTTAATGGTCTTACCAGCTCCCATGACGTATTCGTCAATGGAATTATCTAAAACTTCTTTTACTAGTATATAAATACCATCGTCGGGTGAAGAACCGTCCCCAAGTTTACCGATATACATACCTGGACGCATACGGATGTGCTCCTTCCAATCGAGCGATCGTATGTTTTCTTCGGTATATGCGGTTTGTTGAGACATAAAAGGTGTTGATTTTAATGGTGCGTCGCTAATATAAGATAACACATTAAAACATGAAATAAGCCGCGGACAAAGTAATTAACAATAAAAACGGGTGGTTGTTGAGAAATTGGTATTTTGTTCTGAAAAGTTGGTTTTTGGCTTTTGGTTTTTGGAATTTGAATTCTAGCTGCTAGTTTCTAGTTTCTAGTTTCGAAACTAAACGTTGAAAAGGAAATGCATAACATCCCCATCCTTAACGATATAGTTCTTACCTTCTACTTTCATTTTACCGGCTTCCTTCACCTTAGCTTCACTTCCAAAAGAAACAAAATCTTCGTATCCAATTACCTCAGCTCTAATAAATCCTTTTTCGAAATCGGTATGGATTACACCGGCGGCTTGAGGTGCGGTAGAACCAATATCGATAGTCCATGCTCTTACTTCCTTAACTCCCGCTGTAAAATAAGTCTGCTGCTTTAATAATTTATATGCAGAACGAATCAGTTTTGAAGAGCCTGGTTCGTCGAGTCCTATATCTTGTAAAAACATTTGACGCTCTTCAAAATCATCCAATTCATTAATATCTGCCTCGGTACCGACTGCTAAAACTAAAACTTCTGCGTCTTCATCTTTAACTGCATCCTTAACTTTTTCAACAAAAGCATTCCCAGTAACTGCGGCACTCTCATCGACATTACACACATACATCACCGGTTTATCCGTAATGAACTGGGATGGTTTTACAAATTCTTCATAATCATCCTCAGCAAATTCTAAAGACCTAACTGATTTTCCTGCATCTAAAGCTGATTTAATCTTCAACAAAACCGCTTCCTCTTTCTGGGCTTCTTTGTTTCCGGTTTTTGAAGCACGCTTAACTTTTTCTAATTTTTTTTCTACAGTCTCCAAATCCTTCAACTGTAATTCCATATCAATGGTCTCTTTGTCCCTAATCGGGTCTACACTTCCATCAACATGCACAATATTATCGTCTTCAAAACATCTTAAAACGTGCAAGATCGCATCTGTTTCTCTTATGTTCGCCAAAAACTGATTTCCCAAACCTTCACCTTTGCTTGCGCCCTTTACAAGGCCAGCAATATCAACAATCTCTACCGTTGCTGGCATTACGCGCTGCGGATTCACCAAAGACTCTAATTTCTCCAACCTTTTATCCGGTACATTTACAACCCCAATATTAGGCTCTATGGTACAAAATGGGAAATTAGCACTCTGTGCTTTGGCATTGGAAAGACAATTAAATAAAGTCGATTTTCCTACGTTCGGTAATCCTACAATTCCGGCTTTCATGATAAATATTTAAGGCTGCAAATGTAATTATTTATGAAGACATTAAACAAGATAAAAAATGCATTGATTTGTGCTTAGTGTGAGTAACAAAACGAAGAGCACATCGTCTATTGAATTATAACACTATCTACATGCGACTAATATATTTATTTTCTTTAAGCTTTTGTTGCTTACAAATTACTTTAGGCCAGAACATAACCGCCAAAGTTGTCGATAAAACCTCTAAGCAGCCAATCCCCTATGCTTCGGTGCAAACAGCAGAGCATAGCGGCACAATGACCAATGAAGAGGGATTTTTTTCCATCAATCAAGAAAATGTTAAAAATGATAGAATCACCATTTCTTGTATGGGTTACGTCAATAAAACTGTAACTCTGGCGCAACTTAAGCAACATAACAATCTTATTTTACTTGACGAAGGTGTAAACCAACTCGCCGAAGTTTATTTGTCTAACCGAAAACCCAACGCCGATTCTATTATCGCTAGGGTGAAGCGTAATTTGTCCAAAAATTATAATTCGCAAAACTTGAATCAGGAATTATTTTACCGGGAAACGACCTATACTGATTTTGAAGATCTAGACCTTGAAATTGAAAAAGCTTCACACGTGAAACAACAGAAACTGGATCAAGCAAACTCCAGTTTAGATTCGTTAGGGCGCGAAGTGAAAAAGAACCGAATGATTTTCTTCAAGGAATTTAAAGGAAACTTACTTACTTGTTCCAAAGATTCAACTAAACTGAATGTTCTTAAAGCAACAAAATTGGTAGATAAGAAAAAAGACTTTTCGATTGAAAGTATTCAGGAAAAAACCCAGGAGATAATCCTTCAATATTTAGATGAAGACAAAACCTATAAGTTGAAATCTGGTTTATTCACCGTTGAAGACGAGATGTCCTTAAACGATTTGAAGGAGAAAAATAAAGAAGAAGAAAAAGCGGTTTATAGTCAGGGAGATTTAAGGTCTAGTACTAAAGGACTTCTAAATAATTCTCAGTTTTACAACGATTCTTTCCTTAACCAATTATTAGATAGCAATCTTTACGAATATGAATTCGTAAATGTTTCTTATATAAATCAAGATTTAATTTATATCGTGGATTTTTTGCCGGATAGATCAAAATCTAAGTATGCAGGTAGACTCTATATTAACGATAAGGATTATGCCATTATAAAGGCAGATTATTCTTATTCTGAAGGAAAGCGTGGTTCTAAATTAAATTTGAAATTGTTGTTGGGCGTTAAGTATATCGAGAATCTTAAGCAGGGCACGATTATTTTTCAACAGGATTCAACTTTGGGATATCAGCCAAACTATATAAAAGAAGAATCCGGAAGCTACTTTTATGTGAGTCGTCCCTTAAAATTTATTGAAAACAGCATCAGCAAGAATAAAGTTTCACTCGACTTTGTGATTGAAGGCGATTTAAAAAACAAAAAAGAACTTCTTTTCTCAACTGTAACCGCACTAGACAATGTTGAATTCAAAAATTATACTGAGCCAAAAGAAATCCCATATCTACTGCTTTCACAATACGATTCTAGCATTTGGAAAAATACCGAAGTTTTAGAGCCTCTTTCTGAAATGAAAGATTACAATTCTGAAAATGATTAATAAAAAAAGAAACAGCCATTTTTGAAAATGACTGCTCCCTAACTAAATTCTATTTGCTATTAATCAATCTAGTTTACCAGGAAATATGTCTATCCCACATCAAGAACTTTTTGAGGTCTTCTATAAATGAAGGAGAAGCGATTGAGCAATAGTATAAAACCATTACATAAGGTGGTGATTGAGTGGAGGTTAAATAAACTTTGGAAAGATTAGTGAGCTGAATGGAATAAATGTAGGTTATTGATAAATTATAACCTACACAAATTCAGCTATTTAGACTGATAAGTATATTCTAACGTTGAGTGGTGATGAGAGTGTAAGAAACTTCGGTTTTTAAAATTATTTACTTTTATAAAAGTTACCCTATAATATATTTGATTATCCTAAAATTCATTTTCACTTTCTGAGAAAGTATGTTCTATCGAATTAAATATTCAATATAAAACAGATTATCATTCTATGTAATCATGCGTAATCAAAATAATTTTCAAAGTTATCTATTTGTTAAAATACCCCATATCTCAAAACTGTAAATATTTGATTGTGTTTGGATTAATAACATCTGTTTGAGTAAAATGTTAATAAATTGTTAATAGTTAATCCCAAAAACTATTATATTAGCTTCAAACAATTAATCCAAACAAATATGAAAAGAATTACATTTTTTATTATTTCCCTCACCTTCTGTTATCTCGGATATGCCCAACAAGTTGTTAGTGGTGTCGTCTCGGATGATGCCGGCTCTCCTTTACCTGGTGTTAACGTTTTAGAGAAAGGAACGACTAACGGAACATCCACAGATTTCGATGGCCGTTATACCATCACTGTGGGCGATGGCGCAACCTTGGTTTTTAGTTATGTTGGCTATGCCTCAACCGAGCAAGCCGTTAACGGTCGTTCAGAAATCATGGTCTCTCTAAGTGATGGCGAATCCTTAGACGAGATAATCCTCACAGGATCTCGGACCGCTCCTAGGAGTAGTACCGATACACCTTTGCCAATTGATATGATATCTGCCGAGTCTATCACATCTACCGGTCAGGTAACTTTTGATAAAGCATTACAGTACAGGATACCTTCCTTTAATACAGTACAAACACCGGTTAACGATGCAACATCATTATTAGATCCATACGAAATAAGGAATATGGGACCTAGTAGAACTTTAATCCTTGTAAATGGCAAGCGTAAAAATCTTAGTGCTCTTTTATACACTCAGACTTCTCCAGGACGGGGTGAAACTGGGGCTGATATTTCCGCAATACCCACGGATGCCATTAAAAGGGTAGAGATTCTAAGGGACGGAGCATCAGCCCAATACGGTTCCGATGCTATTGCAGGTGTAATGAATATTATACTAAAGGATAATGTTGATGGAGGTTCTGCAACCTTACGGAGTGGTATTACTTCTGAAGGAGATGGTGAAATGGTCGGTTTCAGCGTGAATAATGGAAGTAGCATCGGGGATGATAAAGGGTTTGTTAATTATACCATTGACCTATCTAAAGTCAACCAAGCCAACAGACCCGGAACGGTCAATGCTGAGGGTGAAGCCAATGACTTTGGTGCAGATATTGGTACGGTGAGGGAATTTCTCTCTCGTCAACCAGACGCCGGGAACATTAACGCTTCTCCAGAAACTGCGGCGGCTAAATTTTTGGTGAACAGCGGTGTAGACCTTAGCGATAATTCTGAACTCTACTTCAATGCTGCTTACGTATATAAAAAAGTAAACAGTTTTGCGAATTATAGAACTCCATATTGGAGAACTGTTTCGGACATTCCATACTTAGCGGATTTCTTTCCAGGGAATCACCCAACTAATGCTGGTGGATATGATGGTTATGTTCCAACATTTGAAGGTGACCTTAGTGATTATAATGGAACCGTAGGATTTAGATCAAATATTAACGAATGGAATGTAGATCTTAGTTTCACCACCGGAGGAAATACTCAGACTTATAAAGTGAACAATTCACATAATAGAAACTTTGTTTATGCAGCGAGCTATAATCCAGAAACCGACGAGTTTGAACCAGTTTCTTTATATAGAGAAAACTCCCCTATATCTTTTGATCCGGGTGGAACAAGATTTTCTCATAATGTGGGGAACATTGACATCAACAGAATTTTATCTGATAAGATAAGTATAGGTTTAGGTGCAGAGTTTAGAACTGAAACTTTCGACGTCATCGAAGGTGGCCTAGCCTCCTATGATGGTGGTGGAGCTGATTCATTTGCGGGGAATAGACCAGAGAACTCAGGTAAATTCAACCGATACAATATCGGTGGCTATTTTAGTTTGGATTTTGACATTAGCGAAGCATTTCTTATAAGTGGTACGGTTAGAACGGAAAATTATTCGGATTTTGGTAATGCTTTTGTATATAAATTAAGTTCTCGCTTAAAATTATCCGATGCCTTAACGGCTAGAGCCTCTATCTCTACAGGATTTAGAGCGCCAACACTGCACCAAATATATACCCAGAAATCCCAGTATAGTTTTATTCCCGGTGAAGGTATTCAAGTGGGGGGTTTGGTGAACAATGTTTCACCCGAAGCTCGGTTGCTAAACATTGCGAGCCTTGATGCTGAAGAGTCCAATAACTTTACTATTGGTTTAGGTGGAAGGCTAACAAACCAATTCAACTTTACCTTAGATTATTACAATATTGCTGTCAAGGACCGAATTGTACTTGGTTCTGAAGTTACCCCACCAACAGGTCCTGCGTTTGAAGGTCTTTCTGATGTGAGCTTCTTTGCAAATGCGTTGGATACTAGAACTTCTGGGATTGATGTTGTATTAGGTTATTCTAATGTTGGTCTTGGTAATGGAGACTTAGATTTTAATCTATCTGGTAACTACACCATCACAAATGAACGTGATGGAGCTGTCAAAAATCCGGAATTTGTTCGGGCAAATGGTCAAACAATTGTCAATGCAACACAAGAAGCATTATTCTTTACTTCTAGACCAAAGACCAAATGGATACTTGGTATCAATTATGATTTAGATAAATTCGGTTTTGCACTAAACAATACCTATTTCGGGAAGACAACCTTTAAACAACAAGGATTAAGTGATGACCTTAGAACTGAGTTCATCCCTAAAATCGTAACAGACCTTGCTGTTAACTATAATGCTACCGAAAGGTTAACCCTTTCCTTAAACATCAATAACTTGCTTAATGTTTTACCAGAATGGGAGTTTAAAGCAGAAAACGCAGCTGGTCAGGCTATTATCAATGATACATCTTTGAATTCTTATGGCATTACTGACTTACAGGAACAAGCTAACTTAATAACCTTTAACCAACGTTATTCTCGCATGACATATGATGGTTATCATTTTAGCCAATTAGGAACTATGTTCAATTTATCGCTGAATTATAAATTCTAATTCTAGTTTTAAATATTTACAAAAATGCCGTTCTTTAGGAACGGCATTTTTATTTTAAATACCCCGATACTATGCAAAGCCTTTATAGAAATGGTCTAGAGAAACTTTACGACGCAATTTATCAGACATTTATAGATTACGATGATGAATATCAATTTTACAATTCAATTCTCTCTAAATACAATCTTAACAGTGTTCTAGAAATAGGTTGTGGTACTGGAAATTTGGCCAAGCTATTCATAGAAAATAATATGGATTATAAAGGATTGGATTTAAGCGCGGATATGATAACACTTTCTAAGAAAAAAAACCCAGGCGGTACTTTTATTGAAAGTGATATGGCAAGATTCCATTTAGAAGATAATATAGATTCCGCTATCATTACCGGGAGGACCAGCAGTTATTTGATTGAGAATAAAATTTTGAGTGAATCCTTGCAAAACATTCACAGAAATTTGAAAGAAGGCGGTTTATTGATTTTTGACTTTATAGATGCTGAACGTTTCTTTAAGATTATTGGGAAGGGTAAAGATGTCACCCATTCTTGTAGTTACGACGGCGTAGAGTATTACAGGGATAGCTTATTCAAGGTCGATTTAATTCTAGAAAACTTTATGTTTAATTGGAGAGCCAAATATTTTAAGATTCAGGACAAAGAAAAAATACTTTTAACTGAAGATGATTCCACCGTTAGGGCATTTACTAGGGAAGAATGGAAACTTCTTTTAAATTTAAATGGATTTGAAGTTCTCGAGGTAATTGATAGAAAAAGTTACGCTTTTGATACCTACGTTATAGTGGCAAAAAAATCCCAAACATAGTTTGGGATTTATAATTTACTAATTTTTAATTTAATTTTCCGGGTGCATAAAAGCCTGCTTAGCTAAAAGCGTTTCTTCCGACTCTACGTGATCATCATCAGGTACACAACAATCTACAGGACATACCGCAGCACACTGAGGTTCTTCGTGAAAACCTTTACACTCTGTACACTTATCCGGAACGATATAGTAAATTTCGTCACTGACAGGTTCTTGCGCTTCATCCGCGTCTACTTCCTTCCCATCGGTTAAAACAACTTTACCTTTTAAACTGGTACCATCTTTATATCGCCAATCGTCGGCGCCTTCATATATTGCGGTGTTTGGACACTCAGGTTCACACGCACCACAATTTATACATTCGTCTGTTATTATAATTGCCATAACTACATTTTCAATTTCAAAATTCTTTTTTAAGTTCTGAACCGAAGCTATTCTTCTTCAATTCCATAACTTTGCAGCGCAAAAATAAAGCCAAAAGACCGCATAACCAAACTGAGAATGAATTTAGAACGTAGAATTAAGGCATTCACAAAACTTGGTGACTTTATCGCCGAAATCGTAAATTCTTATGATGAAAATGGCAACCAAAATTCGGTTGAGAATGAATTTGTAAATGAGTTTAGGAATCAGATTAAATTAGCTAGCGAGAAAAACGCATGGTTTACTAAAACCAATATTTTATTCAATTTAAAATCTTGGTCAGAGCAGCTCACCGAAGAGAAAATCCGGGAATGGGGAGCTAATTATAATATCGAAGAAGTAGTGCAAAAAACCGTGGCCATCGTCATGGCGGGTAACATTCCGTTGGTAGGTTTTCACGATTTTATTTCTGTCCTACTTTCAGGGCATCGGGTATTGGTGAAGCAATCATCTAACGATAAGAACTTGCTTCCGTATCTAGCGCAATATCTAAAACAGATTGAGCCTGAGTTTAAGGATTTGATTGAATTCACAGAAAGTAAATTAGAAAATTTCGATGCTGTAATCGCCACAGGAAGTAATAATACCGCCAGATATTTTGAATATTACTTTAGGGGAAAACCTTCAATCATTCGGAAAAACCGCAATTCGGTCGCCATCCTATCTGGAAAAGAGAGCGAGGAAGACTTAGGAAATTTATCTGAAGATATCTTTAGGTATTACGGGCTCGGCTGCCGCAATGTTTCAAAAATTTACGTTCCAAAGAACTATAATTTTGATGCGTTTTTTAATGGTATTTATCATTGGAAGGATTTGGTGAATGAACATAAATATGCTAACAATTATGATTATAATAAAGCGGTTTATCTTATGAGCGAATTTGATATACTCGATAACGGATTTTTCATGATTAAAGAAGACCAAAGCCTTGGGTCGCCTATTGCTACGCTTTTTTATGAGTACTATTCGGATGAAGCAGATCTACAGGAAAAGATTAATTCTAACCGTGATAATATTCAATGTATCGTAGCCAATGGTTTAATGGCAGAAGAAATTAACTTCGGCGAAACCCAGAATCCCAGCCTAAATGATTACGCCGATAACGTTGATACCATTGAATTTTTATCAAATTTATAGCTTATAATTTATCATTTTAATAACACATAATTATATATTAATTGTCAATTTTGTGAAAGACTAAAAACACCATAATGAAAAAACATAATTTTAGTGCTGGCCCATCAATTTTACCAGCAGAAGTATTACAAAAATCAGCGGAAGCAATCTTAGAATTCGACAACGGACTTTCTCTTTTAGAGATTTCACACCGTAGCAAATCCTTTGTAGATGTAATGGAAAATGCTAGATCGCTGGCTCTAGAACTTCTAGGTCTTGAAGGAAAAGGATACAAAGCTCTTTTTCTACAAGGGGGTGCGAGTACACAGTTTATTATGGTACCAATGAATTTGTTAGAAAAGAGAGCTGGCTACCTAAACACTGGTACTTGGAGTGATAATGCCATCTCTGAAGCAAAAATTTTAGACGACGTTTACGAAGTTGCATCGTCAAAAGATGCCAACTACAACTATATACCAAAAGGTTACGACATCCCAGAAGATTACGATTATTTTCATTGTACTTCTAACAACACGATTTTCGGAACCCAAATAAAGGATTTTCCAGATTTGGATATGCCAATGGCTTGCGATATGTCTAGTGACATATTTTCTCGTCAATTAGATTTCTCTAAATTCGATATCATCTACGCTGGTGCTCAAAAAAATATGGGACCGGCAGGAACTACTTTGGTAGTAGTAAAAGAAGATTGCTTAGGAAAAGTTTCTCGTAAGATACCTTCTATGCTAGATTATCAAGTGCATATTTCTAAGAGCAGCATGTTTAATACTCCTCCAGTTTTTGCGGTTTATTCTTCAATGTTGACCTTAGAATGGTTAAAAAATCTAGGAGGCATTTCTGCTATTCAAAAAGTGAATGAGAAAAAAGCGCAGCTTATTTATTCTGAAATTGATTTGAATCCTTTGTTTACTGGATTTGCAGTTAAAGAAGACCGTTCTATGATGAATGCAACCTTTAACCTAGCCAATGAAGATCTTAAAGATACTTTTGATACTATGTTGAAAGAAGCTGGTATCAGTGGATTGAGCGGACATAGAAGTGTGGGCGGATACAGAGCTTCAATGTACAATGCGCTTCCACTTGAAAGCGTCGGAGTTCTTGTTGATGTTATGTCAGAGCTAGAAAGAAAAGCTTAATCAATTCAACCAAAAACTTAAAATAAATTATAACATTCCCTCAAAATTGGGAACTAAAGATATTAGAATGAAAGTATTAGCAAATGATGGGATTTCGCAGAGCGGTATAGAGAAACTAGAAAATGCGGGTTTTGAAGTTATTACCACTACCGTTGCTCAACCTCAACTTATAGATTATATAAATAAAAATAAAATCAATGTTATCTTAGTAAGAAGCGCAACTAAAGTGCGTAAAGATATTATCGATGCCTGTGAAAGTTTAAAAATTATCGGTCGTGGTGGCGTTGGTATGGACAATATCGATGTTGCCTACGCAAAAGAAAAAGGATTGAGTGTTATTAATACGCCAGCCTCTTCTTCACAATCCGTTGCAGAATTAGTTTTTGCTCACCTATTTGGTGGGGTTCGTTTTCTACATGATTCTAACCGTAATATGCCTTTAGAAGGTGAAAGCAATTTTTCTTCTTTGAAAAAGAATTATGCAGCAGGTACTGAACTTAGAGGTAAAACTCTAGGAATTATAGGTATCGGAAGAATCGGTGTAGAAGTAGCAAAAATCGCTTATGGTGTGGGGATGAAAGTTCTAGCAACCGATAAATTTATTACGGAAACAGAAGTTAACGTCGAATTTTTTGACGGACGCTCAGTTGATTTTGAAATAACGACCATTCCGATGGCAGAATTATTGGCTAACTCAGACTTTATAACAATCCATATTCCTGCGCAAGATGGCTACGTAATTGGAAGCAGCGAGATTGCATCCATGAAGGATGGCGCAGCAATTGTAAACGCCGCTCGTGGTGGGGTTATCGATGAAGTTGCTTTGGTTGATGCGTTAGAATCTGGCAAACTTGCATTCGCAGCTCTAGATACTTTTGAAAATGAACCAACTCCAGCAGTGAAAGTTCTGATGAATGGAAGACTATCTCTTTCTCCACATATCGGAGCAGCGACTAACGAAGCTCAAGATAGAATCGGTACCGAATTGGCAGATCAGATTATCGCAATCATGAAATAAACCAACTCAGGTTAATATATTATTAAATTAAGCTTATGGAAATAAAGGCCATAAGCTTTTTTTGTACCTTCTATTTTCAAATTTAAATTCAACAGTAATGTCAGGCATATTAGATATATTAAATAGTGAAGTAGGTAAGAAAATTGTTGAAGGAACTTCTAGACAGACAGGAGAACCCGCAAACAAAACCTCTCAAGTTTTAACCATAGCACTTCCGCTTTTAATGCAAGCGATGAGGCGTAATGCAACGTCTCCACAAGGTGCGCAAAGTTTAATGGGCGCCTTAGATGATAAGCATGATGGAAGTATTTTGGACAATCTCGAAAGTTTATTTTCTGGTGGTGTAGATAGTGAAGTTAAAACCGATGGCGAAAAGATTCTTAACAATGTCCTAGGAAATAAAAAACAGATGGTGCAAAATGCGTTAAGTCAAAAATCCGGAATCAATGCGAATAACATCGCCAAAATATTACAGATTGCAGCGCCAATATTATTAGGCCTTCTCGGAAAAGAGAAACGTCAGAAAAACGTTAGCAGTCAAAGTGGATTAGAAGGATTGCTAGGTGGACTTCTTAAAGGAAACAGCAGAGAAGGCGAACAAAGCTTTATAGAATCTATACTTGATGCTGATGGGGACGGAAGTATTATTGACGATGTTGCGGATATGGTTCTTACAGGTGGAAATAAAAATAAAAACGGCGGTGGACTTTTTGGAGGCTTGCTTGGTAAGTAAACAAATTACAGAATTTGAATAATGCTGAGTAATTTCCGCCTTTTCTATATACGGTTAATATTTAGGCATGAAATATATTTTGTACCTTGAATAAAACGCTACAGATGAAAAATTTTCTATTTATAATACTTGTGCTAGTTTTTTTGGTTGGATGTAATTCTGCTAAAAATACAGGTGAGCGCACGGACCGTATTCCGACTTCGGAGCAAGACACCGTAAAGATTGCGAATGATGATTTAGAATATGAAATAATAATAATTGAGCCAGGTTTTAATAACTGGCTTCAGACTATTGCAAAACCTGAAGGATATTATTCCCAAGAATTTTTAGAAGGGAGAAATTGGCAGTATGTTTCCGAATGGAACCGTAGAGCGCGTCTTCCTTCAGAATATGGAAATATGTATGATATGACCATTGATTATGACCAAAGTATTAACTACGGCTACGAGGTTAATTACAAACTGTACTATTATTTTATCTACTTTCAACTTCAATTCAATCAGCGATTGGCGGGTTTCGTTCCCAGAATTTAAGGTATCTTTGCCGCTTTATTTAGCTATGAAGAACTTTAAGGAACGTTGGGAAATAGATAAAAATTGGCAATTGATCTTTCCGGTTATAGGTTTGCTTGCACTTCTTTATATCGGCATGAAACTCGCGTCCATCTTTAGTTTTAGCTATTTAATTTTTACCATAGGTATTGGTTTACTCATTGCTTTTGTCCTATTAAAACTCACATTAAAAATCTTAAAGATTTTGGAGAGCCGCTGGAAGGTTGACCAAAAATGGGAATTGATCCGTATCTTTATAGTATTTGCGCTTACCGGCTCCTCTTCTATGCTTGTGGGTCGACCAATTATTAGCTTAATTGGTATCACTAAGGAAAACCTTAACATAATATTATATTACATTCTGTTTATTTTTGTGAGCCTAGTCTTCTATCAGATAATTCTAGTCTTTTTGGGATGGGCCTTTGGACAGTTTCAGTTTTTCTGGGAATTCGAGAAAAAGATGCTAAGAAGATTTGGCTTAAAAATTTGGTGGATTGACGATAAATAAAACTTCAAAGAAATTTTCTGCAATTGTGATTATTTTAATAATCGCTTTGATGTTTCCTTCGTTGGTAAAATTATCCCATGCAATTCAGCATCATAAGCATTTAACCTGTAAAAGTGAGGCCTCACTTCATTTTCATAAGAAAAATCTAGACTGCGATTTTCAAAAATTTAAAGTTGCGAATGAGTTTAACATTGTAAAGCAAACCTTCAAACCCAGGATTTTTCAACCTCAGAGTATTAAGAATACTGTTTTTACAGAATCTCAGTCCCTACTACATTTTCAATATTATTCGCTTAGAGCTCCCCCGCAAGAAAATTTGATTTAGTCAATTTGTCTTAATTCAATTTTCTTAAAGCTCAACAATGAAGCAACTATCATTATTAATGCTGCTTGCAGCAACATTTTCGTATTCACAAAACACAGTAAACGGCTCTATCTTCGACCAAAAAACTAATCCAGTAAGTTTTGCATCCATCTATTTTCCACAGTTAGAAAAAGGCGGAGCAACTGACGAAAACGGTAACTTTTCTGTGGAAAATATTCCAAATGGCGAATTTAAAACCATTGTATCAATCATTGGTTATGAAAGTAAGTCGATGATCGTTAAAGTGCCACAAGATTTTCCGCTAGAAATAATTTTGAAGGCTTCCGCCATAGAGATGGAAGAAGTTATTATTTCAACCCCTTTTCACAAACTTCAAAGTGAAAACATCATGAAAGTTGAACGATTAAATGCGCAGGATTTAAAATCACAAGGCTCGGTAACACTTTCTGACGGGATCACAAATATTTCTGGTGTAGAATCTATTTCAACCGGAATTAGTGTAGGCAAGCCGGTTATTAGAGGTCTTAGCGCCAATCGCGTTTTAGTTTACACCCAAGGAATCAGATTAGAAAATCAGCAATTTGGTGACGAGCATGGCCTTGGGGTTAATTCTTATGGTATTGAAAGTGTCGAAGTTATAAAAGGTCCTTCTACCCTACTTTATGGTAGCGATGCTTTGGGTGGAGTTGTTTATCTAAATCCGGAAGGTTTCGCAAATAAGCATGAAACTCACGGCGCCTTAGAGAGTACTTATTTTAGCAATACCAACGGTTTGGGAAGTAGCATTTCCATAAAAACTTCGGGAGATCATCTTAAATGGTTGGTTCGTGGAAGTTTAGTAAACCATTCTGATTACGAAACAAAAAATTATAGCGTAACAAATTCTAGATTTAATGAAAAGGATTTAAAGGGCGGTGTTGGTTATCAAAGAAATCAATTTAAGACGGAAGTTAGATATAATTACTATGCCACAGAGATTGGTCTTACCGAAGGTGTTGGGGTACAGACCAACGACAAGAAACCTGAATTTCCGTATCAGGATATCGTCAATCATATCTTAAGTTCTAAATCCAATGTATTTTTTGATAACTCTTCGATAGACTTAAATTTAGGATACACTTTCAACAACAGAAAAGAATTTGAAGAAACTGAAAGCCCAGCGCTTCATATGAAGTTAAAAACCTTCAATTATGACCTAAAATATAATTTCCCGCGTTTGGGCAAATTTGAAACAATTTTTGGGGTACAAGGTATGTATCAGACCAATTCAAATTTTGGAGAAGAACAACTGATTCCTGATGCAACCACCGTGGATATTGGTTTTCTCGGAACATCACATATACATTTTGAAAAAATGGATTTTCAACTTGGTGCTCGCTACGACCGGAGGAATATTGATGTTTCAGAATCCATCAATAAAACCTATAATAGCTTTAACGGCGCCGCAGGAGTTAAGACAAATATTTTAGAAGATTTCAGTTTAAGGTTTAATGTTGCATCGGGATTTAGAGCTCCCAATTTAGCTGAATTAACCTCCGACGGTGTTCACGAGGGAACTAATCGCTATGAAATTGGAAATCCTGATTTAGAAAATGAGCAGAATATTCAGTTGGATCTCGCTCTAGAATATAAAGGCGAGCATTTTGAATTCTTCGCCAATGGATTTTATAATTTCATCAACAATTATATCTATTTAAACCCATTGGGAAATCTTATCGAAGAAAATCCAGTTTTTGAATATCAACAGACTAATGCAAATCTATATGGTGGCGAATTCGGTCTTCACATTCATCCACATCCATTAGATTGGTTGCATATAGAAAGTGGATTCGAAACTGTGACCGCAAAACGTGCCGATGGTGATTATTTGCCTCTTACTCCCGCAAATTCTATAAACAATACTGTAAGAGTAGAATTTGAAACAGATACTTTTAAAAAAGGATATGGTTTTGTAAAACTCCAAAATGTCTTTGAGCAAAACAATGTAAGCGCTTTTGAAACAGCCTCGAACGGATATAGTTTATTAAACGCGGGACTTGGAGCTAATTTCAACTTTTTAAAGGGCGAACTCAGCGGGAACATTACTGCCACAAATATTTTGAATAAGGAATACATAAGTCACTTATCACGCTTAAAAAATGACGGAATTTATAATATCGGTAGAAATATAAGTGTAGGGCTTTCCTATTTATTTTAATCTAGTAAGGTCTTAAATAGAAAACACCCGCGTTGGCGGGTGTTTTTGTTTAATCTATTTCCACAATCTGTGGTTGTGGATTCTTCTTAGCTAGATAGACATAATTATAGAACCACATAATGGTAAAGGTTGGAATTATGTCGAAGCCTGGCATAATCTCTTCAACAAAAGAGATAATACCTCCGATTTTTCCCATTCTTCCTTTATACATTTTGGTCATTAAATAACCTGAAATAGGTGCCCATATTATATCGATGAATGTTATCATACCAATAGCATCGAAGAGGATGCTAAACGCTAGCTTTTTGTTTTTGCTTAGTGTATCGAAATTCATATTAAAGTTTTTTTAGTGTACTTTAATTTATACAATTTACGTACCAAAATTCTTAGGACAAGCGCTCACTTATAAGCTTAAGGAATTCATTTCTGGTCTCTATTTTTTCAAATTGGCCTCTGAATCCTGAAGTTGTAGTAACGGAATTTTGCTTCTGAACCCCGCGCATCATCATACACATATGAGATGCTTCAATTACTACTGCCACGCCTTGAGGTTTTAAGGTATCATTTATGCAGTCGAGTATTTGTTTGGTTAAGCGTTCCTGCACTTGAAGTCTTCGTGCAAAAACATCAACAATTCGTGGTAATTTACTAATACCCACAATGTGGCCATTCGGGATGTAGGCGATATGTGCCTTACCAAAAAATGGCAGTATGTGGTGTTCGCAAAGTGAGTAAACTTCTATATCCTTAACAATTACCATCTCATTGTAACTTTCTGCGAACATTGCGCTCCTTAATATGGCTTCTGCATCTTGATGATAACCTTGGGTTAAGAATTGCATGGCTTTAGAGGCGCGCTCCGGAGTCTTCAACAAGCCTTCTCTTTGTGCATCTTCGCCAAGATTTTCAATGATACTTTTAAAATGAGAAGTGACCTCATCGGTTACTTCCTCATTGTATTCTTCAAAATAATTATATGGCATTTATTTTTTTATCAAAAGTAGTGATTACTAGATAATCATGGAGCAGTGCCTAACAACCTTAACAATCTAAATTTGTTTTTAACGTTTCATTAATAAATCAACAGGGAATTGCCAGTAGTTTTACGGCACCTAACTGTAACAATCAAATTTTTGGAGTGTCATTAAAGATATATTCAAAGAACCATCAACCATCATCAATCAAATCAACTTATGACATTCCGCTTAATTCTCACCATTTCTCTGTGCATTAATTATTTGTCGTTCGCCCAACAAAAGAAAATCCTTAATATAAATCGTACTGAGTTTGCACCTGTCATAGACGGTGTTTTGGATGACAAAGTTTGGGCAGATGCAGAAATTGCCACTGACTTTATCCAATTTCGCCCAGATGTCGGAAATGTTTTAGCCGAAGAACAAAAGACGATTGTTATGACTGCATATGATGATAAAGCAGTTTATTTTGCTGCTTATCTTCATGATGATCCTTCAAAAATCGTGAAAAATTATTCTCTGCGCGATAATTTTGGACAGACTGATTTTTTTAGTGTTATCATCAATCCAAATAACGATGCTCAAAATGATACCGAGTTTTTTATTTTTCCTTCTGGCACCCAAGCAGATGCAATAGCTTCTCCTAGTAACGGGGAGGATTTTGGGTGGGACGCCGTGTGGGACAGCAGTGTGAAAATTGTAGAAGACGGATGGATTGTTGAGTTAAAGATTCCCTACTCCGCTTTAAGATTTTCTAATCAAGAAGTACAAACGTGGGGATTACAGTTTCATCGACACTTTAGAAGAGATAGGTCCCAATACACCTGGAATCCTATTGACATAACCAAAGGAAATATTGGTCTTTATCATGGTGAACTCAGAGGTCTAGAAAATATTGAACCTCCGGTTAGATTAAGTCTGTACCCTTATACTTCAGGAATTGCGAATTCCTATGAAAATAACACCAAGACTGATGTAAATCTTGGACTAGATGTAAAATATGGAATTACGGAAAATTTCACCTTAGACGCCACCTTGATTCCAGATTTTAGTCAAGCCGGATTTGATGACCTAGAACTTAATCTTGGACCTTTTGAACAAGTCTTTTCAGAACAAAGGCAATTTTTTAAGGAAGGCGTTGACTTATTTAATAAAGGCGGACTATTCTTCTCTAGAAGGATTGGGAGCGCACCAATCGGGAATGTAGATTTAGTAGAAAATGAAGAAATAATCGAATACCCAAACCAAGTAAAGACTTTAAACGCTATAAAGGTTTCGGGAAGGACCAAAAACGGCTTAGGTGTGGGAATATTTAATGCAATAACCGAGAAAACAGATGCAATTATCAGGGATAGTTTAACATCCGAAACGAGAAGACAAGTGGTAGAACCTTTGGCCAATTATAACATCATTGTGTTTGATCAACAATTCAACAAAAACTCATCGGTTAGTTTAATCAACACTAATGTAACAAGAGACGGCGGTTTCCGAGATGCTAATGTCACTGGTCTGCTAGCAGATATTACCAATGCAAATAACACCTATAACGTGCAAGCTGAAGTAAAGATGAGTTCACTCAATTTAACCGAAGGAACTCGAAATGGTTTTAATACTGAAGTCGAATTTGGTAAAGTGAGTGGAAAGTATCGTTGGAGTATCGAACACCAACTTGCCGATAAAAAATATGATATAAATGATTTTGGAGTTCTTTTTAGAAATAACTATAACAACTTCGATTTAAATGGATCATATAGGATTTTTGAGCCTACAGAAACACTTAATCAATTTAGCGTGTATACTTGGGTTTCCGTGAATAGTTTATTCAAACCATCTACCTATACCGGGAATAGCTTGGGAGTTTCGGTGAACATGCAAAACAAAAAACTTTGGAATTTCGGAGGCAATATAAATGGTAGCCTTGGTAAACAATATGATTATTTTGAACCAAGAACAGAAGGCAGATATTTTGTTTATGAAAATAGTTATAATCTTAATACCTATTTCTCCAGCGATTATAATAAAACCTTGGCTTTTGATGCAGAAATTGGGATAGGAGGTTTATTTGAAAAAGGCAGGGACCGATTTACGTATCGTTTTGAGATAGGTCCAAGAGTACGGTTTAATGACCGTTTTACAATGGCTTATCGGTATGGTTATAGAAACAGCAAAGGAAGTCGAGGTTTCGTGACTAATTATGAAGATGATATCGTTTTTGGTGAAAGGGACCAATTGACAATAGAAAATAGTCTTTCCGGAAATTTTGCCTTTAATAGTTTTCATGCGCTGAGTCTTACATTTAGAAATTATTGGGCTACCGTAGATTATGACTATAATCTTTTTAATCTTCAGCAAAACGGAATGCTTACCACCGACGGCGGGATTTCGGTAGACGATATTAATGACCCCAACGTGAACTTTAACACCTGGAATCTTGATTTTAGTTATTCGTGGCAATTTGCCCCTGGTAGTTTTTTAACTGCTTTATATAGAAATCAATTATTCAGACAAACATCTCAAATCGGTAATGACTACTTTAACAATCTTTCGTCCTTATTTGATCAATCCATTCAACATACTTTTTCAATAAGAATGGTCTACTATATCGATTATAATAATGTGCGTGATTTACTTTCAAAGAATCATAGCTGATAATTGTTCAACTTTTAATATTGTGGTATTTTCGAATCAGAAACCTATGATGTAATGATTAAAGCTGAAAATATCGAAAAATTTTACGGAAATCTTCAAGTTTTGAAAGGTGTAAACCTACATATTACTAAAGGTGAAGTAGTTTCGATTGTAGGTGCTTCTGGCGCGGGTAAAACGACCTTGCTTCAAATTCTTGGAACCTTAGATATAGTTTCCAATCCTAAAGCTTCAACATTAGTTATTAACGATAAGGAGATTAGCAGTCTAAATGAAAAGGGATTGGCTAATTTTAGAAATGAACATATCGGTTTTATTTTTCAATTTCATCAACTGCTGCCAGAGTTTAGTGCTTTAGAAAATGTTTGTATTCCGGCGTTTATAAAAAACATTCCTAAACCTGAAGCCGAAAAGAAGGCAATGGAACTTTTGGATTTTTTAGGTCTAAAGGACCGATATCATCATAAACCTAACGAACTTTCTGGAGGAGAACAGCAACGTGTTGCAGTTGCTCGCGCGTTGGTAAACAATCCAGATCTAATTTTTGCGGATGAACCTTCCGGGAATTTAGATAGTGAATCCGCAGAAAATCTTCATCAACTTTTCTTCAAGCTTAGGGACCAATTCGGACAGACCTTTGTAATCGTCACCCATAATGAAGAACTGGCAGATATGGCGGATAGAAAACTTACGATGGTCGATGGTAGAATCGTAGCGTAAATTCTATTAAATCAACAACAGAATATATCCTAATAGCGCACCACCCAAGACAATATAGGCGCTGTTTAATTTGTTAAAATAAAAAACCGTAATCAAGCTAATAATAGCGATGAGGATTGTTCGCCAATCCAACAACGTTTCTTGTCCAATTTTTATACAGATATATAATATTAAAGCGACTGCCGCCACGTTTATGGCATCTAAAACCGCAGAAATCCATTCGCTCTTTCTCATTTTAGGCACTAATGGATTCAAAATTAAAACGAATATAAAGGATGGTAAAAAAATACCAGCCGTGGCTGCAATAGCGCCAGCAAAACCTCCCAATTGCCAACCGACAAAAGTTGCAGTAGACAGAACTGGGCCAGGAGTAAATTGGCCTACCGCAATTGCATCTACAAGCGCTTGCCTGCTCATCCACCCATTTGCTACAAGTTCAGCATCTAAAAAAGCAAACAACACATAGCCGCTTCCGTATAAAATCGCTCCAATTTTAAGGAATACCAATAATATTTTAATGTTCTCTAATTTTGCATATTCTTCTATCTGTAATATTATTAACGGAATAAAGGAATTTACAGAAGTTGAATTTTTTTTGAATTTATAAATTAGGAAACCAATAAGACCAGCTCCAAAAAGTGCAATGATTTCATTGACCCCCAGAAAACAAACTAACAAGGTTAAAATTCCTATTACCGCTAAGGTCGTATTTTTAACTGCTTTTTTCCCTAACCTGAATGCGGCCATTAAGATGATGGCGATTACGGCCGGTTTAATTCCATAAATAAAAGGTTCTACTTCTGGCAATTGACCATATTCCTGATATAAATAAGCAAGAAATCCGGTAATGATTACTGCGGGGAAAATAAAACAGAACCCCGCCACGAAGAGGCCCTTCACTCCTGCCCTTTCGTAACCACAATGCATGGTCATTTCTGTAGAATTTGGTCCGGGAATGATATTGGTCGCGCCGATTAAATCAAGAAAATGTTGGGTAGAAATCCACTTTCTCTTTTTTACGATTTCGTCCTCCATCATAGAAATATGAACCGCTGGTCCACCAAAAGAGATGCAACCCAACTTAAAGAAAACGCTGGCAACTTCCTTTAATCGTTCTCTTTCTGTCGTTTCCATTTTTAGTTCTAGGGTTTTAAATAAGGGTAAAATTAATAATATGAAAACTATAAAATTATCTTTGTTAGAATTTCAAAATGAATGATGAAATCTTCAAAAATTTCTAAAAAAGATTTAAAGGACTTTTTAGATGAAAAAGTCGAACAATACAATCATCCGGACTTTATTGAAACAGACCCAATCCAGATTCCACATCGATTTTCAAAAAAGGAAGATATTGAAATCGCTGGCTTTTTAACTGCAACCATCGCTTGGGGAAATAGAAAGAGCATTATCAACAATTCTCACCGAATGATGGATCTGCTAGGTAATGATCCTCACAGTTTTGTGGTGAATCATAGTGAAAAGGATTTAAAAGAACTTGAAAATTTTGTTCATCGAACATTTAATGGAACTGATTTCATTCAATTTATTCTTAGTTTAAAACATATCTACAGACAGCACGGCGGTTTAGAGCAGTTGTTTTCTAAATATGCGGAAGAGCAATCGCTTCAAAGATCTATTCACATGTTCAAAAACCACTTTTTCGAAATCGAACATCTAGATAGGACCAAAAAACATGTTAGTGATCCGTTAAAGAATTCCGCCGCAAAAAGGATTAATATGTTTTTGAGATGGATGGTCAGGAAAGACCAAAATGGCGTTGATTTCGGGATTTGGGAAAAGATTTCTCCGCATCAACTTTCTTGTCCGCTTGATGTACATTCCGGAGGTATTGCACGTAAACTTGGCATTCTTAATCGTAAACAAAATGATGCCAAGGCTCTTGCCGAATTAGATTCAAAACTAAGAAAGTTAGATGCTGTAGATCCGGTTAAGTATGACTTTGCCTTGTTCGGCCTTGGTGCGTTTGAAAAGTTTTAACAATTGATATTCCACCGTATTATTTATCTTTAGTCAACTTTCAACTAAAATAATTATTCGATGAAACAAATTACCCTTCTAATTTTTTTAATTAGCCTTATTTCTTTTGGTCAATCTCGCGAGATTCCAATCGATACTATGGTTATTACTACCCACAATACCACCGTAAAAGGGGTAAGTTTTACCTATACCGCAGAAACAGGAACACAGCCTGTTTGGGACGAAGAAGGAAAACCTATCGCGACACTTTTTTACACTTACTACACCCGCAACGGCATTAAGGATAGAGCTAGCCGTCCAATTATTTATTCCTTTAATGGTGGACCTGGATCGGCTTCTGTTTGGATGCACGTGGCCTATACCGGTCCTGTAATTTTAAATATAGATGACGAAGGCTATCCTATTCAACCTTATGGAGTTAAGACCAATCCATATTCTATTCTCGATGTGGCTGATATCGTATTTATAAATCCCGTCAATACCGCTTATTCTAGAATGATTCCGGATGCAGAAGGCAAAATGCCTGATAGAAAACAGTTTTTCGGAATAAACGAAGACATCAAATATCTTGCAGAATGGATGAACACATTTACCAGCAGAAAAAACCGCTGGGAATCGCCTAAATATATAATTGGCGAGAGCTATGGAGGTACCAGAGTAATGGGATTATCCTTAGAATTGCAGAATAGCCAATGGATGTATCTTAACGGTGTCATTATGGTTTCTCCTGCGGATTATAAAACATTAATTTCTGATGGTTCTGTATCTTCTGGACTGAATCTACCATATTTCACCGCGGCGGCCTGGTATCATAAAATGTTACCAGCAGAACTTCAACAAAAGGATCTTTTGGAAATTTTACCTGAGTCGGAAGCCTATACAATAAATACACTAATCCCTGCTTTGGTAAAAGGTTGGACGATATCAGATTCTGAAAGACAAGAAATAGCGAAGAAAATGTCCTATTACTCAGGTCTTAGCGAAAAGGTAATCCTTCAACATAATCTCGATGTGCCAACGCAATTTTTCTGGAAAGAACTTCTTCGTGATAAGTCTGGACAAACTATTGGCCGACTAGATTCTAGATATACAGGATTTGATAAGATGTTGTCTGGCAATAGACCCGATTATAATGCTGAGATCACTTCTTGGTTGCATTCTTTTACACCGGCTATTAACTATTATCTTAGAGAAAAACTAAACTTTAAGACAGACATAAAGTATAATATGTTCGGGCCTGTACATCCTTGGAATAATGAAAACGATAATGTACGTGAAGATTTGCGCCAGGCGATGGCAGAAAATCCTTATTTACACGTATTGACGCAATCTGGCTATTACGATGGTGCTACGACTTATTTTGCTGCAAAACATTCTCAGTGGCAAGCAGACCCAAGCGGAAGAATGAAAGATCGCTTTCATTTTGAAGGATACCGTAGTGGGCACATGATGTATTTGCGCCACGATGATTTAATTAAGGCTAACGAAGATTTAAGGGAATTTATTAAAGCATCCTCTTCTAACGGAAAAGCCGCGAAATATTAATCACGGAAAATTTGAATAAAAAAACCTGCTCACGAGCAGGTTTTTTTGTTATTTACTTATTGAAGATAGATTGAGCCAAGAATTTCTAATTCTAATCTGTTTTGGAGTGGCGTTTGGGTTTTCGGCAATCATCTGGTCTACCGTATAGGTTTTAGTCAAAGTATCTTTGATGATAATTTCTTCACCATTTCGCATTAGCGTTACTTCCACTTCGTTACCAGGTTTCCATTGGTACATTTCACCTAAAAATGTCTGGGCGTTTTCTGGAGTAATTACATTTCCATTTACCGCATAAAGAACATCATTTGCTTTAACTCCGTGGTCTGCCCAAAAGCTATTTTCACTAACATTTTCAGTAAATAAAATAGCGCGCTTATCTTGGTCTGCCTTAAATACAAAGTTATTGCTTGAGCGTATATAATTTGTTTCAACTTGACCCTCTTCAAAAAGAAGACCTACTTTATCCAAGAACACTTTATAATCAATTGGGGTAGTTCCTAATACATGGATGTCTAAAAAGTTCTTCACACTTGGGTAAGTCATATCCCCTATTTCATTTAAGATATTATCATCTTCAAAAGGTTTATTCTCTCCATATTTATTTGAAAGTTCTTTCATCAATGACAACATACTTCTCTCGCCATTGCTTTCTTCTCTCATTAAAATATCAATACACATCCCAATAAGTGCTCCTTTTTGGTAGACATTGTAGTAATTTGAAGCATATGGTTCTACAATAATATTTTCGCTCATTTTGGTGAAGCTCATAGAATCATCCATCCTTTTTGAGGTGTTGATTTTATCCATCATGGTTGCATAAAACTGCTCCGGAGTCTTCTGCCCTTCATAAACCTGAAAATGCTGTGCGAAATATTCGGTTACACCTTCGTACATCCAAAGATGTTTAGAGAATGTTGGCTGATCATAATCAAAATAATGTACATCTTCAGAATGAACCGATAATGGGCTCACAATATGAAAGAATTCATGTGAAACAACATCTACCATAGATTCGGCTAGACTCTCTTTAGAAGAAGCTTCGCGCAACACTACCACGGTCGATTTTTGATGCTCTAATGCGCCAAAACCTGTTGGTCCGTCCGCTCTGTTATCAGCTAAATAAAGGTAAATATCGTATCTCGGCGTACTATCTAAATCCCCTAAATAAGCCTTTTGGCCTTGCATCATTGCGTAAATAGTTTCTTTTAGGCTGTTGGCAGTATGCACTTTATTTGGTGAATACACACTCAATACAATTTTAATATTGCCGACCATAAATTCTTCGACATCAAGATTTCCGTACATCATAGGATTATCGGTGATATCGAAATATCTTGGAGCGAAATAAGTGATTGTAGTTTTAGAACCATCTTCAGAAGTTACAGAAGAAGAATGCTCTAATGCAGACGAATTTTTAAAATTACTTGGGGAAGTCACCTCAAGACTGTATTGACTATTTTTTAAAGAATCAAAATAGCCGATAAACCCGTGAAGGTTTAACAGATAATTTACTGGTTCTATATTGGTTCCGGCCGGAGAAAATGGTACAGTTTCGCTGGAGCCTTCAACATCAAAAGAATCATTAACCAAATAAGTGATTTTATCTAAGTCCTTAGCGTTATTAATAATCCAAGAATTATTATCGGATTTAACCACCGCCATTTCTTTACCATTATAATCGATTGCCTTAAGATTCTCTACAAAGATTCCGAAGTCACTTACCGCATAAGTACCTTGCACAACTCTCGGCAAATGGTAGATTACTTTATCTACCGTGAATCTTCCGGGGTTTATAGTTACAGGAACTTTATCGTTTGTAGTTTGAGTTAAATCAATGGAGCTAACAATGGGATTAGATACGGCTAAATCATTTGTAGAGCTCTTGCTGGGGCCACAAGAGGCAAGTAAAATTGAAAGAGAAAAAAGTGCAGTTAAATTTTTCATTAGTGGTTTTATTACATTTCTTTAATTACTCAGAAATGAATTTTGTTACAATTATTAATATTTCGGGACGGTTTTAAAAAACCGACTGCAAAACTACGATTCCTCTTGGTTATCTTACGTGAACTTTTTGTTAAAAGAATAGCGCACATAAATTGAAGCAAACACCATTAGTCAGCATTATTACTCCATTTAAGGACACAGAAAAATTTATATCTGAATGCCTTGAATCCATTTTGGCGCAAACCTATAAGAATTGGGAGCTTTTATGCGTAAACGACCATTCTACGGATGCATCTAACCAAATCGTAAAAGACTTCAGCGTTAGGGATAAACGGATTAAACTCTTTCAAAATATTGGAGACGGACTTATCCCTGGGATAAGGGTGGGCTATAAACATGCAAATGGAGAATTGATTACTAGAATGGATAGTGACGATATTATGTCTCCAGTTAGGCTAGAGAACATGA
The DNA here is from genome assembly GCA_900104375.1 of Flavobacteriaceae bacterium MAR_2010_188. NCBI lineage: Bacteria > Pseudomonadati > Bacteroidota > Flavobacteriia > Flavobacteriales > Flavobacteriaceae > Flavobacteriaceae bacterium MAR_2010_188. The sequence goes on from LT629302.1 coordinate 1,237,916, forward strand.
GTCAAGATTTATTAAAGAGCGGCAAAGGTTATGTCGCTCTGGGTAAAGTGAAATATTTTAGCGAAGATGGTGTGAATGATGGGTATTTAAAATATGAAAAATGGTTGAATTCCTTAACATCCAAGGGTTCTAACTTTTCTGAAATTTATAAAGAATGCGTTATTCCTTCCCCCTGTTGGATGATGTTTCGAGAAGATTTTGAAACTTGCGGTAGATTTGATCCTGACCTATATCCGGAAGATTATGATTTGGCCTTCAGGATTTACAAGAATAAAATGAAATGTATTCCTTCTAACTCAATACTTCATTATTGGCGCGATCACCAACAACGATCGTCTAGAACTCTGCAACACTATGCAGATAATTATTTTTTGGATATTAAATACACGAATTTTATAGAACTTGATTATGACGAATCTAGAATACTGACACTTTGGGGCGCCGGTAAAAAAGGAAAAACAATTGCAAAAAAGCTCATTGACGATAACATTCCTTTTTATTGGCTTTGCGATAATCCAAGAAAAATCGGGAAAGATATATACGGTAAAGTGTTGCTAAACTATAAGGAATTGGAGAAAATGAAAAAGCCACAGAGTATCGTAATGGTTGCCAATAAAAAATCGCAGAGTGAAATCACGGATTATTTTAAAATCCAGACTATGCGCCCAATGACCGATTATTTCTTTTTCTGTTAAGATTTTTAAAACCACTTACATCAATTCCTATTGCATTCTCTATATTTGAAAGCATCTAATGAGAATGATAAATTAACAATTAATGCAGTTTAAACATCCGGAACTACTATACGCGCTTTTTCTGCTTATCATTCCCATAATTGTTCACCTTTTTCAACTTAGACGCTTTCAAAAAACCGAATTTACCAACGTAAAGTTTCTTAAAAGTCTAACGCTTCAAACCAGGAGAAGTTCTCAGCTTAAAAAGTGGTTAACCTTACTTACGAGGATGCTACTAATGGCTTGTATTATTTTCGCGTTTGCTCAGCCATATTTTTCGAAAACCAATAATTTCAATACTAAGAACGAAACTGTTATCTATCTAGATAATTCCTTTAGTATGCAAGCAATTGGGGAAAACGGAACGCTTCTAAATCATGCCATACAAGACATTATAGAATATGTAGATGAAGATGAGCCGATAACCATTTTTACTAATAACAAAAAGTTTACTAATACCTCCTTAAAAGCGGTTAAAAATGAATTGATTCGGTTGCCATATACTGCCGACCAACTGTCTTTAAAATCCGTGATGATCATAGGAAAAGCGGCGTTTAGCGATGATGGAAGTAGCATTAAGAATTTGGTGATGATTTCTGATTTCCAGAGGAATGGAATTGAAAGTATCCCTGCGGTCGACACGACCTACAGAACAAGATTGGTTCAACTTAAACCAGAAAATAAATCCAACGTTGCTATTGATTCAGTTTATATTTCCGATAGGAAAGCTGAAAACATAGAGCTTACCGTAAAACTTTCTAATTATGGGCAATCGATAACTGACCTGCCAGTATCCCTATATAATGACGACAAATTGGTGGCGAAGAGTTCTTTAGACATAACCGATACGGCTGAAACTACCTTTGTTATTGCGGCAAATGAAATGTTTAATGGAACTATTTCCATTGAAGAACCGAATCTTCTTTATGACAATTCATTGTTTTTCAACATTGATAATACCGCCAAGATTAAGGTGATGGCAGTGAACCAAGATGATGAAACATTCCTTAGAAAAATATATACCGAGGATGAATTTGAATATGTTTCATTCAATTCTAACGCTCTTAACTTTAAGGGCATTTCCGAACAAAATCTGATCATACTAAACTCGGTTGAAGATGTAACAATCGCATTAAATACTGCAGTACAATCCTTTGCAAATGACGGCGGAACGGTTTTATTTATTCCTTCAAATAGTGGTTCTCTAGCATCTTATAATCAATTATTTACAAGATTCAATGCCTCAGCATTTGACTCCATCGCTAATAATGAAAAAAGGATTACAACCATTAATTTTTCTCATCCATTATTATTAAATGTTTTTGATAAAAAAGTTACGAATTTTCAATACCCAAAGGTCAATTCATATTTCAATTATTCAAGTTTAAGCGGATCCCCAATTTTGAGCTTTGAAGACGGTAGTCCGTTCTTGACCCAAAATGGAAACCTTTATAGATTTACAGCTTCGATTAACGAGACAAATTCCAACTTTAAAAATTCACCTTTAATTGTACCTGTATTATACAACATCGGAACACAAAGTTTAAGAATTTCTAATCTTTATTATACCATTGGCAAAGAACAGCAGATTGATGTTGATGTAAATCTTTCCCAAGACGAAATTTTAAGTCTTCAAGAACTAGAAAATACTGTAATCCCTTTACAACAAACATATAGCAATAAAGTACGGATTACTACCGATGAATTTCCGGAACAGGCTGGAGTCGTTTCGATAAAAAATAAAGAGGAAACCATTAAGAACGTCAGCTTCAATTACGATAGAAAAGAAAGCAATCTTATTTATCACAATTTAGACGAGATCGAATCTTATGAGGTCAGCGATTCCGTTGCCAATGCTATCGCAGACATAAAAAACGTTACAAATGTGGACGAGCTATGGAAATGGTTTGTTATTTTTGCCCTGATATTTTTATTCACAGAAATGCTTTTACTAAAATATCTTAAATGAACGTACTGATAAAATCCGCCACCATCGTTGATGCAGCAAGCGAATTTAATAAGCAGGTCGTAGATATTTTAATTGAAAAAGGGAAAATCTCTAAAATTTCCCAATCCATTCCAAACCCTAAAAATTATAAAGAAGTAGCTCTAGAAAACCTGCACGTTTCTCAAGGTTGGTTTGACAGTAGCGTTAGTTTTGGGGAACCTGGCTTTGAAGAGCGTGAAACCATTGAAAACGGTTTAAAAACCGCGGCCCTTTCTGGTTATACAACAGTTGCTCTTAATCCTAATACCGATCCGGTAATAGATTCTCAGGCAGATATTAGGTTTGTAAAATCCCAGTCCAACGGAAATGCCGTAAATCTTGAGCCTATCGGGTCCTTAACCGTTAAGTCGGAAGGAAAGGATTTGGGAGAGTTATTCGACATGAAAGCTTCTGGTGCCATTGCTTATTATGATTATAAAGCTCCGATAGTAAATGCTAATTTGATGAAGTTGGCTTTACAGTATACTTCAGGTTTTGACGGATTAGTAATCGTGTTTCCACAGGATAAAGAAATTGCCAATAAAGGGGTAATGAATGAAGAACACACCAGCACGCAGCTGGGACTTAGAGGAATCCCTTCTTTGGCTGAAGAACTTCATATTATACGAGATTTATTTCTTCTAGAATACGCTGGAGGTAAATTGCATATTTCGACTATTTCAACTAAAACGTCTGTGGATTTGATTAGAGACGCGAAAGCTAAAAACTTAAATGTTAGTTGTAGCGTTGCCGTTCATAATTTATTTATGACCGATGACAAATTGAATTCATTCGATACAAAATATAAAGTCTCTCCTCCTTTAAGAACAGAATTGGATAGACTTGCGCTTATTGAAGGTATTAAGGACGGGACTATAGATATGGTAACATCTGATCATAATCCTTTAGATATTGAAAGAAAAAAATTAGAGTTCGAGCGAGCCGACTTTGGAACCATAGGACTAGAATCTTCTTTCGGTGCTTTGAATTCTATTTTCACCTTAAAAAAATCGATTGACGTTCTAACACGAGGCAAAAAACGCTTCGGACTTAATTCTAACCCAGTTAATGTAGGTAATACGGCGGAGTTGACATTTTTCAACCCAAAGAAAACAAGCGAATTTAAACTTGAAAATATCTTCTCAACTTCTAAAAATTCTATTTTCGAAGGTGAAAAACTCAAAGGAATGGCGTACGGAATCTATTCTAACGGTCAACTTGTAATACAGAAATAAAGATTATGGACGGAATCGATGAAGGACGAGGTCTTTCCATAGTCGCTTATATTACGATATTTGGTTCTATTGTTTCAATCTTCATGAACATCGAAAAAAAGAATCCATTTATTGCATTTCATACTCGACAAGGACTAGGTCTTTGCCTCACCTTTATGGCGATGGGGTATGTAATAAGTCAGTTAGATAGTCTCTCTGTTTCCTTAGGTTTTTGGATTTTTTTTGGAGTTCTATTCATTTACGGTAGCATTGGCGCAGCAATAGGCAAATATTATGAAGTTCCTATTTTAGGTCCACTCTATCAAAAATGGTTTAAAAGTATTGGCACATGACAACTACCCTTAAATATATTACTCGACCTTCTTCTTTAAAAGAGAACGCTCCGTTATTGATAATGCTTCATGGCTATGGCAGTAATGAAGAAGATTTATTTTCGTTCGCTTCAGAATTACCAGAAGAACTTTTTATAATTTCTTTAAAAGCACCGTATAGTATGCCGCCTTATGGAAATGCTTGGTACGCTATTAATTTTGATGCGGATCAGAACAAATGGAACGATAACGAGCAAGCAAGAGAATCTAGGGATAAGGTTTCGGGCTTTATAGATTATGCGGTTGAAAAATATCCGGTGAACAAAGATAATGTGACATTGGTTGGCTTTAGTCAAGGAAGTATATTATCCTACGGCGTTGCACTCACCTACCCTGAAAAAGTTAGAAATATAATTGCTTTAAGCGGTTACGTAAACGAAGAGATTATTCCAGAGGATTTACAATCTAGGGATTATTCAAATCTGGATTTTTATGCTTCTCACGGGAGCGTGGATCAAGTAATTCCGGTAGATTGGGCGCGAACAGTTCCCAAATTCTTATCTGCCTTAAAGATTAAACACAAATATTCAGAATTTCCAGTCGGTCATGGAGTCGCTCCTCAAAATTTCTATGAATTAAAAGAGTGGTTAGCCTCTCGTATTTAATTTGTTTTTCTCTAAAATTTTTTAAACCAAAATTTAAAATCAAGCTAGTTATAATCCAATAATTATTTATTCTTTGTAAGTAGTTATTTACTTATTTAAAGCCGATTTTTTTTCAAGATTCTCGGTAGTAAATTGAAGAGATTCTAAACGTTCATATTGCACACCAAAAACTATCGTTAATAGGCCCAGGATTGCTTTGAGAATTTGTTCATCCGCTTTATATAATCCCTTCATCATCTCAGATTTTTTTCTGAATTTAATTTTGCCATCACACCTATATAAATTGATTATATCTAATGCCACTCATTGGATTTAATAAATCATATAAACTGAAAACTTTTTGGCTAGCACTCTAAAATATCTTCTTGAAAATCTAGAACTTTCCTCTTGAAAAAAGATTATTGAAGGACTTTCTAAAATTTTTGAACACTTATAAGTCACTTTAACGTAGTAAGTTATGCCCGATGAATCAAGTAATTCTTTAAATTTGTTAAAATTTTAACCGTTGTTAATGAGGTTTTACAAATAATAATCGAGAACTACAAATTAAACCAATCATTTGGACGTTTAATTTGATGATTCTGACGTTTTTAGATGGAAATATAAGCGCCCTATTCAAACTTCGATTTACATTCACATTAAATTTAGAATAACAATTTAATCCATTTAACTAAACATGAAAAAAATCCTTATTTTAACCCTTTTATCCATCGGGTTAATTAGTTGTAGTAACGACGATTTAAGAGCTGATGGCTCTGATATCGATGCGGTTTCTACTAGTGCATCCGCTTTAAAAAGTGCCAATCCAAATTCAGTAAGTTCTTACGCAGATTACAATGTTGCTGTGGCAACAACTTCTGGTGGTTCAGTATGGACTTATACCATTACAAAGTCAAAAAACAATTCAAAAAATTTAAGCCATTTTATTATTAATCTTCAAAACTGTGGAGACGAAAGTGCAACATTTGGAGATATTATTTCTGCCACTACAAATGGTGAACCTGCTGATCTAAAACCAACTGAAGGTCAAGGAACAGATTGTAATCCGCAAGCTATTACCGAAAATTTCGTGAAAATAAATACTAGTGGATCTGGACCATGGGTTATTGTAATTACGTTTGATCGTGCATATTCAAGTGTTTCTTCTACATCTTGGATCAAAGCAGGCACTTCTTGTAATACTGGAGCCGTGGCTTCCCCTGGTTGTCCTATAGAAGAGTATTGCGCTTTATCTCAAGGCTACTTTTTCGCTAATGGAGGTTTACACAATGGCTCTGATGATGTATGGTCTAAAGTAGGTGGCTTAACCATCGGTGGTTATACCTACACTCATGCAGAAGGAATGTATATTTGGAGCGTTAATCGTGGTTTCGGTGGAAATCAAGTTTTAAATGGTTTCTTCCAATTAGGTGCTGCTCGATTAAGCGGAATCGAAAGTGCAGTACAAGAACAAGCCAATATTATTGAAGCATATTTCGCTGGTTTGGAGAAAAGTGTCTTAGAATACGAAACTCTTCCTGATTCTAAAGGACGTACTTACTACAACCTTCCTGCTTCTTCAGGAGGTGTTACATCTGCTGAAGTGACAAAAGCCGGTGGAGCAATTGGAGCATATATCGATGCAAACCATTGTGAATAATTAAAAACAGTTATACTAATAGCAACCAAGATAAAGCTATCTCATAATCGGGATAGCTTTTTATTTGTGAGGATTTTAAATTGACGTTTTCAACCAGCCGGTAATGCTCATTCTATCAAAGTTAGATAAGAGCACCTCGTGCTCTAACTCATTGCTCTTAAAGAAGACACACTTTTGATTGTCTGGCGAAATTATCTGATCATCATTTTCAATATAAATCTTAAGGGCTCCGCCGTCCATTTCCTGCCAATCCTTATTTAGGTACATGATTATGGAAAAAACCCGACTATCGTCAAATCGAAATTGATCAAGATGCCGTTTATAGAATGCCCCTTTTTCATATAAAGCGTAATGAAATTCGTAACTTCTTATACTGGTAAAACAGGTTCTGTTTAGGTAAGCCACAAATTCATCGACCAACTTGAAGAATTCTTTTTCATAAGTGTTTTCGGTTTTTTTATCTAACCAAAATATCTTGTCCCGCCTAACAGATTTATCAACACTAAGCAGGTGATTATTGCCAATACCAGCAAGTCGAAGATTTTCGTTTTCACAATGTTCTAGGAGATTTTCCTTTAATTGAAAGGCTAAGTCTGATGAAAGAAATTTGTTCGATATACCTACTCGCCTTTCTAAAAAGCTAGAGATAATTTCTTCAAATTTAGTTTCCACTAAAAGGCGTTCCTAAAGGAACAATGTCAAAAATATGGTTCAAAGACATGGGCTCTTATTTATTAGTAAGATGAAGGTTTATCGCAAACCTTCATACCGAAATAGCGCGCAAATGTATAACAAAAAGTATTGGATTTTCGCTTTGAGGAAAAGTTGGGTAAATATTATTAAGGTTGAATTTAAAGCTTATAAATCACTTGTTTTGAATTCTTTAATTTCTTGTGCGGTAATAGACATAATCAATAAGATTAAATTTAAGTTCATCCTTTTCGTCAGTCCGCTCTATAGTATAACCCAACAGCATTTCTCCCCAATTCTTACCGTCACTAAAGTTTGCAATAATCCATTTACTATTCAACAATCTAATTTCATTGATCATCATTTTATTGCCAGTCATCGAGGCGTATGGAACTAGCGGATGATCATCTCCTTCAAAGACATTTAGGCTGAGTAATTCATCTTTAATAAAGGGTACAAGTTCTGAAATAGAGTACCCTTGATTCTCAAAAAAGGTCATCGCCTCGTCATTAAACTCTAATTGAAAATGCATGAGGTCAAAATTTTTCTCGTCTGCCACCCGTAGTGAATCCTTATAAACTAATTCTGTTTCATCCATCTTGTTCAACCTTTTCTCGTAATCATCCAAGATATTCTTAGAATTTACAAATTGAAAAATGATGATCAGGACTGCGAAAATAAAGAGGTACATAAAAATTCTATTCTTCATAACTATATTTTAATTTGAAGGTTATCGTAGGCCAGAAAAACATTTTCCGGCAATTCTTTTTCTACTGCTTCATGAAATCCTAGCAGATGACTAATATGCGTTAAATAAGCTCTTTCAGGTTTAACGAGCTTAATGAATTCTAATGCTTCTTCAAGGTTAAAATGGGAAATATGCGGTTCTTGCCGAAGTGCATTCAATACTAAAACCTTAAGATTTTTAAGCTTTTTGATTTCTTCCTGTTCCAAAGTTTTCATGTCGGTTAAATAAGCAAAGTCCTTAAAACGAAATCCAAAAACCTGAAGCTTAAAATGTAATCCTTGGATAGGAGTAACTTTCAAATTTCCTACCTTAAACGGTTCTTTAATAATTTCAACCGGTAAAACACCAGGAGCACCAGGGTATCTGTTTCGGGTTTCAAAAATATAGTCAAAACGTCTTGCAAGTGCCTTTAACACTCGTTTATGTCCGTAAATTGGGATATTTCCCTGTCTAAAGAAGAATGGCCGGATATCATCCAAACCAGCAGTATGGTCCGCATGCTCGTGAGTAAAAACAATGCCATCAATTTTATTGACTTTATTAGTGAGCATCTGTTGCCTAAAATCAGGGCCACAGTCTACCACGTAGGAGTACTTATCCCATTCTACCAAAACGGAAACCCTAAGCCTTTTATCCCTAGGGTCATCGCTCAAGCAAACCGGGTGATTGCTGCCGATAACAGGCACTCCTTGGGAGGTTCCCGTGCCTAAGAATGTAACTTTAATACCGTTCTCCATAAAAACAAAAATAAGTTTATTTTTTTGTATGCCATATGTATTTGGTATCTTTGTGAGGTACTCGAAACCCCGATTTTAACATGGAAATCACACTTGCCGGCGATAAGGAATTTGAAGAAATCCCATCCCTTAAAACCAAGGCACTCCGAATAAACCTTAATGAAAATATCTATGGAACCTTTGCCGAAATTGGCGCCGGACAGGAAACTGTTCGTCAATTTTTTAGAGCAGGTGGCGCTTCTGGTACTATCGCAAAAGCGATGTCTGCCTATGATAAGGATTTTAGTGACGCCATTTATGGTATTGAAGATGACAAGCGATATGTTACGGAGGCTCGTCTTAAAAAAATGCTGGATCACGAAATCGACTTGATTGAAAAACGGTTGACGAGAGAAAAGCATCCTACCAAGTTATTCTTCTCTTATGCAAATACCGTAGCAACAATCGATTTTGCAAAGCAATATAAAGGTCACGGTTGGGTCGGAGTTAGATACCAAGTGGATCCAAAACAAGAGTATAACGAAATTATCCTGCATTTGCGTTTTAAGGAAAATGACGCTAGACTTCAGCAGGAAACTTTAGGAATTCTAGGCACCAACTTAATTTACGGTGCTTTTTATAAATACAATGTTCCAAAGAAATTATTACGCTATCTATACGACCATCTCGACAAGGACCAGATAGAAATTGATACTATTAACTTTTCTGGACCCGTTTTTAAAGATGTAGACAACCGTTTAATGAGTTTGCAGTTGGTTAAAAATGGAATGACCGATGCGGTGATGTTTGCACCCGATGGTAATAACGTTTTGCCAGCCAGAGTCCTTTACAAGAAGAATATCTTAGCTTTAAGAGGAAGTTTTAGACCTGTAACCAAGGTCAATATGGACATGTTCGAAAAGTCTTATGAGATGTTCGTTAAGGAGACTAAAGTTGAGAAAGAAAACGCTCAGGTAGTTTTTGAGATTACACTTTCCAATTTAAGGGCTGAAGGCGAAATTGACGAGCAAGATTTTATGGACAGGGCGAAATTACTTTGTTCTCTGGGTCAGACGGTTTTGATTTCGAATTTTCAGGAGTATTATAAGTTGGTTGAATATTTCTCCCAATACACTAAGAGCCGCATTGGACTTGCAATGGGCGTAAATAATTTGGTAGATATTTTTGACGAAAAATACTATCGCCATCTAAGTGGTGGTATACTTGAAGCATTCGGTAAATTATTCTTCAAGGATTTGCGAGTCTATCTTTATCCTATGCAGAATGAGGATGGAACAATCACGACCAGCGAAAATCTTAAAGTCCACCCAAGGATGAAAGAACTTTATAAGTTCTTTAAGTACAACGGAAAAGTTGTAGATATCACCGATTTTGATGATTCTATCCTTTCTATATTTTCGAGAAAAGTACTGAGAGCAATTTCTGAAGGGGAAGAAAACTGGGAATCTATGTTACCAGAAGGCGTTTCTAATCTAATCAAGGAGAAAAGCTTATTCGGCTATGAAGCTGAAGAAGAAGTTCTATCTGACGATTAAATTGAAACTACCGATTTCCTAAGATAAGATTTGCTCCGTATGGTCTTTTGTTTTCACCTTGGTGATAACATCTTCTATCAGTCCATTTTCGTCAATGATAAATGTGGTTCTATTAATCCCATCATAGGTCTTGCCCATAAATTTTTTTTCACCCCAGACACCGTAAGCCTTAATAACTTCTTTATCTTCATCCGCTAGAAGTGGATATCCAAATTTATATTTATCTCTAAAGCTCGATTGTTTCTTTTTGTTATCTGCGCTTACTCCCAAAATCTCATATCCTTTCGACTTAAATTTTTCAAGGTTGTCATTTAGGTTACACGCCTCTGCTGTACAACCTGGCGTGCTAGCTTTTGGATAAAAAAACAAGACCAGCTTTTTGCCACTATAATCGGCTAAAGAAATTTGATTTCCGTCTTGATCTTCTGAATTAAATTCTGGCGCTTTATCTCCCGGTTTTAGAGTTATCATAATTGTTTAATTTTGGCTTGATTTAAAAATGAAAGTTACGATTTATGACTAAAAAGGAACGGGTAGAATTTGTTATTAATACGTTAAATGAACTCTATCCTGAAATCCCTATACCTCTTGATCATAAGGACCCTTATACCCTTCTGATTGCGGTACTTATGTCGGCACAAAGTACCGATGTAAAAGTAAATCAGATTACTCCGCTCCTATTTGCTAGAGCAGATAATCCGTATGACATGATTAAATTATCTGTAGAAGAGATCAGAGAAATTATAAAACCGGTTGGACTTTCACCAATGAAAAGCAAAGGCATTTACGGTCTCTCTAATATTTTAATCGAAGAACACCAAGGACAAGTTCCTCAGAGTTTTGAGGCCTTAGAAAGATTGCCCGCCGTTGGACATAAGACTGCCTCCGTGGTAATGTCTCAAGCTTTTAATGTACCTGCATTTCCGGTAGATACTCATATACATCGATTAATGTATCGTTGGAACTTGAGCAATGGGAAAAATGTGGTACAGACAGAAAGGGATGCGAAAAGATTATTTCCAGAAGAATTATGGAACAAGCTTCATTTGCAAATAATTTGGTACGGACGACAATATAGTCCGGCCCGAGCCTGGAAACTAGAAAAAGATATAATCACCAAGACAATCGGCCGAGCTTCAGTTTTAAAGGCTCATCCAGAATCTACTTGAAATAAAAAAGTCCCGAGATTATCGGGACTTTCAATTCAAACTAATTTAGAAGTGTTTCAAACTTCATATTATTACATTCTAAAATGTTTAAGGCTTTAGAATAACTAAGAAGGAAATCAATGGTTTCATCCTTAGGAAATAGATTTGTTTTGTGATGGGGAGTGCTTGAGTAGATTTTTGCCATTATCTTGTTTTTTGGTTATCATACCTTTAAAAACGAGACAATTAATCTATTATTGCATTAGTTGGTTAAAACAATGTTATTTTTATCTATAACCTTACGTAAGTTAATCAATGCATAACGCATTCTTCCTAATGCAGTATTGATGCTAACATCCGTTTTATCCGCGATTTCCTTAAAGCTCATATCGCGATAAATACGCATTACAAGTACTTCCTTTTGATCTTCAGGTAATTCTTCAATCAGTCTTCTAACATCTAATTCTACCTGGTCTTTAATCATTTGTCTTTCAGCGTTAAGACTTGGATCACCCAGAACAGAGAAAATATTGAATTCGCCTGCGTTATCAAATTTAGGCATGCGATTGTTTTTCCTAAAATGGTCAATAACCAAATTATGAGCTATACGCATAACCCAAGGAAGAAATTTACCTTCTTCGTTGTATTTTTTCAACTTAAGATTTTTGATAACCTTAATAAAAGTATCTTGAAAGATATCTTCGGTTATATCTCGATCATAAACCTTAGAATAAATAAAGCTGTAGATTTTCTGCTTGTGACGGGTAATTAAAATTGAAAGCGAATTTTCATTGCCGTTAATGTAGTTTTTTACCAAAACCGCATCAGTGATAAGTTCTTGTTTCATAAGTATTACTTTAAATAGACACTAAGAAGGCTCTTAGTAGGGGGTTACATAGTTTTTAAAGTAATCTTATGATATAGGCAAATGGTTTTTAGGTATTTAGGATGTAAATATAACAACAATCATTCCTCAAATGCAAAAATTTCCTTAAAACTTTAACATTTTTCTTACAGCGCGGGCGTTTCCGACCTATCTTTTGATGACGTATATTTGCAAGCTACAAATGAAGAAGGCCTTATGTATACTAATATTTTAGAAGTTGACCCCAAGAAAAATATCATCATTAAAGGTGCAAAACTGCACAATCTTAAAAATATAGATGTCGTTATTCCCCGGAATAAACTTGTTGTTATTACCGGTCTTTCCGGCTCAGGAAAATCTAGTTTGGCATTCGATACCCTTTATGCGGAAGGTCAGAGACGTTATGTTGAAAGTCTATCGAGCTATGCCCGTCAATTTTTAGGAAGGTTAAATAAACCTAAAGTAGATTTTATAAAAGGAATTGCTCCTGCAATCGCAATTGAGCAAAAGGTAAACTCTACTAACCCCCGCTCTACTGTTGGCACTAGTACCGAAATATATGATTACTTAAAATTACTATTCGCGAGGATTGGTAAAACCTACTCTCCAGTCTCAGGGAAATTAGTAAAGAAACATACCGTTAGTGATGTCATTGAATTTGTAAAGGAATTTTCTGAAGGCGAGAAATTGTTATTGTTGGCTCCGATTCTTTTAGAGGAAGGAAGAACAATGGAAGATAAGTTGAAGGTTTTACTTCAACAAGGTTACGCAAGAATTCAAAATGGAAGTGACGTATTAAGGATTGAGGAGGCTTTAGACCAACCTTTATCCAAAAATTTAAATCTGGTTGTAGATCGGATTATTGTTCGGGACGATGAGGATTTTTACAATCGTTTAGCTGATGCAGTGGAAACCGCCTTTTTTGAAGGTAAGGGAACTGCGGTTATTGAAAGTTTGGAAAACAATAAAAGGTCAGAATTTAATAATAGGTTCGAATTAGACGGATTGTCTTTTATGGAACCTAATGTGCATTTGTTCAGCTTTAACAATCCATATGGCGCTTGCCCAAACTGTGAAGGTTACGGAAATGTTATAGGTATAGATGAAGAATTGGTGATTCCCAACACTGCTCTTTCGGTTTATGAAAATGCCATCTTTCCTTGGCGTGGTGAAAGTATGAGCTGGTATCGGGACCAATTGGTCAATAACTCCCATAAATTCGATTTCCCTATACATCGCCCCTATTTTGAGCTAACCGACGAACAGAAAAATTTAGTTTGGAAAGGAAATAAATTTTTTGAAGGTTTGGATTCCTTCTTTGCTGAATTAGAATCTAAGGCCTACAAAATTCAGAACCGGGTGATGCTTTCGAGATACCGAGGCAAAACGAAATGTAACGTTTGTAACGGCAAGCGACTTCGTAAGGAAGCAACTTACGTTAAAATCAAGGATGTTACTATCACTGATTTGGTAGAGATGCCAGTTAAAAAACTTATTTCATATTTTGAAGATTTAGAATTAGATTCTCAAGATGCCCAAATCGCGGACAGACTTTTAAAGGAGATTAAAAACCGCTTAAAGTTTCTATATAATGTTGGCCTTGACTACCTAACTCTCAATAGACGTTCTAACACACTTTCTGGAGGTGAAAGCCAACGTATAAATCTTGCAACGTCGCTTGGCAGCAGCTTAGTTGGATCCATGTATATTTTGGATGAGCCAAGTATTGGATTACATCCTAAAGATACTGAACGTTTAATTTCAGTTCTAAAAACTCTTAGGGATATCGGTAATACCGTAATTGTGGTAGAGCATGATGAAGATATCATGAAAGCTGCCGACGAAATTATAGATATAGGTCCAGAAGCTGGTACTTTTGGTGGTGAAGTTGTTGCAACCGGCGATTTTTCGGAAATTTTAGTATCCGATAGCCTTACCGCAAAATATCTAAACGGCAATCTAGAAATTTCGGTCCCTTCTAAACGCAGAACATCTAAATATTATATTGAGATACTTGGAGCTAGGGAAAATAATTTAAAAAATGTAGATGCAAAGTTTCCACTTAATATGCTCACTGTTATTACAGGAGTTTCTGGTAGTGGAAAAAGTACACTCATCAAAAAAATCCTCTACCCGGCAATTCAGAAAAAGTTGACTGGTTTTGGTGATAAGCCCGGACAGTTTGGTGAACTAAAAGGAAATTTTAGCAGCGTCGACCAAATCGAGTTTATCGACCAAAATCCCATTGGTAGATCTTCAAGGAGTAATCCGGTTACCTATATAAAGGCTTATGATGATATCAGGGCTCTTTTCGCAAATCAGAAGTTGAGCAAGATTAGAAATTTTCAAGCTAAACATTTCTCATTTAATGTAGATGGAGGTAGATGCGAAACCTGTAAAGGTGAAGGTGAAGTTACTATAGAAATGCAATTTATGGCCGATGTGCATTTACTTTGTGAAACATGTAACGGAAAACGTTTTAAAAAAGAAGTTTTAGAAATCACATTTAATGATAAATCCATTGACGATGTCCTTAATATGACTATTGACAATGCCATTACTTTTTTTGGTGAACATAAAGAGGATAAAATTCAGAAAAAATTGAAGCCTCTACAAGACGTAGGATTAGGGTACGTAACACTTGGTCAAAGTTCATCAACCCTTTCTGGTGGGGAAGCACAACGGATTAAATTAGCATCGTTTTTAGGAAAAGGTAGCAATGGAGCAAATACCTTGTTTGTTTTTGATGAGCCAACCACCGGATTGCATTTTCACGATATCCAAAAACTGCTCAAGAGTTTTCAGGCGCTAATTGGTAAAGGACATTCGATTATTGTGATAGAACACAATCTAGACCTCATTAAGTGCGCCGACTACATTCTAGATTTGGGTCCAGAGGGTGGTGAAAACGGTGGATACTTGGTAGCTGAAGGTACTCCGGAACAGATTGCGGAGAACGAACAATCCATTACTGGAAAATATCTTCGAGAAAAATTAAATTAGTTTTGCCTGAAATTGAAAGTTCAATCTTAGACTGACTAGAAAACAACCCTATTACTATATTGTGTATTCTTAATTTTAAAATTCTAGAAAAACAGTAAGGAGTAAACAAAGACTAGCAATGCGGATAGCGGCAAAACTATCATTAAAAACAAAAAGCTTAGAAATCCTGTTTTGAAAAAAGTTAAAAACCAACCTTGCTGATAAAAGTTCTTTAAGGCGGCAAACAAATAGAAAAAGGTTGAAAAAATAATCAACGAATCGACCCAACCAGGAATATCAAAGATCAAATTTAGCCCCACCATAATTGCGAAAACCGCAAAGAGAAAAGAGAAATAATAAAAACTGAAGATGAGGTGATGGGTAAATCTACCTTTACCGATATAAAACAAATAAACTAGGAGCGAGAATAAGGGCAGTAATAAAAACATTGATATCGGTATTGCATCGTAGAAAGTTCTAAGTACAGATCCGAGATCTTTATTTTTCATAAATTTTAAAACTTGAGCATAGAATTTTCTAGTGAAAAATCCGGCATCATCTGGCATTCCAACATATTTGTAAATTTCATTATCCGTGGCTCCCGCCTGTATTAAGCTGTCTACCGCGTCTTCAGAAATATTAAATAATTTCATTCCAGTATTTTTCCCCTTCTTGGTTTTAGTCAATAAACTGTCCAAACCCTCCCCTTGTTTTTTAGTCAGTCCATATTTTTCTGAGTTCTGAGAAATATCGCGACTTAAGCTATCAATCGTCCCTTGCTCGGTCACAGCAACAACAAAATTATTTTTCTTTATAGAGTCTTGAATGTTTAATAGACCGTCATCATCACTATTTGTAGACGACTTTTCTCTGAAAAGTTTTGAATCCTTGTCCAGGCCCCACTCTTTATTAATTCCTTCTACCTGCTCTCTTTGAATAAAGGAAAACAAAAAGAAAAATATTACCGAGACAAATAAATACATCTGCGCAGGGTGTAAATACAACAGCCTTTTCCCTTCTACAAATTTTTTTGGGAGATAACCAGGTCTAAACAATAATGGAATAAAGCTCTTGAAGAATCGTGCGTCAAAAGAAAAGTAATTGGTGATCGTATTATAGAATAGATTTTTTAGAGTAATCTTTTCATCTGTCTTCTGCCCACAGTGCGGACAGAAATTATAGGATGGATTATAAGGTTTCTCGCAATTGGCGCAATTGGTTAGTTGCTCTTCCATTTTTAATTAAAGTGTATTCAAAATTAATAAAATTCCGTTAGGGACTGCAGCCGTCCTAATAATAACTTACTTCCCTGTAATCTTTGATAATTAATACTTTACGTTTTTGGCATACATATTGAAATATTCTCGTGGAATCCATAAAATTCGAGGTCATGAAAAAACAAATCCTACTTATGTCATTTATGATGATGGGCTTTATGTCTACTACCATCTATGCTCAGCCTACAGGGAAGCAGCACAAAATGAAAGTCGCTTCTCAAAATCGAATTTCTCAACCCATATCTTTTATTGAACGAGGCGTTGAATTTTTGATATTTCCTGATGGAAGCTTTGAATTTACCGATACTGAATATCAGATTTCGAGATTAGAGAATAGAGATAGAAGGTCGGCCAGAATAAACATGAGACGTTCTCCTGGTAATTCCGAAGTAATTTATACCAATGCTGCTCTAAGGACTGAAGTATTCTATTTTAGAAATGGACTTATTAGTCAAATAAATGATATCCCACTAGATTATGATTCTTCAAATAGAATTGCTCGGGTTGGTTCAGTTAATATGTCTTATCAAAATGGAAATGGTTTCCTAAGAACGGTTGGTAATTTAAAAGTGAACTACAACCATTGGGGTGAAATTGTTCATCTTAAAGGTGAAGTTAATGGGTATAATAAACATGTAAATGATTCTTATGGCTACGTCGATTATGACGATTTTGATAATAATACATATGATGCCAATTACTATTACTACAAGAAAAACGGGAAGCTGAAAAAGCACAAAAAAAGAAATTGATTGTTGATTTATTATAAGTTAATTGATTGTTGAATAATCCCGGATACTTTTCCCCAAGAGTATTTGGGATTATTAATTTAAAAACTTTTGAAAAGTATTTAACATCACACAATAAATATTAAGATATTAAAAAACAACGAGTTAAATATGAGTTAAATTTTTTGGCATGTTGTTTGTAATTGTGATAGTAAGTTAATTTAAACCCAAATAATTATGAAAAGATTCGCCTATCTTATTGCAGGGATGCTATTAGTGAGCAGCGCTGTATCCGCCACAACCACCAACAAAAAGTCTGAAATTAAGAACGCTAACAATTATGTTAATGGTTATGGTAACTCTTTCATATTTGTTGAAGGTGGGGTCGAATTTTCGGTTTTTCCGGATGGTCAATTCGATTTTTACATGCCTAATTACGGGCCTAATGTAAATGTCGGAGTTAGCACGCCAAATATGTCATTCAGTTTTAACTCTGGATACGATTACAATCCTTATGTACAGTATGATGATTTTGGTGCAATCCTTCAAGTTGAAAACGTTCCTATCTATTATGATTATTACGGTCGTATTATCGGAGCAGGTAATGTAAATATTCAATATAATAACGTTGGATATGTTCAACAAGTTGGAAGTTTAAATGTCTTTTATAGAGGAAATGTGTTTTCTCATTGTTCCGGTTATATAAACACTTATAATAGACAATATGTATACCGACCTTGGCACCGATTTTATGCGGTTCCAGTGGTAGAGTACCGTGTAGTTTACGCAAGACCTTACAGACAATATTATGTACCAGTGAGATATGCATACTACGCTCCTTATAGAGATAACTATAGAACAAAAGTTCATTATGATTACGGTCGTAAGAATGTAGTTTATAGGGATGGAAGAAGAACTGTGGGTTCAAGAATCAGTGAACGTTACAATCAGAATTCGACTCAGCGTTTAGCGAATAGCTCAAGAAATGATTTAAGATCTTCGGCTACTTCAAGAAAAGCTTATAACACGGCAGATAGGAATACCAACAGAACAGCAAATACTAATGCGAGGTCTGCAAATTCAGGAAGCAGAATAGCAAACAGAACTAGTGGTTTGGATAATAGTCGAGAAAGAAATTCTAATACTACTCAAAATAGAATTCAAACGCAACCGAGAACTGCGAGAACGGCTGATACTAGAAAGACTAACGGTATTGAGAGAACTCAACAAAGAACTGTTAGAACCGCTGATACAAGACAAAATTCTAAAGTTGGTAATACGCAAAGAACCAATACTAGAACTGCAGCGCCAGATAGAAGAATTTCAAATCAGTCTGCTAGAGTATCAAGAACCGCAAGCCCTGCGATTAAATCACAACAACGTAGTACTGTAAATAGAACGAGCCCTGCTAGAAAGACGAGTCAGGTTTCAAGAACTTCACAACCTCAGAGAAACACGAGTCTTAACAGAGCTACTCAAACTAGGTCAAAATCTCAAACAGCTACGAGAAGTCAAACAACGCGTCCGAGCAGAGGAAAATCTGGTCGTAACAACGAATAATATACTTTTTATGTTTTTGGTTGGTTAGTTGGAAAAACCTGTAAGCGATTTGCCCTAAAATCCTTGCAGGTTTTCCCTTTTTATAAACATTGAAATTCGCTTAACGGAAGATTTTCAGCATTTTATCCATAAGTGCGTTTACGTCTTCAGAGAACTTGAACTTGTAAATAATAATGAAATAGGCTAGACCAATAATTGAAGATTTCAAAATAATATTAACGTACGGATTAAACCAAAAGTCCCAATAATAAAAAAGTATAATGAATATACAAATGACGGCGGCCACGTTTATGGTTTTTCTGGTAATCGGTTGCAATCCAAATTTTTCATTTACAAAAAGTAGCTTTACGGTATTATAAATGAAGATTGAAATTAAGGTCGCGATGGCGGAACCGTTGATACCCATGATTGGGATAAATATATAATTAAGAACTACCGCAAGGACTGTTAGCAAAATTCCAAAGAACAACACCATTCTGTAGTAATCGCTATTAAAAAGAATCGCGTTGTTATTTCCCAAAAGATTATCGTAAAGTTTCGCCACGCAGATTATCAGTACTACAAAAGTACCCACCGAATACTCTGGCGGTAAAATTTTGTAAAGTTCATTAACGTTAAGTATAATCATTAGAAATATAAAACCTCCAATGATAAATAAGGTCAACGAACTACGTCGATAAAGGTCGTCTATCGATTCCTTGTCTTTATTATCCAAAAACTTTGCGGTAAGCGGTAACAGAATCTGGTGCATAGCTCTTTGTGGAACGGCCACCACTGTGGCAATATATATTGCAACGCTATAATAAGCCACATTTTCAATTTCTATCATCTGCCCCAACATAAACTTATCGATGTCTAGAATGACGGTTGCAATTGATCCAGCAATCATTATTAAAAATGAATATTTTAAAACCTTGGGCGTATTATCTATTTTCTTAAATCTTAGTCTAGGCAATCTGAGACTGAATGCATAAATCTGCATCATCAACATTCGTAAAACGTAAGTAAGTACTGCTGCCAATATAAAACCTTCAACTGAAAGCCATTTAAAATAAACTCCGATTAAGAGAGCTGAAATAAGAAAGCGATGAAAAACTTCCTTTAAAAAATTTCCGAAGACAGATTTCATATGAGCCTTTGCCCATGCATAAAAAACTTCAAAATAAGCCATGCTTATCGCTGCAATTAAAATATGCCAGACGTAGTCATTAACTATTTCATTTTTCTGTGAAAGAAGCCCGGCGATTACATCATAACCGAAAATCGTAATAATGGTAATCGGGATGATTAGTAGCAATGGCAAGAGGAGCATCAGAGTTAAAAAACTGTTCTGATTATTCTTGGTTTTATATGAATTGAAAAATTTTATAAGAGTATTTTGAACCCCAAATGCCATTAACGGCATCATAATATTTGCAGTCGAAAGGATGTATGAAATAAGCCCGTAATATTGGTCTTCGAGAAAATTGGTAAAGAGGAAAAGTGCATTTACACCTCCAATCGCAAATCCGATATAGGTTGTGACCGTGTTTTTAAGTGATTGGCTAGAAACGATTCCCATTTTATATCAGTTGAGATAATTTCTGGGTTAAATTTTTACGACTATATTTTTCGATGTTTTTATTTACGGCCAGTAGATTATTGGCCTGGTAATCTTCAAAATATCGTAGAAGTTGATTCTTGATTTTATCTTTGGAATTATATGAAAAATACCTACCGCTGTTGGTTTCTGCAATCAGGGTTTCGATATCCGAGCCATTTGGTCCGATTGCCAAAATAGGCGTGCCGCTATGCAGGTATTCAAAGAATTTCCCTGGTATAATGGCTTTTGTTTCTTCTGAATCAATTTCAATCAACAACAAAATTCTACTCGACATTTGATGAACAAGAGCTTCATCGTGCTCTAGATAACCATAATATTCAGTATACTTTTTTAGTCCGTGTTCGTCAATCGAGCTCATGATTTCTTCGCTAACCGTACCGACTAATTTTAGTTTGAAATTCTTTCTGAATTCTTCAATTTCTTCTATCAACTCAGAAATCACTTCCCATAAAATTTTCGGATTTCTATCGGACAATAGCGAACCAATATGTGCCAAAGTAAATTTTGAATCTTTTTTAGGTGTTTCAATTTCATGTTCATCGTACCCATTGGTAATAACTTCTATTGGCCGATCCGTTTTTGACTCAAATTCGGTCTTGGTATGGTGACTTGTAACTATAATCTGATCAGCATTTATTAAAACTTCTGCTTCAAGTTCTAAGTGCTTTTGCTGACTATTTTTCGTCAGTTTTAGTTCTTTGTGATAGCCTATTGTGGTCCAGGGGTCTCTAAAATCGGCAATCCATTTTATTGAAAGCTTTTTTTTCAAATTTAACCCGATTAAATGCATTGAATGAGGCGGACCAGTAGTAATAATTGTGTCTATCTTATTTTTTGAAATATATTTTGTTAAGTAGTCGACCGAAGGATTAACCCAGGCGATTCTGGCGTCTGGGATAAAATAATTGCCTCTAACATATAACAACAGTTTTTCTAAACTGCTCTGTTTAGAGCTTTTCGGGATTATTCCTCTACTGATGATTTTACTTTTGTTTTTTGAGATAATTGAGGCCAGTTTATAAATTTCCCGAATTGGTGTTCTAATTATTTCCATTCCCTTTGGGATTTCCTTGACCAAACTTTCGTCAACGATAGGATAGCTTGGATTATCAGGAACAAACAAGATTGGTTTTATATTAAATTCAGGGAGATATTTTACGAATTTTAACCAACGTTGCACCCCGGGCCCTCCTGCTGGCGGCCAATAATATGCCACAATCAATACTTTTTTGGGTTCTTGGTTGGTCATTTATAATAAGAAAAATAGAATGCTGGTTAAATATTCTCTTCCTCTTCGTTCTTTTCTTTTTTGAATTCAAAATATAATCCACCAATTAGCAATAATCCAAAGATTATGGAACTTGCCAAAGCAATGGAGCCACCTGTTTTTACAACTTCAGGATCAAACCTAAACTCGATGGTATGAGAACCAGCTGGCAAATCTAATCCCCTTAAGACGTAATCTACTCGGTAATGCGGAACTTCCTTACCGTCAATAGTTGAAATCCATCCGTTTGGATAATAAATCTCTGAGAATACTGCAAACCCTTCGTTAGAGTTATTCGATTTATACTTTAAATAATTGGGTTGATGTTCTTCTAAAATAATAGTCGCGGTAGAATCTACCTTAAATCGGTCTGG